>JBBQYG010000222.1:0-5846 GCA_038208905.1 Candidatus Sumerlaeia bacterium | reverse complement strand
CGCATACCCACCAGCGGCCCAAGGTGGAGGACTATCCCGCCCAGCTCTTCGCCGTCATGCCGATCGACCTCCCCGACGGCGGATGCCAGATGGAACAGCTCAGCATGTTCCTTTGCGGCAACGTTGTGATCAGCTTTCAGGAGACATCCAACGCCTCGCTGGAACCGATCCGAGAGCGGCTGCGCAAGCACCTCGGCCTCATCCGGGGGCGCGGCGCCGACTATCTTTTCTACAACCTGATCGACACGGCGATTGATAGCTTCTTCCCGACCCTGGACTATGTGTCCAACCAGCTGGAAAGCCTGGAGCTGGAAGGATTCGAGAACCCACCCAAGAGTCATGTTAGCCGCATCCACGCGGCCAAGCGAGACCTTCTGGTGATTCGCCGCAACGCGTGGCCGCTCCGCGATATGACGAATTCGCTGCTCCGCGACCATGCCGGGCACTTCGCTCCGGAGACGCTGATCCACCTTCGCGACTGCTATGACCACACGGTTCAGATCGTGGACATCCTGGAAATGTACAGGGAGGCGACATCGAGCCTGATGGACCTGTACTTCACCACCATGAGCACAAAGACCAACGAGGTCATGAAGGTACTCACCGTGATTGGGGCGATATTCATGCCGCTCAACTTTATCGCCGCTGTGTATGGGATGAACTTCGACACGAAGGCCTCTCCGTGGAACATGCCGGAGCTGGGGTGGTATTTCGGGTATCCATTTTCGATCGCGCTCATGGTCGGCACCGCCGCGGGGCTGCTGATCTTTTTCCGCCGCAGCAAATGGATCTGACCCGTCGAGTGCGCTTGCCTCATTGCTCTGCCACAGTCAAGATTGCCTATCAAACCGAGGACGGAACATTCACATGCTGACTTGTAAGATCGGACGCGGGGCGACGATGATCGCCGCGATCATGCTGGGCGCGGCCACCTCCCCGGCGCAGTCGGATTACGACCTGCTGATCCGCAACGGGCGCGTGATCGACGGCACGGGCAGCAATTGGTTCTATGCCGATGTGGCAGTCCGCGACGGCAAGATCGCCGCCATCGGCGACCTGGCCGGCAGCACAGCCACGGAGACCATCGACGCCGGTCGCGCCGTGGTGGCGCCGGGATTCATCGATGTGCACACCCACGCAGACAGCGGGCTCCACCGCCAGCCGCTCGCCGAAAACTTCACGCGCAATGGCGTCACGACAATCGTGACTGGGAATTGCGGCGGAAGCGAGATCGACGTGAAGGGATACTTCGACAGGCTCGATGCAGAGGGCGTGGCGCTCAACGTCTCCACGCTGATCGGACACAACTCGATCCTGCGCTCGGCAAAGGGCGACAAGGCCGGAGCCCTGGACGAGGCCCAGTGGGAGAAGGCCCGCGGTATCGCCCGAAAGGCGATGGAGGAAGGCGCCGTCGGCATGTCCACCGGATTGATCTATGTTCCGGGCAAGTACAGCGATACGGCGGAAATCATTGAACTCCAGAAGGTAGTGGCGGAGTTTGGCGGTATCTATGCGACGCATATGCGCAACGAGGCGAGTGGCATTCTGGAGGCCATTGACGAAGCCATCGAGGTGGCCGAGGCAACCGGCAGCCGCGTGCAGATTTCCCACTTCAAGATGCCACGCCTTGCCGAGGCAAAGATGGGCGGGAGCGATGTCTCGCTCGCCCGCGTTTACGAGGCGCGAGCACGCGGCATCGAAGTATGGGTTGACCAGTATCCCTACACCGCGTCGAGCACCAACATCGGCGTTTTGTTTCCTGACTGGGTGCAGGCCGACGGCGGCGACGAGGCAAAGAAGAAACTCCAGCAGCCGGAGACGCGGAAGCGCTATATCGAGGAAATGCGCCAGAGCCACGAAGTGGCGAACCAGCGCAAGGATATGGCCTATGCCCAGATCGCCTCGACCCGAGCCTATCCCGAGTTCAACGGTCTGAACCTGAAGGAAGTCGCTCAGGTGCTGAAACTACGCGCGGAGAAGGGCAATGATGTGGACTGGCGCTCCCTCCCCCGGGAGCAGTGGCCCGCGGTCACCATGGACGACCAATTCGAGGTGATCGCCGACATCTATATCAAGGGCGGCGCCGGAATGGTTTATCACACGATGGACGAGAGCCAGGTGGAAAACATCATGCGCTCCCCACTGGTGGGCGTCGCGTCGGATAGCGGCGTGCGTGCCTTTGGCGAGGGCGTGCCGCACCCGCGCGGCTATGGAACCAATGCGCGCGTGCTCGGCCGATACGTCCGCGAGCGGAAAATCATCACACTCGAGGATGCCATTCGCAAGATGACGAGCATGCCCGCGACGGCGTTCCGCTTTCGCGACCGTGGGCTGCTGCGCGAGGGACTGGTGGCGGACATCGTAATATTCGATCCGGAAAAGGTCACGGACAACGCCACCTTTGAGGATCCCCACCACTATGCCACCGGTTTCAAGGCTGTCCTGGTGAATGGGGTTCCTGTGGTGACGGACGACGAAGTCACGGGGAAGCTTCCCGGCAAAACCATCCGCTGGAAGCGATAGGGCAAACAATGGCGGAAACATGGATCATCGATGGCAAGGCAGTGGGAGAGGACATCCGGCACGAGATCGCCGAAGCGGTGCTTGCGATGACGGCCGCAGGTCACCGCCCGCCGGGACTCGCGGTCATCCTGGTGGGCGAGAACCCCGCGTCGAAGGCCTATGTGGGCTCCAAGGCGAAGGCATGTGGGGAGGCGGGATTCCATTCCGCTCAGATCGATCTGGATGGCGGGATATCGGAATCGGAACTCATCGCCGAGATAGTCCGCCTAAACGCAGACCCGCGTATAGACGGCATTCTGGTGCAGCTACCCCTCCCCGCGCACATCAGCGAGCAGCGCGTCATCCTTGCCATCGATCCCGATAAGGACGTGGACGGGCTCCATCCGCTGAATGCGGGCCGCCTCGCCAGCGGGCTGCCGGGATTCGTCCCCTGCACGCCCCTCGGCGTCCAGCAGCTGCTGATACGCGGGGGGTTCGAGACGGCGGGACGCATCGCGGCGGTGATCGGGCGGAGTAACCTGGTGGGGCGCCCGCTGGCGCAGCTCCTCTCCGCCAAGGGGCGCGGCGGCGACGCCACGGTGATCCTTTGCCACAGCCGCACGCGCGACATCGCGGCGGTGGCGCGTCAGGCCGACATTCTGGTGGCGGCAATCGGGAAGGCGAACTTCGTGACCGCCGACATGGTGAAGCCCGGCGCCGTGGTGATCGACGTTGGAATCAACCGCATTGAGGATCCCACCGCCAAGCGAGGCTATCGCCTCGTCGGCGATGTGGATTTCGAGGCGGTGCATCCCATCGCCGGCGCCATCACGCCCGTGCCGGGCGGGGTTGGGCCGCTGACGATCGCGATGCTGCTTGGCAACACGCTCGATAGCGCTCGGCGGCGCCTCGGCCTTTCGCCGTGACGCCGGGGGCGTGGCTCTGGCTCGTCCGGCGCGACGTGCTCTCCCAGCGCGCGCGGCTCGGCATCCTGATCGCCTGCATCACGCTCAGCGCGTCGCTCTTTGGTCTCGCCTTCGCGGCGATCATGTTTCTGCACGCGGAGATCCGCCCACGCCTCCGCGCGATGTTTCCAGAGAGCCGGGTCATCGTCAGGCCGTCCTCGTCGGATATCTTCCTCTTCAAGCTGGAGGGCCCCAAGATCGGGGAGCCCGAGTTTCAGGCCCTCCGCGCCATGCCGGAGATCGCCAAAATCTATCGCCAGATGCCCGCGGCTTTTCCTGTTTCCGCCGAGTTCAGCATGGAATCGCTTGGCGGGGGCTTCGTCACCGACATCATCATGTTCGGCGTGGATCGCGACCTGGTGGCGAAGAACATCGTAATCCCCGGAGGGTTTCCGCCCTCCCCCACCGACAGGGAGCCAGTCCCCGCCCTCATCTCGGAGTACTTCGTCGATGCCTACAATCTCGGGCTCGCGGAGAGTTCCGGCCTGCCGAAGCTGAGCCGCAGCGCGCTGCTTGGCGTGGAGTTCGACATACTCCTCGGCGAATCAACGATTGGTCTCGCACCGACCTCGGCCAAGCCACGAACGGTGCGCGCGCGGGTTGTGGGCATCACGCCCAATCCGCTGCTCTTTGGTGTCATGATTCCGATGGAGACGATGGCGGAGTTTAATCGCGCGTTTTCGGCGAAGGCGGAGGGACACTACTCGGTTCTCCATCTCGACCTCGCTTCTCCGGAGGGAGCGGAGGCCGTGCGCCTCAAGGCCGAGTCGCTGAAGCTGCGCTTCGAGGCGCAGAAGGACGTGCTCGACCGCTACCTGCGGATCGTGACAACGCTGGAGGGAATCCTGTGGGTCGGCCTTGCAACGGTGCTGTCGCTGGCGGCGGTCGGCGTGTTCACGACAACAGCAGCGGCTATCCGGGAGCGCCGCGCGGCATGGGGGCTTCACCGGGCAACCGGACTTTCCCGCGGCGGTGTCCTGGTGCTCGCGGCGGGTCACGCGCTGGCGGCGGCGATTCCCTCGATGATTGCCGCGACGCTGATTGTCCTCGGCGCGTCGCGTGCGCTCAGCGGCAGCCTCGCCTCATTCGCCGAACTCTCTATTCTCCCCGCGAATCCGTTCGCCTTCTCCCCATGGGTGGCACTGGCGATCTGCGCATTCAGCCTGCTCTTTGCCGCGATTCCCTCGCTGATTTTCACCCTGCCAATTGCGCGAGCGAGGCCGGTTGCATTGCTGGCGGAGCGGTCGCTGTGATCGGCATCGGCGGCCAAGTGCGGGAACTGATCGGAAACCCGCTCGTTGTCCGTGCGCTGCTGCTGAACCGGCGGGGCGGGATTGTGCGAAGGCTTGCTCCCCCGATCGTCATCACCGCGCTCGCCTCCACCATCGCGGGCATCCTGATGGGGGGTCTTCCGGCGCGTCTATACATCGACGAGCTGGCGATCTGGATTGGCGTTCCCGCATTCCTCTACCTGGGGATGGCACAGTATCTGGGATTCCAAAAGTACTTCGCCGACGCGCTGCCGATGGAGCTTCAGGCGAGTCGGCTCTCTCACGCGGAGATTGTCGGTGGTCTTTACGTGGGGAGCCTGGCGCCCGCGCTCAGCGCTCTCGCCATCGCGACGACGCTCCTTCCCCGCTTTCGCGAAGCGGTTGTCGAGGTCGGCTGGACGGCCTACGCGCTCTTTGCGATTTCCTTTCTCTGCACGTTCGAGCTGACCGCGCGCCTTGTCTATCTGCTTGTGTTCCTATGCCGGGGAATGGCGCTGTTCTCCCTCGTGCTGGCGGCGAGCTTCGCCGGCTTCCTCATGATTTACGGCCTTGCCGGCGTGTTGCGCGTGTTGCCCGACGACTGGATCGTGACACCGCTGGCGGTTGCGATTCTGGGAGCGCTCTTTGCCGTGACAAATGTGCTGACTTGGCGGCGATACATCGATGGTGTCGCCTTCCTCTATGGCCGCCGCATTCGCTTCCTGCTGGAAGATGACCCTGCGGAAGTGGACACTCCTCCTTTCAAGACCTACTCGGACTGACCCCCATGCCATTTCAAATTGGAAACGCGGCAGATGAAGGAGAGGCACGACGCGGCTGGCTCCTCGGCCACTTCGCGGAACCAGACTCGGCACTGCACTCGACCGATGTGGAAGTGAAATGGGCACACCACCTCGCGGGGGAACGGCGCGAGGCGGTGTCATCGCGCAGCGCGGCTCGAACATTGAGCATCCTGGTGCGGGGCCGCTTCGTGCTTGAATTCTCCGGCAAGGAAGTTGTCCTCGCGCGCGAGGGCGACTACGCGCTCTGGGATGGCGCGGAGCCGCACGCGTGGCGGTGCGAGGAAGACTCCCTGATCGCTACTGTCCGTTGGCCGTCGGTTCCGTAG
>JBBQYG010000221.1:0-5913 GCA_038208905.1 Candidatus Sumerlaeia bacterium | reverse complement strand
CGATCTGGATGACGGTTGACGATGTGCAGTTGGTGGAATGGACCTGGGACGTAACTGGCAAGGTGTATCCCAGCACGGCTGAAGTCTCGTTCCGTCAACGGTTCGAGGATGACGAGGAAACCGAAGGGGTCATCCGTCTGGTGCGAGACGAGGGAGTCTGGCGCTGGTTTTTTGGGCGAGACGAGGCATTCGTCGAGGAACAGATCGCACGGTATCCCTGATCTATTCGGCAATGGGGCTTGCTTTATAAGCGTACTAGACTGCTTCGTTGAACGATTGTTCATTGAGTAGGCACTGCTAAGCCAGGATGTGGAGACGGTCGAGATAGTGTTCCGGCAGACCCTGGCCGATGGCACGGTCGTCCAGGATGAGGTACGGCTGACCACGGATTCCAGTGACGAATTAGGATTGGTGCTTCGGGCGGGGCAGGGGTTTGAAGGAGCAACTGGATGCGGAAGCATTTGTCACTCGTGGTGATTATCTTGATGCTGTTCGTAAATGCTTCGAGCCCAGGCACGGCACAAGCCTCCCAGTTGCTTGATCTCCTGCCCAAGGCGGGGGACATTTCGACCGCAGTGTTTGTCGCGGACGAGGGTGTGAGAACGCTTGACGAGCAAGCCGCAACGTTTGCCGATCCGACGGCGACTGAACGCTGGCTCGCCGACTGGGGATGGCAAGGCAACGCCTTCCGCTTCTATGAGACATCCCTAGACACGGCGAATGGCACGCCCGATTCAACCATCGAGATCAGCCTCACACGTTTCGCATCTGTGAATGACGCGGCAAATGCGCTCCCTTATTTTCTTGAGGACCGCGCCGCGTTGCTCAATCAGCATGAAACGCAACCCCCTCGTCTTGTCGGCGACGAAGCTCGGGCTATCAACGGCATGATCCCGGGCGGATACGATTTCACGCTTTACGTTCGTTCAGGAACGCTGCTAATGCGAATTAGTGCGAGGGCCGCTGTCGGATCCCCAGTTGCATCGCCCGACCGCATCGCGGAGGACATTATCGAAAACGCGGCATTGGTTTCTTCATCTGAGGGTGGACAACTGCCAATTGGTGACTACATTCCTGACACCCTGCCTCTCGATAACGCGGCCTGTTTTCGCATCGATGGCGAAGGCACGCTCGACTTCACCGAGGTAGTCGATCGGTTCCCTGGTGTTCCCGATGCGTCGACGACGTTACAGTCATTGGGGTGGGAGGACGGCGCATATCGCCAGTTCGGCTGTGACACGCCGCGGCCAGGAAGTGTCGGTTGGATCGACATGAGCGTTCACCGGTTTCGTGACGCCTCCTCAGCCGATGCAGCCGTCGCGTTTTTCGCGAGTTCACGAGCGCTTGGAACGTCGCTGCTGCCAGCTCCCGCGATGGACCTTGGCGAAGCGAATGCTGCGTTAGCTGGTCCCGCCATCAACGGAATGGAGTACACGCTCTATGTGAGTGCTGGTCCGCTCCTCTTCCGCGTAACTGGTGTCGCACCATTTGGTGACCCCAGACCGAACGTCGAGTACGTCTCGTCTGCGCTCTATGTACTCGGCCTCATCAAGTCTGCTCAGATACCCTCTACTGATCTTAATACGGGTGCTCCCACTCTAACGCCATATCCAACGTCAGTCACCCTTACGACTCCACCGCCTACAGCGACTTTTAGTCCAACACCTATTGCCGTTCCGACGACAACTCCAATTCCAACTACCACCTCCGTCGCAACGGCCACCCACGCTCCTACGCAGGTCCCGACACGCGCACCGCAACCTACCTCAACTCCGCGCGCTACCGAAACGCCAATCGCGCGCATTCCTACACTGGCCCCAATTTCAACCGTTGCAGAAGAGGTCACGACTTGTACAATGGTCGAGCTATATCCAGGATATCCGGGCTATCGTGGCTACATTGCCGGACTGGATGGTCCAGGCGAAGTTGCCTGCCTTGAAGAACTATCCGCAGATGACCCCGGTTTCGATAAGGATGCGGAGGATGCTGCAAACATTACCGCGGCACGAGCCATTGGACTGAATGGATTCCCCGTCAATTGGACCTGGGAGAACTGGATGGCAGTCGAAGGTCAGCGGGGATTGCCACCGACGTGCTATTCGTGCCTCATATTTGGAGAGAGTCTGGATCATAAGGTTGCCGCTTACGACCCCTCGGACCCGCGTCTATGGTTCGGTGGATTTGGTACGACAAATGTGGTCGGCGTTTGGGATCCCTCATTGTCAGCAACGCAGTTCAACTTCGATCATCGTCTGCGTGGATTCATTGGGGTCTCTTGGCCAGGGAATCATGCCGCCCCAGAAGTTGCGGATCTATATGACGAATTGGCCGTACAACTCGGGGCGCCAGGAATGACGTTCTTCGACCCGCAGTCACTTTGGATTGCTCTGCTCGATCAAGGTGGTTACGTACCGACACCGGCAACAGCCAGCCTCGGGGATCAACTGTACACGGTAGGGGTTGGGGCAGAGGCGATCTTCGCAAGCATGGCTTCAGATGTTTGCCAGACGTGGCTTAACTTCTACGAAGGGACTCAACAGACCTACATTAATGAGCTTTCAACTGGAGAATCGAATCTCCCTTATGCAGACTGGCTGCGCGAAAACCTGCCAACTCCTTTTCCCTAATCAATGGAGGCCAAGCTTGGTCAATGCAATCGCGCGCGTCTCTGATCCGCTAGCGTTCGGAATAGACAGCTATTGCGAAAGCAAGGGACCTTTGGCGCATGGACTCACGTTCACCAACGCGGCCGGATGAAGCCACGATGGCTCAACGATGTTTCCCAAAGGCCCTCCTCTTCGACGTCTTCGGCACCTGCGTCGATTGGCGGTCGAGCATCGCCCGCGAGGGGGAGGAACTGGGGAGCAGGCTGGGCGTCGGCGGGGTCGATTGGCCGGCCTTTGCCGATGCCTGGCGGGATCAATACCAGCCGCAGATGGCGACGGTGCGCGGCGGGGAGCGGCCCTGGGTGACGCTCGATGTGCTGCACCGCGCGGGGTTGGACGCCATCCTGCCCACGTTTGGTCTGGAGAGCCTTTCCGACATGGAGCGAGAGGACCTCACCCGCGCCTGGCATCGCCTCGATCCCTGGCCCGATGTGGTCGAGGGTCTCACCCGCCTGAAACGCCGCTATGTGATCGCCCCGAACTCGAATGGTCACATCGCCCTGATGGTGAACCTGGCCAAACGGGCTGGCCTCCCCTGGGACGCCATCCTCGGCGCGGAGATAGCGCGCGCCTACAAGCCGCAACCGGAGGTGTACCTCAGGAGTGCGGAAGCGCTGGGGTTGCCTCCGGGCGAGGTGATGATGGTGGCCGCCCACAACGGCGATCTCGTCGCCGCGGCGGCGTGCGGTCTGCAAACCGCCTTCGTGCCCCGCCCCACCGAGCACGGCCCAGACCAGACAACCGATCTGGAGCCGGAACACCCCTTCGCTCTGCTAGCACGGGATTTCCGCGATCTCGCGGCCCGGCTGGACGCATGAAGTCGGGGGTCGGGAGTCGAGGAGTCGTAAGTCGTAAGTCGTAAGTCGTAAGTCGTAAGTCGTAAGTCGTGAGCGAACGTCCTCCCTATCACCCTATCACCCTATCACCCTATCACCCTATCACCCGTCACCCGTCCTCCGTCCCCCGTCCTCCGTCCCCCGTCCCCCGACACCCCACGCCAGCACCGCGCGTTCTATCACTGATTCGCGCGATCCAACAGACTCAGGAGCCGGTGCATGCGTTTCCTTGTGGCGATGGCGATCGTGACGCTGCTCATTCCTGGCATGCGGGCGATGGGCGTGGTCGCCCAGGACACCGCGCTGCGCGATCTGCTCCCCACCGTCACGGAGATCGGGGGCGATTTCCAGATCAGCGACGATCGCTCGCGCACGCTCGATGAGCAGGCCAACGCCTTCTCCGATGTCGATGCGGCCGCGCGCCAGCTCGCGGCATCGAACTGGCAGGAGAACGCCTTCCGCGTCTACCAGAGCAGCGACCGCTCATCCTCTGGCGCGCCGTTGGCCACCCTCGAAATCAGCTTGACCCGCTTCGCCAGTGCCGAGAACGCGGCGGCGGCGCTCCCCTTCTTCGTGCAGGATCGCGCCGCCTCTGCCGGCCAGAACGAGGCGCGCAACCTGACGCCGATCGGCGACGAGGCCCGCGCGCTCAATGGTTTCATCGGCGACGCCTTCGACTCCACCCTCTACGTCCGCTCCGGCCCGCTCCTGTTGCGGATCAGCGCGGCCTCGGCCACAGGATCGCCGATACTCTCCCCCGAGCAGATCGCGCGGGGGATCATCGAGCGGGCCGACCTGCCGTCGCCAGCGACGGTCGCGGCCCAGATCGTTCCCACGTCGCTCGCCGGCCTGCTGCCAGAAGCGCTGTCGCTGGGCGATGCCGGTTGCTTCCGCGTCGAAGGAGAAGGCTCACTCGATGCGGCCGGTGTCGTCGAGCGGCTGGCTGGTGGTTCCGAGGCCACGGCCATGATCGAGGAGCTCGGCTGGCTGGAAGGCGCCTACCGCCAATTCGCTTGCGATCCGCCACCGGGTGGCACGGGTTGGGTCGACATCAGCGTCCACCGCTTCGGTGACGCCCAGTCTGCATCTGACGCGGTGACATCGTTCGCCGAAGCGCGGGCGCAGAGCGCGCGCCTGCAGCCGGAGCTGGCCATCGGCCTGGGCGAACGGAGCGCCGCGCTCGCCGGGCGGGCGGTGAACGGCACGGAGTACACCTTCTACTTCAGCAGCGGGCTGCGGCTCTTCGCCGTGACTGGCGTCGCCCCGGCGGGAGATCCCCGGGCGGACATCGAGGCGATCTCCACCGCGCTTGCCGAGCAGAGCCTCGCCACGCCAGATGGCGCTTTGCCGACCCCGACGCCGCAAATCATCATCGCGCCCACGGCGACGAGCCTACCCGTCCCCACCGCGACCGAGCCGCCAGCCCCACCGCCAGCGCCCACCATCGCCCCCCTCTCCACGGCGACACCAGTCCCGACCGCCACCGGTGTCGCGATCCCAACCACGATCCCTGTGGTGGTCCCGACGGCTGTTCCAACGGCTCTTCCGACAATCGTGCCGACCGCCGTGCCCACGACCATTCCGATCACCGCGCCGACGGCGCCGCCGCCAGCCGGCCCGCTACCGACGCCGACCCCGCGCGTCATTCGGCCACCAACTCCCGTCGGGGAGTAATTCGTATCGGCCGCTCATGGTGCAACGTCGCGCGTTAGCGGGTGGACGCCAGTCGCGCTCCTCCCTGCCCGACGGGTTGGGGTGCGAGCTATGCGCAACGGAAGCAGCGTATGCACCAACACCTCCTCCTGTCATACGGGATCCGGTTGAAGGCTCGGTGAAGCCGTGTTGCAGCGCGTTGATCCCCTCTCCTCAGCGCACCGGCTGACAGGGGCGCCCCCCAGGGAATTACTGCATCAGAAACTGCCTGTGGGGCTTCCGCACACGACAATAAGCCCCTCTCCCGGCGAGACGGGCCGGCCGCCCGCCGTGGCGCCGTCGTGCAGCATGAGACGTGAGGGTTGGTCGCGATGGGAGCAGCGGTTTCGCAATACCTCCCCCTGTGCGTGCGCACAGGGGAGGGGTGAAGGTTGCGCGCGACGGAAGCTGCATTTTCCCGCGGACCTCCCCCGTTCAGAGGCATACTTGGAGAACCGTCGATGTCCGGACCGCACGCCGCTTTGTGCAACTTGCACTAGTCCGCCGGGTTCATACCTAGATTTACCTAGATATGGCGCACTTTTTCTCCAAAAACGCGTCTCTATAAGTAGAGGGGTTTGCATGAACTCCCCTGGGCGGCCGGGGTGCGGCGTGGAACTCGAGACCACGTCACCCCCCCGCCCACGGGACCATCGGCAGGGACGCCTGCCGCTCCCCCTCATCCCCCCGCCCATGACGCGTCCGCACTGGCCACCGCC
>JBBQYG010000220.1:0-5921 GCA_038208905.1 Candidatus Sumerlaeia bacterium | reverse complement strand
GGCAAAGGCGACGCCGAGGGCCTTCATGGCGTTGTGGTCGCTGTCGGAGAGGAGCGTGTAGGGGAGGGGGTGTTCGGCGGCGAAGGCCTTCTGGGTCGCGGGGGAGTCGGGCGAGATCGCCAGAAGCTGCACGCCCTGTGCGGCGAGGTCGGGCTGGATCCGCGCCAGGTCGGCCATGTGGGTCACGCAGTAGGGGCACCAGCCGCCGCGATAGAGCACAATGACGCTCGTCTTTCCCTTGGTCGCGTCGGCAAGGCTGACCGGCGCGCCCTCGGCGTTCTTCAGCGGGCCCATCGCGGGGAGCGCCTCGCCCACCGTGACCGGCATAGTCTCCGCGGCGGAGGCATGGATCACGGCGCGGTTGGGCTTCGTTGCGGTGGCGGAGGCTTCGGTCGGCTTCGCGGCGGCTGCCGCTGGCTTTCCGGCGCTCTGGGCCATCACGCCTTCATTGCCGGCGAGCGTGAGGCCCGCGGCCAGAACGGCCAGATACACAGTTGATCTCATGACAGTCTTCTCCTGGGGGATGGGGTGACATCAGGTGACGCCGCCGCGTGGCGACAGTTTGACGCAGCGCTTGCAGAGTCGTGCTGGCGGGAGTGCAGGATTTGGGCCAAGCAGGGAGGGGGCTCTGGGTTTTGGCGGCGTCGAAAGAGTAGCGTGGGCGTCTCGCCTGCGCCGTAGGAGGACGCGGCCACGGGGAATCCCAGATGCCGACGGGGCTCAGGCGAGACGCCCAAGTTACTTTGGAAGGCTCGGGCGAGACGCCCAAGTTACTTTGGAATGCGACATGTCTATCGAGAACGACTCGAGCAGTTGGTGCACGACAATCTAGGCCCCCTATTCCCCCACTCGCAACACCTCCACCGCCTCGCCCGTCTCCACTGTGTCACCCGGTTTGATGATCGCCAGCGCGTTGGCCATCGCGGGGAGGAGGAGGTTGGCGCTGTTCTGGTTTGGCAGGGGGCGGGCGGTGTCGCCGTCGATGATTGTATAGACAAAGAAAAGACGGCGCGGGTCGGCGTCGAATCGCCCGGCGGCGATGCGGGTTTCGGTGGGGCGGACTGTCGGCTCAATTCCGAAGGCGCGGCGGAGGAAGGGCTTGAGGAATATCTCGAAATTGCAGCACGTGGAGACCGGGTTGCCGGGGAATCCGAAGTGGACCTTGGCGCCGTAGGTGGCGACGAGCATGGGTTTGCCGGGGCGGATGGCGACCTGGTGGAGGATCGTGGCGCCGCCGAGTTCGGAGACCACGCGGCCCATGAGATCGTGGGGGCCGACGGAGACACCGGCGGTGGTGACGAGAATATCGCCCCACGCGAGAGCCTCGGAAAAGAGCGCGCGGAGGTCGGGAAGGTGATCGCGCGCGATGCCAAAGACGCGCGGCTCGCAGCCGCAGGCGCGCAGTTCGGCATCCAGATAGTAGAGGCTGGAGCCGACGATCTGGCCCTCGCCGAGGGGCGCGCCGTGGGCGACGATTTCATCCCCTCCGGTGAGGATCGCCACGCGCGGGCGCCGCGCCACGCGGACAGCGGGGATGTTGAAGGATGCGAGAAACGCGAGCACGGCGGGCGTGACGCGGGCGCCGCGGGCAAAGAGCGCCTGGCCCTCGGCCACGTCGCTGGCGCGGCGGCGTATATACCGCCCGGCAACGGCGGGCGCGGGGAATTCCACATCGCGTTCGCCCACTAGGCGGGCGTTTTCGATGGGTATGATGGCGTCATAGCCGGGCGGCACGGGCGCTCCGGTGCTGATGCGGATGGCGGTGCGCGGAGCAGCCTCGCCGGCAAACGCGCGGCCCGCGGCGCTCTCTCCAACAATGGAGAGGCGCGCGGGATGGTCGGTGGTGGCGTCGTGCAAGTCTTCCGCGCGCGCGGCGAAGCCATCCATGGAGGAGTTGTCGAATCGCGGCATCGGCCACGGCGCGCCGACTGGCTCCGCCAGGAAACGGTCCACCGAATCCAGCAGCGGACACATCTCCATTCCGGCGTCGAAGGGGAGCGCCAGGATCAGGTCCAGCGCCTGTCTATACGTGATCACGCGGCGCCCTCCGCGGGAGCGTCGGCGCTGCGGGCGCGGCCCTTGGCCCAGTCGCGGATGCGGTTGATCTCCTCGCGCATGGTGAAGGAGAGGGGGAATGTCTCCGCGATGGCGGCGGAGATGTCGCCGGTTTCCAGCTCGCGGTCCTCGGCCAGCGCGCGGAACAGCCCCGCGATCACGGCGGCCTCGACCTCCGCGCCGCTGAAGCCATCGGTCAGCTCCGCCAGCGCGCGCACGTCGAACGCCGCGGGGTCGCGCTTCAGCCGGGAGAGGTGAATCGCGAATATTCCGCGCCGAGATTTCGCGTCGGGAAGGTCCACGAAGAATATCTCGTCGAAGCGGCCCTTGCGCAGGATCTCCGGCGGCAGCACGGTGATGTTGTTTGCCGTCGCCACCACAAAGACCGGCTTGTCGTTCTCCTGCATCCACGTGACCAGCGTGCCGAAGACGCGCTGCGTGGTGCCGGAATCGCTCGACCCCGAGCCCTTGAGTCCGCCAAGGCCCTTGTCGATTTCGTCGATCCAGAGCACGCAGGGCGAGACGCTCTGGGCGAGGGAGAGCGCCTGGCGGATCTGGGATTCCGACTCGCCGACATAGCTGCCAAAGATCGCGCCCATGTCGAGCCGCAGCAACGGCATGCGATAGAGCGCCGCGACGGCCTTGGCGCTGAGCGACTTGCCGCAACCCTGCACGCCCGTGAGCAGCAGCCCCTTCGGCGTCGGCAGGCCGAACTCGCGCGCGCGCTCGGTAAAGGCGATGCGGCGTTGCAGCAGCCAGTGCTTCAGGTTCTCCAGCCCGCCGATCGCGTCGATGCTCTCCTTCACGTCCACGTATTCAAGCAGGCCGCTCTTGCGGACGATCTGGCGCTTCTCGCTGAAGATGATCGGGATTTGCTCCTGCCCGAGTCGTCCCGTTTTCACGAGCGTCTTGGCGAAGACGTTCTCCGCCTCGGCCAGCGTCAGGCCCAGCGCGGCCTCCAGGATGCGGCGGCGTTCCTCCTCCACCCGCGTGATCTGGAAGTCGGTGCTCTGGGAAACCTCCGCCTCGATGCGCTTGACCAGGTCTTCCAGCTCCTCCAGGCTCGGCAGTGGAAAATCGACGATCGTCAGGTCCTTCTCAAGCTCGCGGGGAATGGTGAATGGCGGCGCGAGGATCACGACGGAGAGGTACGTGAACCGCAGCGCCAGCGCCAAATCGCGCAGGCCGCGCTTCACGGCGGACTCCTTGAAGAAACCGTCGAAATCCTTGAGTACGATGATGGCCGGCTCGCTGATGTCGAGGATTTCGCGCAGCACCACCACGGGATCGCGGGTGCCCTTCTTCCCCTCCGTCTTGGGCGACATCGCCGCGCGATAGCGCAGCAGGCCGCGCGTGATCGACCACTCCATCAGCGTCTTGCCGAGGTTGTCGGCAACGGCCTGGAGGTTGGTCATCACGCGCTCCTCCTCCCACGACTGCACGGCGAGGATGGGATAGCGCGCGCGGATCAGCAACTCGATCTCCGCCGCGGCGGCGGCGAGGGGGACCGTGGATCGCGCGGGTGTCGCAACGGGGAGGGGTTCACTCACGGGTGGATTCCTTTCCGGCGCAGCGCGCGTCCAGTTCCACGCGCAGGACGGCGGCGTTCTCCTCGCCCACCATGCGGATCGCCGCGCGATACAGTTCCCACGCGCGCTCGCAACGGCCCGCCTCCAGCATGATCAGCCCCGCGTTGATTGCAAACATGGGATCGCGCGGGGCCAGCCTTACCGCGGCCTCCGCGCCGTTGGCGGCTTCCTCGAATCTGTAGTCGTCGCGATCCATCAGCGCCAACTCCATCGTGGCGTTGGGCTCGTCGGATCGGATCGACAGGACCTTCCCCAAGTCGGCGCGCGCGGACGCGCGGTCGTCGAGACGTCTATACGCCACGCCGCGGGCGAAGTAGGCGTTCCAGAAATCGGGATGCTTCGCCGCCAGCTTGGTCAGCGATTCGATGGCGCGCTTCAGGTTCTTCTCGCGTCGGCTTGCGCTTTCCTCCTGGGCAAACACAAGCTCGCGAGCCTTCTGGAAATCCTTCTCGTCGCCGGGATTGCGCAGGCGGAATAGCTCCCACTCCGCCGCCTGCAGGATTTCGCGATCCGAAGTCTCCGGCGCCGCCGCCATCGCCTGGGCCTCCAGCAGCGCGGCCTCCGCCTCCGGGCGCTTCTTCGCCGCCGCCAGGGCAAGGCCACGGTAATAGCGAAGGCGCGGACGATCGGGATGCGCGGCGATGGCGCGGCGATAGACCTCCGCCGCGTCCGCGCCCTTGCCCGACTGCACCAGGTGCTCGCCATAGATCATCACGGCGGATTCCTCGAATCGCTGCGCCGCGATGGCGCCATCGATCAGACGGGCGACCAGCTTCTCCTCGCCCGATCGCAGGGCGGCCTTGAATAGATTGCTATACAGCACGCCCCACTGGGGATCGTCCTCGATGGCCGCGCGCCAGGCCTCCACCGATTCCTTGAACTTCCCCTGCATCGCGCGCGTCACGCCCAACTCGTTCAGCGTGGCCGGGCGCGGCGCCCCATTCTTGATCGCCTCCATAAAGGCCGCTTCCGCGCGCTCCAGATCGGGGCTCGGCGCGCCGCGCTTATAGACGATGCCGATCCAGTACCACGGGGAATAGAGCTTGGGGTCCAGGCGCACGGCGCGCTCCAGCGCCGCCAGCGCCAACTCCCCCTCCCGCGCGCGGGCCAGGCACTCGCCATAGGCCGCCCAGATGTCCGCCGAATCGGGATGCGCGTTGGAGAGCGCCTGCAACCGCGCCCGCTGCTCAGCCGGGAGAATGGCGTCGTCGGCCAGGATGTCCAAGGCCTCGTCCTCCGGAGTGCGCTCCGCCGCCGCCAGCTCCAGCGTCGGCGTCGTCGCCTCCTCCGCGCCCGCCCCCGCCGCCACCGCCAGCCCCGCCACCAACGCAATCCATGCAAGCTTTCTCAACCGATTCCCCTCGCCGCCCGTGGAGTGTGGCGTTTTTGGCATTGGGAGGGGGGGGCGTGCAATAGGGAACCTCCGACCCCTGCCCCGATTCTTGCTGTATATACGCCTAGCAAGACCTAGCGGAGCAATACGGCCACGGCGTTTCGGATTCGGGGGCAAAAGGACGCGTTCGACGGCGTCATCGCGGGGACTCCGGCCAACGCGGCGCTGGAGTCCATCGAGGCGATGATCGACGGGGCGGCGGTGCGCGCGGCGCTGGCGCGCGGGTGGGTCGGCATCGACCCGGTGGTGCTCTTCAAGATGCTGCTCGAGCAGATATACAACCTGTCGGACGTGCGCGTGTCGGTGGAGGCGGGCGATTGCCTGTCGTTCCTCCGCTTCCTCGCGCTGCCCGCGGGCGAATCGGCGCCCGACGACACGACGCTGGTGAAGTTCCGCGCGCGCATGCGCAAGAAGGGCCTGCCCGAGGAGACGCACGCCGAGTTCAACCGCCAGCTCGCGGCAGGCGGGCTCTTCGTGAAGCCGGGCGCGATCAGGGTGGTGGACGCGACGGTGATCCGCGCGGCGACGCGCCCGCCCAAGTCGGAGGCCGTCGAGGAAACTCCCGCGGAGGCACCCGGCCGGAATCGCCAGTCGCCGCAACGCCAGGCGCATGTATAGACGCGCCCGCGCAGCAAGCCGCCTCGGCGCCGACGTCGCGTATAGACGAGGCGCGCCCCGGCCCCGCGCAGCCATCGCGGCCCGACGCGGGCACGGCCTTCGGCGGCAAGAAGGGAAAGCTTCAATTCGGCTACAAGCTGCACGCGGGAATCGACACCGGCACCTGCATGATTCCCGACTTCGAGGAGCCGCCGGCCAACGTGGCGGACACCGACGTGTTCGAGCAGGTGCTGGGCGCCGCCATCATGCGGCGCATCAGGGCCAAG
>JBBQYG010000219.1:0-5975 GCA_038208905.1 Candidatus Sumerlaeia bacterium | reverse complement strand
GGGGGCCATCGCGGTAACTTCGGCTTGCTTGAGCTGGTAGGCCACGATCTTCACGGCGGCTCCCGCAGTCGGGGTGCTACCGGTCAGCACTCGCCCCTTCACCTCGATCTGATTCTCCTTCAGGCGCTCGGCGCTCGGGGTCGCGGGGGCGACTTGGGCAGGCTGCTTCGTTTCGATAAGTGGCGCTGGCGTTGCCCGCGCTTCGGCAACGACCTGTGGCGCGGGTGAACCTCGCACCACCACCGGCGCCTTTCGCAAGTTGAACACGAGTGCCGCGGCGACACACGCCGCGATCAGGATGGCTGTTATTGTCAGGGCCCTGCGATTCATGGCACTACCCTCCCCAAGTATGGCGCGCACCGGCACGGCGATGCCACGCGGGCAAATCCTGCCGTTCAGAAGAGAAGACGGCGCATTCGATGGGGAGGTTTAGCCGATGTCAACCAAAGGGGAAGCTACTTGCCGATCTTGCCGATCTTTTTCTTGGCGCCGTCCAGATCGTCCTCGCGGCCGGCCTCGATGCTCTCGGCCTTGTCGATGGCGGCGCTGGCGTTGGTGTCGGCGTTGCCGTGGGGGTTTGTGGTGGTCATGAAGGCCGTTGACTCGGCGTCGCCGGCACGCCCGCCGCGCATGCCCTCCACAAACGCGCCGCCGGTGCCGGTTGTGCCGATGGAGCCACGCGAAGGCGGCGCCTCGCCATCCGCCGAGGACCCACCGGGAAGACCGATCGCGACCATCGGCTTCGTAAGCGGCGTCGCCGCGTTGAACCGCACCACCGCCGCGCCCACCAGCAGGAGGTCGAGCACTAGAAAAACGATCAGTAGGATTTTCATGCCGCGCGATCTCCTCAGTTCATTTACGGATGGCCATCTGGGGCCACTGTCCAGCGCCAATCAATTGTTTTTTATCGCGTCCCGGATCACGCGGACGTTCTTCTTGGTCTCGTCGAGTTGCTCCTCGCGCGCGTCTGTAATGGCGTCGGCCTGGTTGAATTCCTGGTTCGGATCGGCATCCGTCGCCATTCGGCGGCGCTCGTTGCGGAGCTTTACCCCCTCCGCGAAGGGGGACAACTCGCCAGCCTCCACCGTCGCGGATTCCTCGATGGGGTCGGGGGCCATCGACTTGCGCACCACCTCACCCACCACGATGACCGCGATAACGATGATTCCGGCGATGAGAAACCAGATCCGATGCTTCATGGTCGGGACTCCCGGGGCTGCTGGCAGGATATACTCATAGGGCCCCCGCAGCAGGCAACGGGCAATTGGGGCACCCGCGCAAACTGGCCACATCCTTGCCTTCTGGTTTGCAATTCCCCCGCGCCACTGTGACAGAATGCGCGGATTGAGACCCGAGGAGCCCCCCGAATGCCGATGACAGCCCCGCTGGCGAGATGGTCGATGGCCGTGCTCGCCGTCCTGCTGCTGGCGATTGCCCAGCCCGCTGCCGCCCAATGGGGCGCGCGGAAGCAGGTGGTGACGGCCACCGCCCGCATCGAACCCGCCGAAGCCCTGCGCGGCGCCATTGTCGAGGTGATTGTTTCCGCCACCGTCGATCCCGCCTATCACCTCTATGCCATGAAGCAACCCGTTCCCGGCGGCGGACCCGTCGCCACGGAGATCAACCTTTCGGAGGCGACGGCCAAGCTGCTGACCCCCGTTGGGGAGTGGAAGGAGCCCGAGTCGAAGGTCAAGGTGGACCCCGGATTCGAAATCGACGTGGCGCTGCTGTATGGTTCGCCGCTGGAGTTCCGCCGCTCCTATCGCGTGAACACCGACGCCGCCGTGGGCGACGTGGAGCTGGCGCTGGAGATGTACTATCAGGCCTGTACCGAGACGAGCTGCCTTCCCCCGGCCACCGCCGCGATCGCGGCGGCGCTGAAGGTCCTCCCGGGCGAGCCGGTCGCCGCGCCCGCCGCCGCGGTCAAGGTTGCGGCCCCGCCCGTCCAGTCGGTCTCCGAGGCCGCCGTTTCCGGCGGGGGGAGCTTCGGCGGATTCCTGCTGGCGTCCTTCCTCTTTGGCCTCGTCGCGCTGGCGACGCCCTGTGTTTTTCCCATGATCCCCATCACCATCAGCTTCTTCACCAACAAGGCGGCGAAGTCCACGGGCCAGGCCGCAAAGTACGCGGCGGTCTATGTGGGCTCGATCATCCTCGGCTTCACGCTCATCGGATTCGGATTCTCGCTGCTGCTCCTGCTGCTCGGCGCGGGCGTGGAGCGCAGCGGTTTCGCCCAATGGATTGCGTCGAATCCGTGGGTGAACCTGTTCTTCGCGCTGCTGTATATCACCTTCGCGCTCAGCCTCTTCGAGGTGCTCCATCTTCAGGCGCCACAGTTCCTCACAGGCAAGCTCGGCAAGCAGGCGGGGACGCGGAACGACTTCCTCGGGATCGCGGCCAAGGCGATGGTGTTTGTGCTGATTTCATTCACGTGCACGGCGCCGCTGCTGGGCGTGCTGATCGTGCAGACGTTGACCGGGGGCGATTGGACGCGGCCGCTCTTTGGAATGATGGCCTTCGCCACCGGATTCGCGCTGCCGTTCTTCGTGCTCGCGCTGCTCCCCCAGATGCTGGGGTCGCTCCCCAAGTCGGGCTCCTGGCTCTACGCCACCAAGGTCGTCATGGGCCTCGTCGTCCTGGCGGCGGCGTTCAAGTTCCTCAGCAACGCCGACATCGTGTGGCTGAAGGAGAACCTGATCCTGACGCGCGAGGTGCTTCTCGCCCTCTGGGCCGCCATTGCCACGGCAACGGCGCTCTATCTGTTTGGACTGATCCGGCTCAAGGACGAGGGCGCCTCGGACGGCATCGGCGTGCCGCGGATGCTGGGGGGCGTCACCTTCGGGTTCGTCGCGCTGTACTTGGCGGGCGGGCTCTTTGGCGGAAAGCTCCACGGCTGGCTGGAGGCGTATATGCCCATCGACTTCGCGCCCCCCTCCGCCTCGGCGGCGGCCAAGGGCGACACCCTGACGTGGCACGAGGAGGTCGAGCCCGCCATCGCCGAGGCCCGCGCCACCGGCAAGAACGTGTTCATCGATTTCACCGGATATACATGCACCAATTGCCGCCTGATGGAGAAGAACATGTTCCCCCGGCCCGAGATCCACGACCTCCTTGGAAAGTACGTCCGCGTGAAGCTCTACACCGACGATCGGAAGAAGGGCGCCGAACGGCAGGAATTCCAGGCCCGCCACTTCAACACCGTGGCGCTCCCCTACTATGCCGTCGTCACGCCCGACATGGAAGTCCTCGGCAAGGCCGAGTATTCCACCGATGCCGTGGCTTTCGCGACCTTCCTCAAGAGCGGATTGTAGAACCGCCACCTGCAAGCCGTTGTCCCTTGCCGGGCCGGGCTGCCTTGCAATAGCCTCTTTCCATGACCGCAGCCCCCGCCCTCAACCGTCCCGAGATCCTCGCCCCCGCCGGCAACGAGGAGATGATGCGCGCCGCCGTGGAAAACGGCGCCGACGCGGTCTATTTCGGCCTCCAGCAGTTCAACGCCCGCATGAAGGCCACGAATTTCGACCTGGCGGAGTTGCCGCGCATCATGGCGTGGCTGCACGAGCGCGGCGTGCGCGGCTATGTGACGATGAACACGCTGATTTTTGCCGACGAACTCGATGCCGCGGCGGAACTCCTCCGCGCGTGTTCCGACGCGGGGGTGGACGCGGTCCTGATCCAGGACCTTGGCCTTGCCTGGCTGGCGAACCGCCTGGCGCCGGAACTACCGATCCACGCATCGACCCAGATGACCGTGACCAGCGCCGAATCGGCGGAGGCGCTCGACACGCTCGGCCTCGACATCGGCCGCGTGGTTGCCGCGCGGGAGCTGTCGCGCCGCGAACTCCGCCGCATGGGCCAGGGCACCAGCAAGGAGATCGAGGTCTTCGTCCACGGCGCCATCTGCGTCGCGTACAGCGGCCAGTGCCTGACGAGCGAAGCCCTCGGCGGGCGCAGCGCCAACCGGGGCGAATGCGCCCAGGCGTGTCGCCTTCCCTACGACTTCGTGGTGGATGGCGAAGTCCGCGATCTGGGCGATGTGAAGTACCTGCTCTCCCCCAAGGACCTCGCCGCCTACGAGGACATAGGCGACCTGATCGAGGCGGGAATCGTGAGCCTCAAGATCGAGGGCCGGTACAAGTCGCCCGAGTACGTCGCCGCCACGGTGCAGAGCTATCGCGCCGCCGTGGACACCGCGATGGCGGGGCTTCGCCCCAAGCTGGAAGGCGCCGACCGCGAGAAGCTGGCGCTGACCTTCAGCCGCGGATTCACCGGCGGATATATGCACTCCATCGACCACCAGGCCGTGGTGGAGGGCCGCTTCCCCAAGAAGCGCGGCCTCTACCTTGGCCGCGTGGCGCGCGTCGGGCGCCTGAGCGTGACGGTGGCTCTGGAGGAGCCGCTGCGCTGCGGCGACGGAGTCGTCTTCGACGCGGGTCGCCCAGACGAGGACGAGCAGGGTGGCCGCGTCTATACAATCCGCGCCGGACAGGAAAGCCACAAGGCCATCGCTCCCGCGAATGGCTCGCCGATCGAGGTATCTCTCACCTTCGGCGAAGGCCGCATCGACCTTGGCCAAGTGGCCGCGGGCCAGCTCGTTTGGAAGACCAGCGACCCGCGCCTCGACGCGGAGCTGGCCGCCAGCTTCGAGCCCGGGAAGTTCCACCACCGCCGCGCCGTGTCTATGCATATATCCGGAAGGGTCGGCGCCCCGCTCCGCCTCTCGATGTCCGACGAGCAGGGTGTCTCCATCGACGTCGAGGACACTGCCCCCGCGGAGCACGCCACTGCGCGCCCCCTCACGCGGGAAGTCCTCGCCGAACAACTGGGCCGCCTCGGCAACACCCCCTTCCAGCTCGCCGCCATCGAGGCCGATCTGGACGGCGACCTGATGGTCCCGCTCAGCCGCCTCAACGACATGCGCAGACGCGCCACCGAGGCGCTTCTGGAGGCCCGGCGGGGATTGGGCAGGGGGCGGCGAGTCAACCCCGCGTCCCTTTCCGAGATGCGCTCCCACAGTAGCATGGGCGTCTCGCCCATGCACCACCAGCCTCCGGGGCCACAGTCTTCGGGTCATCAGAAGCCTGGTCCTTCGCCCGGCGCCTCCACGCCGACGCGGGTCGTGCATGGGCAGGATGCCCATGCTACTGTTGGGGCCGATTCTGCTCGAGTTTCAGCGTTCGGGTATCGGCACGGTGCTCGGCTCCCGCACCTAACCGTCTCGGGCGGCGCCTACGCGATTACATTCCGCCTTGCGGACTCCATCAGCGCCCAAGAGCGCGACTTCATCCAGCGTGAGCGCGAATCGATTCGCCTTACCGCAAAGCAGATGGGGCGGGAGTTGTCAGATGACGAAAAGCTGAGGCTCGAGCATCTTCACTCTGAAAGGATTGAAGCATTCCTGAGTGCTGGATTCGGCGAGTGCCACCTGCGTGATGACCGCGTGGCGGAGATTGTCGCCACTGCCCTTCGCTACTTCGACGGCGAGCGTTATGAATTGCTCGCGTGGTGCGTCATGCCCAATCATGTGCACGTCGTTCTGCGCCCACATGTAGACGCTTACCTCTCCGACATACTTCACAGCTGGAAGTCATTCACCGCCAAGCAAATCAACAAGATGCTGGCTCGGCATGGTAAGCTGTGGATGGAGGAGTACTACGATCATCTGATCCGAGACGAGGCGGAGTTCTCGCGACAGATCCACTATGTGTGGCAGAATCCTGACAAGGCAGGATTCCGTGATTGGAAGTGGCGTTGGGTGAAGCCCCCCCACAGTAGCATGGGCGTCTCGCCCATGCACCACCAGCCTCCGGGGCCACAGTCTTCGGATCGCCAGAAGCCTGGTCCTTCGCCCGGCGCCTCCACGCCGACGCGGGTCGTGCCTGGGCAGGGTGCCCCTGCTCCCGTGGGGGGGCAAGAACCCCACACGATCGTGGGCGTCCCGCCCCGGGACCCCCCCCCTCCCCGGCCACCCAAATCCG
>JBBQYG010000218.1:0-5982 GCA_038208905.1 Candidatus Sumerlaeia bacterium | reverse complement strand
GCGAATCGCCGTTCTTGTCCGACCCGACCGGCTGGCTCGTTAGTATCTGGATCACGTCCTGGAAAACCGGCGTCGAGGTGAACTGCGGCGTGGCCGTCGCCGTGGGGCTCGGCGGGATCGCGGTCGCGCTGGGTGTTGGTTGGGGGGGGGGGTGGGGGGGGGGGGGCGGGGGGCGGCCCCCCCCCCCACGGTGCCTTGGGGCTTACTGATCCTGACGCCGATCATGGTCGCCACGACCGCCGGGACGGCCTTCGCAGCGGCCCCGCCGCCCGCGGGGATCCCCATCGTGGTTCGGCGCGAATTCCCTCGCCTCAAGTTTTCCAACGCCCTGCTGATGCGCGAAGCCCCCGATGGCTCCGGCCGCATGATGGTGCTGGAGCGTTTCGGCGTCATTCGCACCTTTCCCCGCAAGGCCGATCCCGCGCCGGAGGAGGTCGCGGCGTGGCTCGATCTCTCCAATGCGATCGGGACGAATACCGAGGAGGGGCTGCTCGGTTTCGACTTCTCGCCGGACTTTGCCGAGACCGGTCATGTCTATACGTTCTACTCCAGCAACATCACGCGCCCCGCCACCTCGCGCGTGTCCCGGTTCCGCGAGGAACGAGGGGGTTCGGGCCTGATTGATCGCGCGACCGAGGAAATCATCCTCGAAATACCGGACCAGACCAGCAATCATCTGGCGGGCCATGTGGAGTTCGGGCCCGATGGCTTCCTGTATATCTCCACGGGCGACGGCACCAAGCCGAGCATCATCACGCGGAACTCCCAGGACACGACGACGTTGCGGGGGAAGTTGCTCCGCATCGACCCGCGCGGCGGCGCGCCCTATGCGATTCCGCCGGGGAATCCCTTGACGGGCGACGATTCGGCGCGGCCCGAGATATACGCGCTGGGACTGCGCAATCCATTCCGGTTTGCCTTCGACCGCGACGACGGGCGCCTGTTCCTCGCCGACGTGGGCTGGCAGACGCGCGAGGAGGTAAACCGCGTCCTTGGCGGAGAGAACTTCGGCTGGCCCGACGCGGAGGGGACGATCTGCAACGCGGGACCGCCCGCCTTCTGCGAGGCGTTCGGGTACGCGCCGCCACTGGCCGACTATCCCCACCTGGAAGGCATTGGCGCGGTGATCGGGGGCCGAATCTATCGCGGGGGAAACGCGCCGGCGCTGGAGGGGCTCTTCCTGTGCTCCGACTACGTCTTCCGCAGGATCATGGTCGTGGTTCCGCTTCCGGGTGGAGGCGCCGAGATCAGGACCCTGGTGGAGCCGCTCAGCGGAATCCGGCCCACCGGCTGGGGAGAGGACGCCCGCGGGGAGGTATATATAATGGATTACAACCTCTCCGGCGGGGGCATCTATGGCCTGCGCCAAACGGCCCTGGAGACCGGCTGGGTCCTCGAGTAGAGCCGTCTTCGATATGTCGTGGCCAGTTCGACACTTTGAAAAACAGCGTTCACCACAGAGCGCACAGAGAACACAGAGAAATAGACGTGAAAGTGGGGGTGCCAGTGGGGGCGTTGGGTGAATCTGTGAAATCTGTGGATGATCAGTTTGGCTCGCTCCGTTGGCGGCATCCGGCATTCGGCCACGGAAAAAAGAGAAGTGCCATCGCCCTCCGCCATCTCCGATTTTCCCGCCCTTCCCCCAAAAAAAGCGGCCCCGGGGAGCTCTCCTCCCCGGGGCCGTCGGCACCGTGTCGCGGTGGCCGCGGAATCTAGACGGCCTCGGCCGTCGCCTCCAGTTCGGTGGCGGATTCCTCGCGCGCCATCAGTCGGCCCGTGCCCTCATGCTTGCGCTTAAGGTGAATCATGCGCGTCTTGTAATCCTTGATCTGGCGCTCGACGGATTTCAGGGCCTTGTCGAAGGCGGAGCCCTCGTTCCCGTTTTCCACGATGGCGGTGCAGTTGAATGGTCCCGCGTGAACGATGATCTCGCAACGGCGACGGAACTTCTCCGCAGTGAAGATCACCTCGATTCGGTCAACCTTGTCGAAAAAACGCTTCAGCTTACGGGACTTCTTCTCGACGATTTCGCCGAGGCCCTTGGGGAGTTCGAGGTTACGGCAGGTGACTTGAACCGGCATAAGCGCCTCTCCTTACGGTGTTTTACTGCGGAAGGAATGCTGGCGATCTGCATCGCCATTGCATAGCAGACCAAACGCGGTCGGGGAAGGTTGGGTATCGGTCTCCTTCCCTGCCTCCAGCATAGAACACCGACCACGTTTGAGGCTCAAGGGAAACCGGACCGCCGGGCGGAGAAAACTTCGGGCGGCCCGGCCCCCGCGCCATCGGGGCTTGCATTGCGATTCCCCGCCGCATCACAATTTTGGTCCGTTGAGCCATCATTTGCACCACCGAGTGGCGATCGCGGAGAGACCGACCGAGGTATGATTCCCGTGGCCATGCGCCCGAGCCGACTCATCTACACCGAGGACCGCATTCGCATCGAGGATAGTCAGTCCGATGATGGCGAGGTGCTCTATCGGTGCTCCGACGGCGTGCCGCTGCTGTGGATCTTTAGCTTTGGCGGTCGAAATATCTGGGACCCGGGCGACGATATCGTGGCCCGCGGCGGCGCGGTGGGTAAGCGCAACCCCTATGAGACGCCGGTGGACGTGGCAATCACCCGCTTGGAGGCCGCGGAGGCGGAACTCCCCTCTGCGCCCTACCTGTGGCCGTTTCTCTCGGCGATGCCGCTCATGCGGCGAAAGCTGCTGTCGCGGCCCAAGACGGGCTACGTGCGCCTGGTGGCGCCGTGGATGGCGATGATGACCGAGCGCCACATCGAGCAGTGGCGCGCGGCCACGGCCTATGCGGAGAACTGCGTGAACTTCACCAGCGCCGGGCGCGAGGCGGAGGCACTGGCTGCGCTCTCGCAGCTCACGCCGTTCTGTCCATTCGTTCCCTCCGCGGACGGCAAGGACCTGAAGCGCGTGGAGGATTCAGCGGCCGCGACGCACGAGGACCTGGCGGTGAAGATGGCGCTCCTCGCACTCGGCGAGCCCGACGAGCGCGGCATCTTCGAGCAGGCCGCCCGCAAGGAGGTGGGCCCCGCGATGGAGGCATACAGGGCACTCCCCCCGCGACAGGGCGTCCCCCAGAAACTCCCATCAGCTTCCGAAAAGCCGACGACAGAATCGGCGGGCGGGATCATGGCGAAATTGGCGGGTGTGTTCAGGAAGAAGTAGCGGCTCCTCCGCTTCTGCCTGCCCTTCCCTACTTCTCCCTGCCGCTCCCGGCCTTCACAAATCGCGCCGCATAGAACCCGTCGCATCCGTGATGCAGCGGATCCAGCGCGAGTTCGCCCTTGGGCGTGAGCGGCCCCGCGAATCCCTCGGGTGGTTCCAGGCGGAAGTCGCGGTGGGCAGCCAGGAAATCGCGCGTCTGGGAGGCGTTCTCGCAGTCGAGAAGGCTGCACGTTGCATAGACGAGCGCGCCGCCGGGGCGGACGCGGGGGGCCCACTTGCTGAGGAGTTCGCGCTGGGTGCGCAGCAGTTCCTCCAGCGTGGAGGGAGAGAGGCGCCAGCGGGCCTCGGGGTTGCGGCGTAGGGTTCCCGTGCCGCTGCACGGCGCGTCGATGAGGACGAGATCGGCGAGGGGGAGTTTCTCCAGCGAGGGAAGCTCGCCGCCAGGTCCATAGGAAACCGTGGTGTCGATGACGGCGGCGCCGGAGCGCTCGATGCGCGGCTGCATCCGCGCGAGGCGGTCGCGGTCGGAGTCCATGGCGACAAGGCGGCCCTCGTTCATCATGAGCGCGGCAAGGTGGAGGGCCTTTCCTCCGCCGCCGGCGCAGGCGTCCACCACGAGCTGACCGGGCATCGGGTCGGCATAGATGGAGACGAGCTGGCTGCCGTCGTCCTGCATCTCGAACCACCCATCGCGCATGTGGGGGATGGTGTTGCGGGCGACGCGGGAATCCAGGATCAGCGCCTGGGGGGCGAGGGCGCTGGGCCGCGTGGGGAGGGCAGCGGCCTCCAGCGCCTTGGCGGCCTGATTCACGCTGGCGCGGAGCGTGTTCACGCGCATCGCCACGGAGGACTGCTGGTTGAGGGCGCGGGCCAGCGCGGGGAGTTCCTCTGGCGCGCGGTGCATCGAGAGCTGGCCCCAAAGCCACGCGGGAAACGAGGCGGCACGGTCCTCGTCCACAATGCGGCGGGGCTTTGCGAAAAGTTCCATGACCTCCGCCGCACGCTCCACCATGCGGGCGATCGACTTGGGCTGCACCGGCGTCTGGATTTCCTTCACGGGCCACGCCCGCACAAGTTCCTCCGCGACGACGGCGGCGGTTTCCAGCTTGAGTTCCACGGCGGCCAGCCCCAGCCGCGTGGTGTCCACAAAGCGGTCGAACGCATTGGGCCGGGGGGCGCGCGCCTCGGGGGCATCGGCGCGCCCGCGCACCCACGCCCAGGCGCCCTTTTCCGACGTGACGGGGAATCCGGCGGAGAAGCGCTCCTCGGCGAGGGGGCTGCCGGCGAAGGCCGAGAGAATGGACTCGTCGATGCGCCGCAGGTGACGAATCGCGTGGTAGTACACATCGGTCAGGAAGCGCTTGTCGGTGGCGCCGAGGAACTTGCGCTCGCGTATGTACGCAGAGATCGCCGAGTCGGCGGGGCCGTTGCCGTGGCGGAAGAGGAACAGCAGCTCGGACCCGAGCTGGAGGAGGGCTTTGTTGTTCATGGCGAGGGGGCCTCCGCGGCGGCTTTGGGGGATTGCTCGGCGAGCGCCTCGGCGTCGCCGGCGGAAATCGACAGCTTGGCGGCGGCCATCAGGCCAAACACCGTGGTGGGAGCCCACTGGAGGAAGTGTACCACCAGCGTGAATGCAAAAGCCGCGGACATACCGGCGGCGTCGTTTGTGACAACGCCCATCAGAACCAGCGCGAACATTCCACCGAACTCGTAGACGCCCCAAAAACCCGGCGACGATGGCAGCGAGACCGCGATCGACGTGACGAGAAGGAACGCCACCGCCTGCTGAAACGTCATCGAGGCGCCGGGAAATCCCCAGCTAAACACCTGAAATCCAAAGGCCAGCGCGAGCCAAACGATCACCGAGTGCAGCGACACCATCGCCACCGCGCGGGGGCTCTTGAGGCTGTCGAACCCCTTGGTGAAGGATTCGATGACGGCGACGATCTTTTCCTGCATGGCGGGGGCGAAGAACGGCACGGCGCGGACGGCGCGTATATACAGCTTCTTGACCGGCGGCACCAGGAAGCTGCCGATGCCGCAAAGCAGCACCAGCGCGAACACGGAGAACTTCGGAAGCATCGAATCGATCCACGCGACGCTCAGGGCCACCTTTGTCCCGCCCACGTCGAATTCCATGGAGATGGACGGATCGAGCGTGATATACAGGGGCATCGCCACGAGGAGCGCCAGCAGCACGATCATATCGGTCAGGCGTTCCACGATCTGGGTGGAGAACGCGGCGGCGTAGGAGACCTTCTCCTGCTTCATCAGGGCCAGGGGACGGGCAAACTCGCCCGCGCGCATCGGCAGGATGTTGTTGAATCCGAAGCCCACCATCATCGGGCCAAAGAGGCGGTGGGAGGGGATGTCCTTGACCGGCGCCAGCAGGATGCGCCAGCGGAACACGCGCCAATAGAAACTGGCCACGATGACGACCGTGGCAACGGCCGCGATCCACCAGTTGGTCGCGACCACCGCCGCCCACAGGTCGGCGAACTTTACCCAGCCCACGATGAATGGGAAGGCGATGGCGGCGAGGCTGATCGCGATGCCCACGACGATCTGGATGTATTTCTTCAATTCGATTCCCGTCTAGTCGGATTGGTGCGCGGCTATCCGCCGATGTTCAACACTTCGGGCCGCGTCAGGTGCAGATATACAAGAAGGGGAATCGCGCAGAAAAGCAGCGCGTCCATCAGGTCCAGGAACCCGCCGTGGCCCGTCAGCTTGGAGCCGCTGTCCTTCACGCCGATATCGCGCTTGAGGAGCGATTCGACCAAGTCTCCGCACTGGC
>JBBQYG010000217.1:0-6031 GCA_038208905.1 Candidatus Sumerlaeia bacterium | reverse complement strand
GACGCTCGACCCGCGATGGGGGCTCGCATGCCGCCCTGACACGCCGCCCACCATCGGCTTGCGGGCCACCAGCGGCACCCCAGCCAGCCGGGCGAGCACGGCGGGCTCGAGGAAACTTCGAGGCTGACGATCGGAGAACATGCGAGAGAGTCACGAGGGGGCGAGCAAGCGCGGGAAACCAAATGGCACAACCCGCAGGATCACACCTGCTCTGCGATCGTCTCTTTGACAAGACGGGCGACGATGTCTTTGGCGGTGATGCCTTCGGCCTGCGCCGCAAACGTGGTGATAAGCCGGTGGGTAAGCACGGGAGCCGCGACCGCCTCGATGTCTTCGAGCCTCGCCATGTAGCTGCCCGCGAGCGCCGCCCGCGCCTTGGCCCCGAGGATGAGGTATTGCACGGCCCGTGGTCCCGCGCCCCACGCCACGAGCGGCTTGAGCCAGGCCGGGGCGGTCTCTCCCTTGGGCCGCGTCTTGCGGACGAGCCGGGCGGCGAACTGATAGATATGGTCTGGCACCGGCACCCGCCGCACGAGCTCCTGGTATTCGATGATGTCGGGGCCGGTGAGCACATGATCGAGCTCCGGGGGCGGTCCGCCCGTGGTCGTGCGGGCGATGGCGACCTCCTCGTGTTCATTCGGATAGTCGAGCTCGATCAAGAACATGAACCGGTCAAGCTGGGCCTCGGGCAGCGGGTAGGTGCCTTCCTGCTCCACGGGGTTTTGGGTGGCGAGCACGAAGAAGGGCGGGTCGAGCCGCGACGTCTTGCCGACGACGGTCACCTTGTGCTCCTGCATCGCCTCGAGCATGGCGGCTTGGGTCTTTGGCGGGGCGCGGTTGATTTCGTCGGCGAGGACGATGTTGGCGAAGACGGGCCCCAGGCGCGGCTCGAAGACCTGATCGCGCTGGTTGTAGATCAGCGTCCCGATCAAGTCCGCCGGCAACAGGTCCGGCGTGAACTGGATACGGGAAAACTTGGCGGAGATGCACGTCGCCAGCGTCTTGCAGGTCAGCGTCTTGGCGAGGCCCGGGACGCCCTCCAGCAGGACGTGGTTGTTGGAGACCAGGCCGATGATCAGGCGCTCCACCATGGCGCGCTGGCCCACGACGACCTTGCCGATCTCGCTGGTCAGGCGGTCGATGAAGGCGCCCTTCAACTCGACCTGTTCGACGACGCTCTGGATATCAACGCTCATGGCTTACGGTTCCTTGGGTGTGTTGTCCTGGGATGTGGAGGGCGACGTGTCGGCGTCGGGTGCGGCGGGCTCGGGAGCAGTGGCTCCGGGGTCCAGCATAAACGGCAGCGCCGGATCGCGGCGGCGCAGCGGCATCACGAGCCGCTGCTCCTGATCCTCGCGCTTGACGACGAGGACATGGCCCTCGGCGGTGGGTTCGTTCATGGCGGCGAGGAAGCCATCGACCTCGAGCACGGGCCGCCCGTTGAGGGAGACGACCGAGTCGCCCTCCTTCACTCCCGCGCGGAAGCCCGCGCGCCCGGGAAGAAGCCCGATCACGAGAAGGCCGTCCTTCTGGGGGAGCAGTTCGATCCCAAGCGTCGCCGCGCCGGGCTCCTCGTTCTCCGCGTTGAACTGCGGCACGATGGGGCCACCCGCGTTGTTGGGGTGCAGACCCCGGATCACCTTCTCGTTGGGGCGCTCCGTCACCGCGGCGGTCAGTCGTATGCGGTTTGGCGAGCGGTCGTCGTTGAGGCGGACGATGGCCAACTCCACCGGAGAATCCACCGGCTTGGAGGTGATGATCTGGAGCAGGTCGTCGGGCGAGGCGACCTTCACGCCATCGACCTCGGTGATGACATCGAACAGGTTTACCCCCGCGATGTCGGCGGGACTGTTGGGAACGATATACTTGACCAGAATGCCCTGAGCCCCATCGAGGCCATAGAGCTTGACGAGTTCGCGGCGGCTGGGGTTCCCCATGTCCTCCATGGAGACACCGATGTACCCCCGAAGGACGCGCCCCTCCTTGAGGAGCTGGCCCACGACGCGCCTGGCATCGTTGCTAGGGATGGCAAAGCTCGTCCCCATCCACATCCCCGTTTGGCTCAGAATGGCGTTGTTGATCCCCACGATGTTGCCGTCGAGATTGACCAGCGGCCCGCCGCTGTTGCCGGGCTGGATCACCGCGTCAGTCTGGAGCAGCCGGTCGAGCGAGATGCGACTGCCGAGGTAGCGCGACTTGGCGGAAACGATCCCGCGTGTGACGGTGTGGTTGAGATTGAGGGGATTGCCGAGGGCGAGAACCTGCTCGCCGATCTCGACGGTGTCGGAATCGGCGAAGGGGATGGGTTCCACGATCATCCCATCGGGGACGCGGAACTCGATCACGGCGAGGTCGCTGAGCTGGTCGCGCCCGATTACCCGGGCACCGTCGCCGGAGATGACCGTGGTCTTGCCGTAGTCGGTCTTTCCTTCCTCGCGCTGATGGAAGGTCAGCTTGAGATCCTGCGAATCGTCCAGCGAATCCACGACATGGTTGTTTGTGATCACATAGGCCAATTGGTCACGGCGCTCGATCACGACGCCGGAGCCGGAAACGGTGTCCAGGGAGGGGCCATCGACGCCGCTGCGGCGCTGGTTGAAGTACTGGCGGATGCGTTCCTCCTCCGTCAGGTCCGCCTCGGGATTGCCGGCCTTGGGCTCGATGGTGATATTGACGACGGAGGGCAGGACCTTGCGGGCCACGTCGATATAGGCGCGTGCGTCGGCTTCGCGTATGGCGGACTGCGCGGAGACGGCGGCCGGAATCGCGGCGGCAAGGAAGGCAGCGGCAAGCCAAGCGAAATGACTTTTCATCTTCATCAGCTCCCGGTGGGGGTTTCTGCCCGACGCATTCGGACCAACTGCCCAACACTCTAATCAAACATCGTACCGCGTCAGGGATAAATCGTCCTAGGGGGAGATTTGGGGCGATGGCCAGAAGCTGCGGTGCGAATTGAACCGTCGGGCTCTTCCGCCTCCGTGCACTGAAACGTGACTGCCACGCCCCCCGGCGGGTTTGGGCGCAGTCCCGATTGGCGGGAATTGCACGCACCGGGCCATCAGAAAATCTTGTAGCGAATCTCCTCGTCGTCGCCGGCGACCGGCTCGGCGCCGGTTGCCCCCGATTTTGGCGCGGCGGGTTTCTTCTCGTCCTTGGCGCCGTAGGCAGGAAATGGCACAGGGGCGATCTGTTCGAAGCCGGGGAGCGGTATATTTTCGGACGAGAGTCCGCGCGCGCCACGATTTCGGGCGGGGGCGGCGGGGACCGGCGTGGCCACGTCGTGGCGGCTGCCGGCGGAGCCAAACTCGCTCGGGATCTGGCCCCGCGATGTACCGCCCGGCGGGCCCTCCGAGTAGCCGGTGCTCGGCCTGCCGCCGGATGGGATCGGCGTCCCCATCAGCCCCATCGGGTTAAGAGCGCCGCTGGGCAGGGCAACCTCTCGCGAGGCCGTTGTGCTGGAAAGCGCCGTGTCGGCGTACATCACCGGCTCGCTGGCGGGAAGGTCGTCCCCCTCGCTGGCGGCCTGAATCGTCTGGCGGGAGATGTTGAGGTTCCGCCGCACCAATTCCGCATGCTTCACCAAGCCCGCGGCCATCGCGTGGCTGAGGGTGAGCACCACGCCCTTGGGCTGCCACCAGTCGGTATGGAACAGCTGGCCGGCAACCATGCCGAACCGCGCGTTCAGCATCCCGTCCTCGACAACGACCAACTGACTGGCGAAAAGCCTGGAATCGTCGGCCCGGGCGCGGTAATAGTCGTCCCCCACGTACGCGGCCAGCTTGAGCAGTTCGCGATAGATCACAAGGCCGTTGCACCCAAGCGTGGGGCAGGCCACCGATCCGATGTCGCCGCCGCGCGTGCGGAACTCGTAGCGGGCCAGCATGGACTCCGACGGAAAGTCCACATTCCACGACATGCGCCACGTGAGTGCCAAGTCCGCAGACTTGCGCGCGAGGTCCAGCCAGCGCCGGTCGTGGTCCAATTCGTACAGCGCCATGTAGGCGATGAGCGCCCAATGGGTGTCGTCGCTGGTGGGCGTGAATGGCTGGTCCTCCACACTGCCGTAAAGGAAGGCATTGCGGACAAATTGCGCGTAGTACTCGCCGCCGCGAACGGCCACCTCGTGGAAGTGGGGCTTGTTGAGCAGGCTGGAGCCGAGCGCCAGCGCGGCGACCCATGCCAATCCGGCGCACCCCTCGAAGCTGGTGGGGCGACCCGAGGTGAGGTCATAGTAGGCGGGAAAGCAGCCGTCCTCCCGCTGGGCCCCCATGGCATAGCGGAGCGAACTGAGCGCGGCCTCCAGCCACTGGGGATGGTTGGCGCCGTGGCGCATTTCGAGGGCGACGGCGCGAAGCAGGAACAGCACCCCCTCCCCAACCGTCCGCGAATGGGCCGTGCCGTCCTCGGGTCCGAAGCTGCAAGACCAGCCGTTCTCTTCCGTCCAGACGGGGAAGATCGACCCGCACGGAGCCAGGTGGTTGGCGAACTTATCGAGAACTGATTGGCCGGCCGATACGGACTCCTCGTGGGAAGACTCGCGGCCGGCCCACAGCAGCGCATAGGCAGGCAGCATGCCGCTCAGCCAGCCCGCGTGCATGTGGGCCCGCTCCAGATAGCCGCCCTTGCGTCCAAAGTGGCGGTCGAACGCCGCGCTCTCGTAGATGGCCTGGCTCCGCGCGTCATAGTGCCAGCGCAGAAGCCCCACGTGGGCGGTGTGTTCCGCACGCTCCGCAGGGACTGTGGCGACTTGGCTGTGGCGATCGGCCCACTGGTAGTATAGCCCGCGCGTCGCCTTGGCATAGGCGTGGAGATCCGGCGCGCCGAACCCGGCGCTGAAGGTCGCCTGCATCGCCGTGCGCTCGGGAAGGAGGACGTGGGTCTCCTCCGCCTCGGTGCGGTCGTCGTGGCAGAAGGAGAACTTTACTGGAGCCTCGCGGTAGGGGAACTCGACGCCGACGTAGGGAGTGCCATCCTCGTTGCCGAAGGAGAGCCCGCTCATGCCGATGCCGTTGGGGGATTGCTTGCCGCGTCCGAAAATACCCTCGGTGGCGATGAAGGCGAAGGCGTTGTAGGTCCACACGGCGGACATCGGCGTTGCGGCGCGATCGGCTCGAAAGGCCCACGAACTCGACACGAACCGCCGAACGTCGCGATTGAATTCCGAGTAGGCCGGATAGACGCGGGCGCCGCCCGTGGGCTTGTTATTGAGATAAAAGAATCCCGGCACCATCCAGCGGGGATCGGCCTCTCCGGGGAGTTGAAAGTGAACGCCCAGTCGGATTTGCATCTCTTCCGTGGGGTTCTCGATCCGCGTCTGAAACTCGATCGCATCGCTGTCGGCGCGGTAAACCAGATCGGCGTCCAGCGCGATGCGCTGGCCAATGGATGCGTGAAGCTGGCCCTTGCTTGCCCCCATAGCGTTCAGGCGGTGTATCTTGAACCAGACAACCGGCTGGCCGGACTCCGCGAGGCTGAAGGCAAGCACCGGCGAGGCGTCGATGGCGCTGCCATCGCGATCCTGCCGCGAAAAGCGGATGCCCTTGGGTTCGAGGGTTAGCCGGTAGGGGCCGAGTTCGATCTGCGCTGCCACGGGGCGGGGTTCCTGATGGGGGCCAACAGCGACGGCCCACAGCATATTGAATACCGGGAGAATGCGGGCTGGCACCACGTAAGGCAAGGGGGTTCTGGGAGGAGTTTCCTCCGGCATTGGATTCCAGAATGTGTTGACAATGCCATCACGCGAGAAGCTACAAACTCGGCCAGAGAGCGAGGTCGGCACAATGGCACGGACCCAGCCCAAGCCCGAGCGCACCCGCGGCGTTTTCATCAACATCCGCGCCCGCAAGAACCAGCGGGACATGATCGACCATGCAGCCGAAACGCTGGGGAAGAGCCGGTCGGATTTCATGCTGGAGCTTGCGTGCCGAGAAGCAGAGGCCGTACTTCTCGACCGCCGGTTCTTTCAACTCGGCGAGGATGCCTACCAACGCTTCTTGGAGATTTTGGACGCGCCCCCAGCGCCGAGCGAGGG
>JBBQYG010000216.1:0-6058 GCA_038208905.1 Candidatus Sumerlaeia bacterium | reverse complement strand
GAGAGCATCCTCCTGCGCGCCGCCGCGCTCTCGCACGTTGCGGAGGCAAGCCCGGCCCAGCTCTCCGCGGCCAGCGGCGAGCTCGACGAATTGCTGAAGCGCGACGCCGACTTCGAGGGCACCGCGCTCTTTCTGCAGGGCGTCCTTGCCGAGCGCGGCGGCGACACGGAGCGCGCGGGGGAGCTGTACGAGCTCGCCAACACGCGGTTCCCCCGCCAGATCGAATCCTATCATCGCATCGCCGACCTGTATGACCTGCGCAGCTACCTTCGCCACAGCGACGAGGGCCAGAAGGTGCTCCACGTTTTCCGGAGCATGGCCACCGGCAGCGGCGCCTTCAGCCCGCGCATACACCAACTGGTCGAGGGCGCCACCGTGGAGACCGCCCTCCTCGCCGAATCCCCCACTGTTGTGCGCCACTTCCGCGACCGCATCCGCGACCACCAGGCCGCCACCGCCCGGCTGGAGGAGGCCCGCGCCGAACTCGGCGACGCCCAGGGCATGGCGATCCGCAGCTTCGGAGTCGGAGTCTTCTGGATCCGCCTCTTCGAGCCATCGAAGCTGGAGAAGGCCGTCCGCGAGGCGCGCTTCCCGCTGGAGGAACGCGTGCGCCAGCTCTCCGCCATCGACATCCTCGCGTGTCTATACGCCGACATGGAGCACCTCCATCGGCAGTCCGGCGGCGGCACGTTCTCCTCCCTATCCAGCGACGCCGTCACCCTTGTCTATACGCCCGTCGCCGACCCCAAGGCCAAGGCCGATCCTCCGCCGCCCACGCGCGCAAGGCTGACCCTCCACAACGCCAGCGACCTCGAGCACCGCAACGTCGCCATCGTTCTCGCCATCCGCTACACCGACATGAACAAGGGCTCCCACGAGTTCCGCCTCTTCCCCACCACCGCCCCCGCCCTCGCCCCCAACGCCGCCACCCCCCTGGGCGAGGCCGACCTCTCCGCCACCATCGCCGGCCAACCCAAGTCCGTGACCGACATCGTCGACCTCACCGCCATCGCGATCTCGGACGACGAGGTGTTCCTGGCGAGGGGGGAGCTGGGGAAGGAGTAGCGACGCGCGGTGCCGGGAAACAGGCTCCGGATGTCGTAGGCTAGGCTGTGTTTGACAATTGCATTCGGCTTTCCGATGGCTGCGAACCTTCATCCTGACGTGTCGCGATTCCTCAACGATGAACCACATCGCCTCGTCATCGGCGCCATCGTCATGACTCGTTCTCGCTCAACGGACCAGCTCGAAGCCATTTATCAAACACAGCCTAATACACAACCCACAATCCCGCCTGCATCGGATACAATTCCACCGGCGCGCCCGGCGTCACGTCGCGGCCCTCGAAGGCGGGGTCGTCGGGGGAGTAGCGTGTGGCGCGGAAGACGATGTTGTTCGCGGGTGTGGTGCCCTGCATCACGGGGCCGGCGACGGTGACGGGGTTGACGTAGCGCCAGAGGGTGCTTCCCTCCGGAGTGACTTCGAAGAAGGAACCCTTTGGTCCGTCGCAGATGAGCGTGTTGCCGTTGGGGAGGCGCTGGGCTCCGGAGATATTGGTGGCGAAGAAGCTGGTCTGGGGCGTGGCGGAGTAGGACCACGCGGCGGCCGCGGGGAGGGAGGGCGTGCCAGCGGGGAGTGTATAGACGCCGAAGGCGTCAACGGCGGGAATGATCTCGTCCACCGTGGAATAGGCGCGATTCCCGGCGGCGGCCCCGTTGTTGAAAATAAGGATATTCCCCGCTCCGGAAAGCCCCGCGTCGATCCACTGGGCGTTGTGCTGGGCGAAGAGCCGCCTGTCCGCAGGGACGCCCGCGCCATAGGCGCGCGGGTTTCCCCAGCGATAGAGCAAGTCGCCGCCCCTGCCGCGTGCGCCGCCGGTGTGGCCCGCGGCCTCTGCGGTTGTGGTGCTGTGGTCGATCACCCAGATCTCGCTGAAGGCGTGGCTGCTCAGAAGGATCTGGTCGAGGTCTGCGTTGTAGTCGATGGCGTTGATGTGATTCCAGTCAGCGGAATTATTGGAGACGTAGTTGAGATTGATCAGCTCTGGATGATCCGCCACCACGCCAAAGTTAGGCTTCCCCGCGTCGAAGGCCTGCACCACGTGGTCCCACGCGTGCCACTCCCAGACGATGGTGCCGCCGGAGGGGAGCGTCGGCTGGACCTCGATGACGTGGTCGGGCCACAGTTCACCGTCGGGGAGTTGCGCGGGATCACGTCCGGCGGCGACGCACTCCGCGGAGGTCTTCAGCTCCCACGCGATCATGAGGACGTTGCCATTCGGCATCCGGACGGCATCGTGGTGTGAGAGATGCGTGGGCGTGTCGTAGGTGTAGTTCCAGATCAGATTGCCGTCCCAGTCGAAACGCTCGATCCCCCCGCCGGCGCCCCCCGCCTGAAACACGGTGTTGGTGTTCCGGTTCGCCGTTCTCAGGAGGTCGCCGTTCTCCAAAAGGTACACCGACTGTCCCGGCCGGTACGCACTCGACCACGAACGGACCTGACGCCCCGCGTTGTCCACGAGATAGGTCTTCGTGTAGGGGACCGGCGCGAACAGCGTATATCCAGCCGACGCACCGGGATCATTCTGGAGCAGGCCAAGGGTGTCCACACCACGCGCAGCCGATGCGGCGAGGACGAAAAGGCCAATGAAAGTGGGTATTCTGTGGAGTCGCATTCTGGTATCCTTGGTGATTGGTCCGGCGCGGATGGCGAGAGACCAAGCGCGCTTGACGGGAAGCGAGCACGGCGTTGACCGCCCGCCGGACTTCTGCAGTCAAGAACGATGCGCGGGTTGGTGGAGCAGGTTGGGGGCCAGTGGTGGGCTTGGAAGACCGCTCGCTCCATTCATCCTAACAGCCCCTGCGGCCGGTTCCTGATAGCACAAGCCCGGCTTTGCTGTTCCAATTCGACCGAATTATGGAACCGGGGGCTCCATTGGGAACAAGGCGAGGCGTCATGGTCAGCTCGGCACGAGCGGCGGTTGGATTCTTGGTGGCGATGGCGGGGGGGAAGTGCCTGAGCGTAGGACCCCCGCCTCGATTCGGTGGAGACGGCGCGGTCGGCGGTGGTAGCAGGAGAGGGGGCTTCGACCCCAGAATCCAGCCGCCTGCATGCCCTTCAAGGCGACGGCGGCAACCAACCGAATTTGTTCTTTTGAACTCCCAAGAAGCCCTCTGAGAGGGTGAGCGCGGTCAGGGGGACCCACCCGCCATTGACTTCCCCCCTCCCTCCACCGGACACTGTGGCAATGGGGCGATTGCCCCGGGAGTCGCCGCCTTTGGACGAGCAGGACCCGATATCGACGTCGACGGCTGCCGGTCGCTTCGCCCCTCGGGGGCGGGCGGGGGGGCGGCGGCGGTTTTTTAGGCGGCGGGTGCCGGCGGAGGGGGAGGTTCGCCCGGCGCCGAGGGCGTCGTTCTATATCCTGCCGAACCTGTTCACGAGCGCGAGCCTGTTCCTGGCGCTGTGGGCGATCGTGAAGGTGTCGGAGGGGAACTTCGTCGACGCCTGCTGGCTGATCCTGGCGGCGGCGGTGTGTGACGCGATCGATGGTCCGGTGGCGCGGTTGACGCGGACGTCGTCGAGTTTCGGGCTTCAGTTCGATTCGCTGGCCGACATGGTGGCGTTCGGCGTGGCTCCGGCGTTTCTGATGTATTCGAATTTGCGGACGCTGGACGAACTGCTGCCGAACTATGCGCCGCGGCTGGCGCTGGGAGCGTGCTCGCTGTTTGCGATCTGCTCGGCGATCCGGCTGGCGCGGTTCAACGTGCAGGCCTCCACGTCGGAAAAGAACCACTTCACGGGCCTGCCCACGCCGGGCGCGGCGGGGGTGGTGGTGTCGGCGTACCTGTTTGTTCAGTGGCTGGAGCGGATGCCGTTCTATGACGCGGGACTGGACGCGCGAATGCTGACGCGGGCGATTCTGGTGTTGATGGTGGGGATTTCCGTGCTGATGGTGTGCGAGATTCCGTTTCCCAAGTTCAACCGGATCATCCTGCGCCCGCGCAATCCGTTCAACACGCTGGTGTACCTGATCGTGGGGGCGTGTGTGTTGATTACGTTTGTGGGCTATTTCCCGCTGGTGCTCTTTGCGGGGTTCATGCTCTACATCGGGGCGACGCTGGCGATGGCGCTGCGTCGTCGCCCGAGCGCGAGTCCGATCGGAACCTGACGTTGCCACCCTTTCCCCAAAACCGAGGTCGTCTGCGCGCCGCCGCCGGCGCTGCCGCGGGTACCGAGGCGGCCCCCGCGCGGCGGCTGGCGCTGTCGATGCTCGTCCGTTCCCGCGACCGCGAGGCCCAGGGGATGGAGCGCACGCTGGAGGAGGCCCGCCAGCGCGGCGACATCAGCGGCGTGGACGCCTCACTGGCCCAGGAGATCGCGCTGGGCGTGTCGCGCCAGCGCCGTTGGCTGGAACATTTGCTGCACCGCTATCTGCACCACCCGATGCCCAGGCAGGCCGACAAGGTGCAGGAGGCACTCCTCACGGGCATCTACCAGGCTGTCTTCCTGGACCGCATTCCCGCGCACACCGTGGTGGACGAGACGGTGAAGCTCGTCGCGGCGGCGCGCACCGAGACTGGCTATCGCGGCCTTGCCAACGCGATCATGCGCAAGGTTGTGGCGGAGCCCAAGGGCTCGCTGCTCCCCACCGACTCCGATCCGTGGACCCTCCGCTATAGCGTCCCCGACTGGCTGGCGAGCGAGGCCGGCCAAGTCTATCGCGACGACGAGCTGCGCGCCTTCTTTGCCGCCAGCAACGAGCCCGCGCCGCTGGCGCTGCGAATTGTCCAGCGCCCCGGCGCCATCGAGGCGGAGGCGCTGATGGAGCGCCTGCGCGGAGAGATCGTGGACGCCACCCACGCCGTCCCCGATGTGGCCCAGGGGCGTCACCTTGCCGATTGCATCATCGTCCGCGGGCGCGGCGTGGTGCCCGCGCAACTGCCGAGCTTTCGCCAGGGCCTTGTCACCGCCGAGGACGAGGGCGCCCAGATCGCCGCGTGCTTTGCCGGGGCGCGCCGTGAGAGCCGCATTCTGGACCTGTGTGCGGCGCCCGGCGGCAAGACGGCCCATCTGGCCGACCTGGCCGAGCGCGCGCCCGGACTATTGGTGGCGAGCGACCTCGAAGAGGCAAAGCTCGTGCGCCTGCGCGACACGATGCAGCGCCTCGGTCTGGAGGGAATCGTCCGCACGGAACTCGCCGACCGACTGTCGCCCGCGGATTTTCCCGGGCTCTTCGATATTGTTCTGGTGGATGCGCCGTGCAGCGCGCTGGGGACGCTGCGCCGCCACCCCGAGGCCCGCTGGCGCCATCAGGCCGCCAACATCCGCGCGCTGGCCAAGAACCAACTGCGCATTCTGGACCGCGCCCGCGAATTCGTCGCGCCCGGCGGCACGCTGCTCTACAGCGTGTGTACCTTCACCCGCCCCGAGACCGACGCCGTGGCCGACCGCTTCCTGGAACTCCATCCCGAGTTCGCTCCCGCCGCCGCGCCCGAGGGCCTCCCCTTCGACGACGCCCCCCTCCGCACCGCCCCCGGCCGCTGGCGCACAGCCACCCACCGCGACGGCTGCGACACGTTCTTCATCGCAAGGTTTCGGCGGGGGGAGTAGAGGGGATTATCCGCCCAGCAACTTCAACTCGATCCGATCAATCGAGGGGACACGGCCGAGTTGACTGTCGTTGATGACGAGCGACGCGCCGAGGACTTGGGCGGTGGCGACGATGATGGCGTCCGCCAATTCTAGACGATGGCCGCGCCGAATGATGATAGGTATGTCGGCCAACAGTTGGCGGATCGAGTCGTACTCTTCGCGAGACAGTCCTGGGCTTCCGAGCAATTCGATCTCGGTTATCACCGAAACCGCAGACACATCCATCGGAGGAGCTTGGGCGCCCACCAAGCCTTTCATTATGTAGAGCGGTTCTCGAAAGTCTTGTCGCGATGGAGGACGCCGTAAAAGAGTATCGTGGGCATCTTGCCCGCGTGTGGGGGCGACGAGGCTCGGGCGAGACGCCCAAGCTACGTTGGAATACGACAGGACTTTCGAGAGTCAC
>JBBQYG010000215.1:0-6061 GCA_038208905.1 Candidatus Sumerlaeia bacterium | reverse complement strand
CTGGCCCACGATCCAGTCGAACTGCGCCGTGGCGGTCTCGCCGGCAAGAAGGCGCTCGAAGCGATGCGTGAAAATCCGCGTCTTGGCGCCATCGATGGCGATGGCGTCGGCGGAGACGCGGAAGGACCGCAGGAAATCGTTGGCCGTGTCGTTCACGATGGGCGCGGTGAAGCGCACGCGGTCATAGGGGAGCGCGAACTCCCGCGTGCGGAGCACGGGCCCCGGGCCGATCGCCAGGTTCGGCGGCGTCGCCATTTCCACCGTGATAGGCTCCACATTGTCGGTCAGGTTTTCCTCGCCGTCCTGAACCGCGCTGGAAACCGTCGCATACAGGGTAGTGCGGCCGCCGGTATTGTTCTCCGGGTCCCAGCGGAGGCGGAACTCGTGCTCCTCGCCTGGCGCAAGCCGGGTAATCGTGGGCACGTCCTGCCACGGCACGGAGGTCGCCGCCTTCTTGTCCTCGCGCCACGGTCCATCGTGGTACAGCGCCGCCGTCACCGAGTCCGCAGTGGCGTTCCCCTCGTTGCGGACGCGCATGCGGAAGAACACGGTGTTCCCCGCGCGCAGGTCGCTGCTCTCCGCGTGGAGCGAGCCGGGGACGATCCGAAGGTCGGGCCCCTGCCTTACCCCAAGGCTGAATACTTCCATCTGCAGCGGAAAGCCCGCCCGATCGCCGTTGCGTATTTCGAGGACGAAGGTCTCCACCCCGCCGACAAACCGGCGCGGCGAGGCGAACTCCACGATGGCGCGGTCGCGCGGCGGAATCGCCGCAAGCGATTCCTTCTCGCCAATCAACGCGGACTCCTCGCGTCCCTGCCAGCGCAGCGTTGCCGTCAGCCCCTCCAGCGGCGTCTCCGTCAGGTTGTAGATCGGCAGGCGGAACAGGGTTCCCGCGTCGTCGGCGAGGCGGCGGACTTCCACCGCGCCGGCGGGGAGGGAGACGTAGCGCTGGTACTCGCTGGAGCGCGGCACGATGGCGGTGGTCTCCGCAAGCACCGTCGCGGCCTGCCCGGGTTCCCCCCCGCCGACCACCAGGCGCCCGGTGATGGAGCCGATCTGGGGCGGCAGGCGGCGCGCGAAGCGAGGGCTGATCGAGGCGCCGGGCGCCACCGACACCGGCACCGCGATGATCCGCGATCCGGTGGTGGTTTCCAGAATCTGGAACTCCGCGCCGATCAGTTCCGCGTCGCCGTCGTTGTGGATGTCGATGGCCACCTCGCGCGGGCCGCCGGCCTCGCGGATCGCCGTGGCGGGATCGGGATCGCTCCATTCGATGCGCACGTTGACCGGGCTTACGGGAAGCGGGACCGACTTCGAAAAAAACCGGCTGGCGCCCACGTTCGAGGCCGTCAGCACCACGGTGTATGCGCCCGGATCCAGGTGGGCGGGAATTGCGATGATTTCCTCGAAGAGCCCGTTGCGCACGGAGAACCGCGCGTCGCCGAGGGGCAGTCCCCCCGGCGAGAGGAGCGTCGCCGTGCCCGCGCCCCACGTTACGCCGGTCGCCACGCCGCCCACCTTGAGTCGGCCCCCCGTCGCGCTCAGGAGCCGCGCGGGGAGGACCCCCGCCTCGGGCATTTCCTCGGGGCGAGGGATCGGCATTCCCGGATCGCCCATCAACGCATACTGCTGGGTGACGGATTCGTTGCTGCGATCAAGGTAGTAGTCCATCTTGGACATCAGCGCGAGTTCGCCCAGCCGGTTAACGCGCCGCTCGATCAGCGCGCGATAGAAGCCGGAGAGGATGAAGTCGTGCTCGTAGCTGCTGGTGGCGCCGAGCGGCACATACGCGGCGACCGCGCCGCCGTTGGGGCTTCGCAGAAAGTGCTCCGAGAGGCTGGTGTTCACCGGCTCCACCGGATAGTCCAGCCACCCCGTGTCGCAGGACCCGGCCAGCAGGATCGGATAGTTCCCGCCGTTAGCCGTCCGGTCGATGTCGCGGATGTGGAAGATGCGTTCCTCGGACCATAGGTTGGGCCCGCCGTGGCCAAGGTATGTCACGGTGAACGCCCCCGTGTTGAAGGCGTCCACGATGGCGTCGGTCATGACCACGCTGCGCTTGCGCCAAATGCCGCGCAGGTAGTTCTCGTACACGAAGTCCTGGAGCGCAAGAAAGCGGGGGATCTGGCCTCCCTGGAAGGTCTTTCCCACGATGCGCTTCGCCACGCGGAGAAACTCCGGCTCGTCGTCCATGATGAAGACATTGCGGTTCAGCCATTCGCCGGCCATGCCGCCTTCCTCGTAGCGGGCGATCTTGGCGACCACGCCGGCCAACTGGGCGGGCGTGCGAGCGGAGATGCGCGCCAGCTCCACGTCGGGGATGGCGCCGCGCCCGCTGAACGTCGCGTAGCCGTCGTCGCTGCGCAGGCGATCTGTCCGGTCGCGCCAGCCATACACGGGAAGGAGGTTTTTCTCCACCTTCTCGCTGGGGAACCGGTACTCCCACCACGACTCCGACGCCTCGCCCACCAGCAGCACCGAGCGCAGCTTGGCGCCGCCGCGGCGGTGATAGACGCTCTCTATGCAGTTGCCGATGGCCTCGAAACTGACGCGCCCGTGCGAGTAGGCGCGATAGACCTCCTCCGACGTCACCGACTCCACGATCTCGTCGCGGCGGCGGCGCTCCAGCAGCGGCCCCAGCGCCTCCTCCAGCGTCGGATGGACAATGGCCAGATAGTCCACCGGCTCCGCGGAGAGGAACACGCGGGGCGCGGGCACCTTTTCCAGTGGGGGAACCAGGCGGGCCATATCCGCCGGTGCATGTATCAGCGTCGGGCGCGCGCGCGGAAAATCCACGTCGCCCTCGTAGCGTGACTGCGTGGCCAACTGCATCGATTGCAATTCGTGGAACCGCGGGGCCAGCGGCTCCGTAACGTCCACCGCAAGCGTCGTCCTCGGCATCCCCGCGTACTTGTGCAGCGTCAGCGTGATGGACGACGGCTCGTCGCGCCGGAGCACCATCGCCTGGTTGGGATCGGCGCCCGTCGTCTCGACGGGAATGCGGAGCTCCGCCTGGAGGAAGCGAACGGGTCCGGCCTTCTCACCTTCCGCTGGCTGGGGGTTGGAAATCGTCAGTGTGTTGGTGCCATCGCGAAGCAGCCCTGTGGAGAACGACAGCCCCATGGAATCGACGCGCATCGGCGCCGGGGTAAGGCTCCCCACCGTGGTCCCGTTCACCAGGACGTCGATGCGGGCGACGTCCCGCGACGAATTCGATGCATAGACCTCGATCGTTGCCTCCTCGCCGGCGACCGCGCGGCGCGACTGGAACTCGAAGCTCCGGAACGTCCCCGGCGCCACGGTGGCCGTCGTCCAGCGAAGCTGTGGCGCCGTCAGCGCCTGATCGTGGTGGTACTCGTTGGGCTCGAAGATCATGCGGCGCAACTCCGCCGTGGCCGTCTCCGTTTGGCCGGCCCGCACGCGCGCCGGGGGCGGCACCAGCGCGGCGCGCGGCGCGGGCCCATCGCCCACCATCACCCAGAGTGGTATATACGGCTCCAGCCCGGCGCGATCCTCCGGCACGTGGAAGACCAGCTTCTCTTTCGCCGTCAGCAGGCGGTTGCGCGCGATCCCCACCGGCAGCGCCGTCAATTCGTCGCCACCGGCGAAGAGCCTGATGCGGTCCGCGGGGACCGCGCCCGCGTCCCACCCGGCGGCGGAAAGCTGATCGCCCGTCAGCGCATAGAGCCCACCGCGCGTCAACCTCGCGAAGAGCAGCGGCGCGCGCTTCTCCGCGTCGGCCAGCATGGTATTCCACTTTTCCAGTTCCGCCGTGTTGTATCGCGGCTCCGTCGCCACGGCGGCGGTGGGAATCTGGCCGGGATTGGAGACCATCTTGGTCAGGACGGAGAGGCCCCACGGGTCGGACTCGTTGATCGACGGCGAAAGCGGCTCCTCCGCCAGCCCCTCGAACTTCACGTCGATCAGCGCCTCCATCACGATCGTGCGCTGATTGGTCTGCCCCGACGGCCCGACCACCGACTGCGTCGCCGAGAGAGGGATCTCCGTCCGGTACATCGCCACCCCGCGGAACTGGTCGACCATCCGCGGCCGGATCTCGCGAAGCGGCTGGGACGTGACCGTGCCCGAGGTATCGTTCAATTGCAGGGGACCCGTCGTTGTGCCGTCGGCGGCGGCCACCTTCCACGTCAGGCTGTGCACGCTGACCACCACCTTGTCGCCGGGGGGGCCCGCCAGCCAGATCATCTTCACCGCGCGCGTCGGCAACCGGTCGGTAGTGGGTGGATCGAACCGCACCCGCAGGCGCGACTCCGCCCCGGTGGAGGAGATTTCCTCCACCGTGGCATACTTCGCGGCCTCGTAGTCCTCCCACGGTGCGGTGGGTGGCGAGGCCTGTGCCCCGGCGGAAACCGCCCACATGGTGGCGGCAATGGCACAAATCAGGCGAAAAATGGGGGGGGCATGAAGCGGCAAAAGGCTGGACCTCTGGGGGCAGGTGCCCTCAAGAATAGGGTGACACCCTGAGGGCGGCTCCACGCTTAGGTCAAGGCGATGTGGCCACGCCCCCCAACCCGGGAGATCCAGACGTGGCCAGGAAAAAGAAAATCCCCAGAACAACCCGCCCGGTTATCGCCATCGTCCACGGGCCCAATCTCAACCTTCTCGGCGTCCGAGAGCCCGCCGTCTATGGCCGCGACACCCTGGATGACATCGACGCCCGCATCGGCAAGCTCGCCAAGGTCCTCGGCGTTTCGATCACCACCTTCCAGAGCAATCACGAGGGCGCCATCGTGGACCACCTCCACGCCATCCGCGCCACCCACGCCGCCGTGATCATCAACCCCGGCGGCCTGACCCACACCAGCGTCGTCCTGCGCGACGCCATCGCCGGCATCGGCCTGCCCGCCTACGAGGTCCACCTCTCCAACATCCACGCCCGCGAGGAGTTCCGCCACCACAGCTTCCTCAGCGGCGTCGCCGCCGGCGTCATCTGCGGCCTGGGCCCGCTGGGCTACGAGCTGGCGCTGAGGGCGGCGGCGGCGAAGGTGCTCGCGTAGGATTTCGGGCCGTAGCTGACTCCAGGGGCCGCCGCGGTGATTTTCCGAAGATCGAAGTTGAAGCGTCGCACAGGGAGTACGCCGACCCCGCGATCCTCACGCATGAGATTCTTATCCGCGAGGCGGGGCGGCTCCAAAAAGAAGCCGCCGAAGTGAAGGTCCAAGTGGCGCATATACATAAGGCGCTGGGATATCCAGAAGACACGCACAGGCAATTGGACTAGGAAGGAGAGGCAGCCAATTGGAGGTCCGAATCCGCATCCAATATGAAGACTTCCTCATCGAGGCTGGAAAGGGAGGCACATTTACGGGTTCGTATCATGACCTCAGTTCTTGGCTTGAGGAGCACCGCGAAGAAATCAGGGAACTGCTTACGGATACCCTGTATAGGCACGTCAGAGACGCCATCGACAAAGAGGAGATTTGGATTTCTGCTCCGAAGAGGTCGGGCATAGTTCGCGGTTTTGACGACCCCGACCCGAAGTCGCAGCGAAACATCGCGAGTTACGGCGAGCCACCTCCCCAATTGCTTGCCGGTCTCAATATCCTGCCGGTGATCCCAGGCGATGCGTTGGCCTATCTGTCGGTTTTCGGTGAATCCAAATTCGTCAAGGAGCTAGAAGAACTACTGCGCCTTAGAGAAGTAGAGACGGATCGTGGTCATGTTTGGTGCATCTTGATACCGGATGCCACAAGCGAGCACCCGAATTGCATTTTGGTCAAAATAGGACCGCACACCGTTGGCAGGATTGATCGATCAGTGGCGAAGTATATCTACCCGGCGCTGCTGAAGATATTCGGAGACCGCAACGCCCTGCTAGCATGTCCCGCCCGAATACTGCGAGGCGAAAGCGGGCACATCGGCGTTGTGGTTTGCACCGAGATTGCCGACCTAATCGACTGCGCAAACAGCCACGCTTCTACCGCTTCACTTCCACCCGGGCGGGTCGAAGAGACTTCTCCGCCGCCCGCCGCTGTGCCGATTGGCCGCCCCAAATACATCCCTCCGAGCTTAGCCCCTGACCAAGCCAAGGCTACGGACA
>JBBQYG010000214.1:0-6099 GCA_038208905.1 Candidatus Sumerlaeia bacterium | reverse complement strand
TCCTGACGGAGTCCTTTTTCGATGCGCGGGCGGGCGGGTGGGACTTCTCGGAGTTTTCCAACCTCGGATCGCTGCGCGGCGTGCATCGCCTTCCCTCCGGCGGCATCACCGTGGACGCCACGCCGCGGGAGGAGGTGTCGTCCCACCGCTTCCCGCCGGAGTACCTCGTTTCGGGAAGCCTCGGCAACGACCTGGAAGTGGATGGCCGGTGGGGCCTGCGCGGCGGGATGCTGTTCTCCAACCAGGCGGAAACGGTTTCGCCCGTTGGGTTCCGCATGCCGCTGGATCCGACCAGCGGCACCACCTACTACTCGGTCTCCGTCAACTCGGTCGGCGATGACCGCCCAGACCTGATGTCGGGCCACTTTCGCTACCGCATGGAGGGGGCGAAGGACTGGACGCTGGAGGACCGAAAGCTGAAGGGCGCGTTCTACTTGGGCCGCGTGGAAACGCGGGACTCCTTTCTGGACATCGAACTCGATGGCCCGCCCTATCCCGCTTTCAACCACATCCTGTCGGTGAATTGCTATCCCGTGCTGGGCATCTACGAGAGCCCCATCGTGCGGTTTCGCGCGGCGCCGGGCGGAAAACTGGTGGCGCGCGAGACAACGCCGCCGGGGACGCGGATCGAGTATGCGCTGAGGTACGGGCGCGGAGAGGGCGAATCGATCGCGTGGAAAGAGTGGGCGCCCGCCGCGTCGGGCGCGGCTCTTCCGCCGCCGCCGGTTCCTTCGGAGTACCTCCAGTGGCGCGCGCGACTTGTTGGTTCCGTGGAGGGAATGCCGGAGCTGCATGGCCTGGTCCTTGAATCGACGCCGGGCAGCTTTCCCGGATGGCCCGTGCAGCCGGGAGCCGACGTTGCCGCGCAGGCCCCAGCCGCCGCGCCGGAGGGATCCGAATGACAACCGCCGCCGCTCCCCGCCTGGCGGAGGACCTTCGCCGCATGGCCCCGGTGTGGATCATCGTGGTGGCCACGGCGCTGGCGATCGCGCTGGGAATCCGATACGCGGGGGTTGCCCACCTGAGGCGCGCCGCCAGCAACGACATGCAGGCGTGCAACTACTCCGCCGTCTATACAGCCGCGGCGGACCAGCGCCTGGGCGGCATTCGCGAACTCGCGGCCGCGATCCGGCTCAACGCCCGCCGTTTCGACGAACCCTCGCTGGGTTCGCTGGCGGGGAATCCCACGCTGGCGACGGCGACAGAGGAACTCCGCCGCGCCATCGAGCTCTGTCCAGAGAACGCCATCGCCCACCGCACCCTGGCGCTGGTGCATTGGTACGAGGGGAACGAGGCCGATTCCTACCTCTCGCTCGCGGAATTCGAGACCCGCGATGGCCGACCGGAGGAGGCGCTGGACTTGCTGCGCACGACGCGGGAAATGCTGCCGGGCGACCCGCGCGTTCCGGCGGCGCTGATGCAGGCGCTTCTGCGCACGCAGCGCTTCACGGAGGCGACCAGCCTTCTGGAGAAGGAGCGCGCCCTGCTGCTGGAGACAAGCGCAGGAAGGCTGGCGGCGGGGGTCCTCCTCGCGGGAACGGGGAAGGACGAGGAGGCGCTGGCGCTTCTGCGCGCGGCGCTCCCCGAAAACCCCACCAGCCGGGAAGCCATCGGCGCACTCTACAACATCGCCCTGCGCCAGGGGACCGAGGTGGAGACCGCGGACTCCTTCGAGTCGATCGCAGCGGATGGGCGCCGGGTGACCACGGATATCCACACGTATGCCGCCGCACTGTATAGACGCAAGGGCGACGCCTCCGGCGAGGAGAAGGCCCTGCGCAACGCGCTTGCGCTGTTCCCCAACAGCGCCGTCATCCACTGGGATCTGACGCTGGCCCTGCATCGCCAAGGGAAGGTTTCCGCAGCGCGAGACCAGGCGAACGAGGCCCTCCAGCACGATGCCTCCTATGTGCTGGGCCGCATCCAGGCCACCGGCGTGGATCCCCGCTGAGCCCCGATCCCGTGCCCACCGCCCAGGCGCCGGAACCCTCCGGCAAGGTGCCCGCCCGCTATCGCGCGGCCTTGCTGGCGGCGGGGCTGGCGGTCGCGCTCCCCGGGCTGTTCATGGGCCTCCACGCAGACGACTGGTTTCAGGTCCGCCCGCGGGAAGCGGCGGAGATTCTCTCTACCTTCGCCGGGGACTGGGGCTCGGGGGCGCGGGGCCTGGGCGGGTTCTATCGCCCGCTGGTGCGTCTATCTTTCTATATCGATGGCTTTCTATACGGGCTGGCACCGGCGGGATACCACCTGACCAACGGGCTGATCTTCCTCGCGATCCTGGCGGGGCTACAGCAGGCCGCCTCCTATCTCGCGCCCGGCCGGGCAATGCTCTCGGCGATTGCTATCGCCGTTGTCTTCGCCCTGCATCCACTGCGAAGCGAGGCGCTCTACTGGGTCAGTGGGCGCACGGACCTGCTGGCGACGGCGGGCGTGGCATGGAGCCTGGCGCTGGCGCTGTCGGCGCTTTCCCGCGGCTGCATGGCGAGGGCCGTTGGATCGCTTGGGTTCCTCGTGCTCGGGCTGCTGTCAAAGGAAGTCGCGCTGGCCGGGGCGGCAATCGTGCCGCTGGTGGCGTTGATACTGGCGGCAAGACGCGGGGATGCGGGGCATGGGCAGGATGCCCATGCCACAGCGAGATGGCTCCTGGTGGCGGGGCCCGTGGTGCTGGGCGTTGGCTATCTGGTTTTCCGTTCGAGCGTGCTGGGGGGAATCGGCGCCTATGCCACGGGGGCCGAGCCGATTCGCGTGGAGGCGCTGGGCCGCAACTTCGCCACGATGGTGTCGTCGCTCTCCACCGTGACCGGGCTCTCGCGCGACACGTTCCCCTTGGCGGGATGCTGGCGCACGCTGGCGATGGCGGCGGCGTTTCTGCTGATCGGCAAGTTCCGCCGCGCGCCCGTCGCGATGATGGCGGCAACGCTGTTGGCGATGCTGCCGATGGCGACGCTCTCGATCTCGCCCCTGGATGGAACGCGCGTGATGCTGATGCCGATGGCGTTCATGGCGCTGTTCATTGTGTCCGCCGCGGCGTGGGCGCGTCGAATCACGGCGCGGCTGCTGATTGCGATAGGGGTGCTGCTCGCGATTGCGGCGTCGCCTGCCAATATTGGAGTCGCCTGGCAATTCGTCGCGGCGAAGGACGACACGGCGGATTCCGTGGACGCCGCGATGGATGAGTTTCGCGCAGCGCCCGATGGTGCCGTCTTCGTCTATCCCGCCACGCAATCGCCATGGACCTATCGCATCCTGACTCCCGGCGACGCGATGAGCATGGCGGTTCTGGCCCATGCGTTGCAGGCCACGGGAAGTACCTGGCGCGACGCCAGCGATCCGGTCATTCCGCGCATCGGCATCGAGGTCACCGAACCCGGGCGCACGGTGTTTCTCTCCGTTGCCCTGCAGCCGTGGATGGAGTCGCCCGTGATCTTTCGCGGCGCTGGCGATTCCAGGCAATACTTCAGGATGGGTGGCGTTGAAACGCGGAAACCCGCCCGGGGTGAGTCCATCGTGCTGGCGCGCGACGACGCCATCCAATGGTCCGTGGAGGCCGTGGAGGATGGCCCGGGGGCGGTGACGCTACGGGGCGAGGGTGGACTTGTCCTTCCCGGCGACGGCTATCGCGTCCGTTGGATAGACGCCGCAAATCCGGCGACGCTGGCTCTTCCCGGCGATGTTTCCTTCCAGTTGCGCTCCCTGCGCGTGGCCGGATACTTGGAAGCGCGATTAGAGTGACTCGTGAAAGTCCTGTCGTATTCCAACGTAGCTTGGGCGTCTCGCCCGAGCCTCGTCGCCCCCACACGCGGGCAAGATGCCCACGATACTCTTTTACGGCGTCCTCCATCGCGACAGGACTTTCGAGAACCGCTTTAGACTTGGAAAGTGAACAAGAGCCTTGAGAATACTGATCACCGGCGCCGGGGGCTTCGTGGGAAGCCACCTGATTAACGACTTGGAACGGGCGGGCCACGAGGTCGGCGCGGTGGATCGCATTCCGGGCACCCTGGAGCAGCGCCTGCCGGGCCGCTCGTGGCGCGGGGACTTGGCGGTGCCGGGCTCCATCGCCGCGATCGTTTCCACGTGGCGGCCCGATGCGGTGGCCCACCTTGCGGGATGGGCCCACGTCGGGCAAAGCTGGCAGCAGCCCGCCGAGGTCTTCGAGGCCAACGTCGTCGCCACGATCCGTGTCTACACGGCGCTCGCCGCGTCCAGCGTGGCGCGCCCACGGTTCCTTTACATCAGCAGCGCCGACGTCTATGGCAGCGCGCCCGCGCCGGAGGACCTTCCCTTTACCGAGGCGAGCGTCGCCCGCCCCGAATCGCCCTATGCCGCCAGCAAGTTCTCCGCGGAGATCGCGCTCGCGGCGCTCCGCCGCGAGTTTCCCGCGGAGCTCCTGATCGTGCGCCCCTTCAACCACATCGGGCCGGGCCAGTCGCCGCGCTTTGCGATTCCCTCCTTCGCGCGCCAGGTTGCGGAGATCGCGACGGGGCAGCGCAAGGCACTGAGGCACGGCAACCTCAACCCCCGGCGCGACTTTCTCGACGTGCGCGATGTCGTCCGTGCGTATCGCCTTATCCTCGAGGGCGGACGCGATGGCGACCTCTACACGATTTCCAGCGGCGTGTCGCACTCGATGCGCGAGATCGTGGAGAAGCTCTTCGAGCTGGCGGGAATCCCGCCCTCGCTGGAACTCGACCCAACACTTGTCCGGGGAACCGACGCGCCAGAGATGCGCGGGAGCGCGGCGCTGCTGACGAAGCGCCTCGGCTGGACTCCGGAGATTCCCTTCGACACCACGCTCCGCGATATCCTGGAGGAGGCGCGCGCCGAAGTCAGGCAGGGCCACGCATGATCCGCATCGCCGCGCGGCTGCTTGCGGGCCCCCCTGCGACGGCGGCGGCGATGGCGCTGTTGCTGCTGGTGGTTGGCGGCCTTCCCCTCGTTTTCGTGCCGTGGGCGTTCGACTCTTTCGTCCTCACCAAGGAATGTCTCTTCGGCGCCGCCACCGCGCTACTGATCGCGTGCGTCGCGATCGGCGCCGCCAGCGGGGCACCGTTCCGAGTCGCCGTCACTCCTGTCAATGCGCTGGCGCTGGGCCTCGTCGCGTGGATGTCCGTTTCCATCCTGTGGAGCACCGCGCCCGATCTCTCGGTGGAGGAAGCCGCGCGGACGGCGATGCTCGTCGCGTTTCTCCTGGTCACCCAATCCGTCGTCGCGGGCGACCGGCGTCGGCTGCTCGCCGTTGGCGCGGCCTTCCTGCTCTCCACGGTCGTCGTGGCGGCGTGGCTCGTGACCCAGGACTTCCGCGCGGCGTTCGCCCCCGGCAGCATCGCCGTCCGCGCGGTGCTGGGCGACTGGCGCGACGCGCTCTCCCAGGTGGCCCTCGGCAACACCAGCCACATTGCCGATTTCCTTGCGCTGGGATTTCTCGGATGGCTCGGCGCGCTGGTGGTGGCGCGCTCGCGCGGGCGAAAGGCGCTCTGCATCGCGGCGCTGTGGCTGCACTCGGCGGCGCTGATCGCGTGCTGGTCGGTACACAGCAATCTCTCGCTCATTGTCGGCGCTGTGGTGTTTGCCTACTTGATGCGGGACCACGTGGAGTTATCGTTCCTCCGCCGCAGGATGCGAAGCCTCGTCGTCCTCGTCCTTGGCTGGATCGTCGTCGTGGGATTCTACGTGGCCGATCATCCGGCGAATCCGCATGGCAGCGCCGTGTGGGCTCCACGCGCGGCACAGGAGTTTGCCGCCGCAGGCGTCGCGCCGCCGGAGGGCGGCTTTCGCGGCGGGATTTTCGCGCAGGCCTTCGCCTCGCCGCGCTGGATCGCCGGGCTCGACACGCGCAAGGCGATCTGGCTCAACACGCTTGAGGTCGTCCGCACCAATAGCTGGTTCGGCGCCGGAGCGGGCACCTTCACATGGATGTACCCCGCGGCGATCACGCGCCTGCTGGCCGACGATCCCCGGCTGGCGCAGTACTCCGGCACGTGGACCAACGCCGCCCACAACGAGGCGCTTCAGTTCTGGGCCGAACTCGGCATCGTCGGCGTGATGCTGCTGGTGCTCCTCGTCGCCGTCCCGATCAAGGCCGCCGTCGGGCGACTG
>JBBQYG010000213.1:0-6156 GCA_038208905.1 Candidatus Sumerlaeia bacterium | reverse complement strand
AAACGCCCCCGCCGTCACCTACTACGTGGTCCTCAAGAAGCAGCGCCCCGATGTGGGTTCCGCCGTCAGGCCGATCTCGCGGCTCCTGCAGGAGGACGAGGAAGTCGTGCGCGCGAAGCTGCTGACGCCGTGCTTCGAGGTGCTGAGGCGCTTCGCCAAGCGATCGAACGCGGACGGGCTGAAGGGCCAGCTCAACTCGCTGGGCGTCGAGACCTTCATCGTCAGCGACCAGGAGATCCGCGGCCACCTGATCATCTATGCGGCCACCGCCAGCAGCGGCGGCGGCGGCATGGCGCTCCGCGATTTCGGCGACAAGCCCCTGTACTGCCCCCACGACGACATCGCCGAAATCGCCGTGCTGAACGTGGACACCGAGGACGGCAAGCAGACAACGCTGATCGACTTGGTCCGCAAGTCGACGACGATCACTCCGCGGCTCGACTCTTCCCTCTTCGACTTTCCCCAGATGCTCAGCTCGCCGGGTGCCGGCGTGGAGCAGTTCCTCAAGCATTTGGAGGCAAAGACATCCCTGCCCGTGAACCGCCTTTTTGCCACCCACCGCGACAACCTGGTGGCGCTCTCCCGCGACTTTGCGACTTCGCCATCACAGGTGGAACCACCGCCCGCAATGCAGGTTTCGCCCTACGACCAGCGCCAACTGCGCGCGGCGAATCTCTATTCCTTCCTGCTGAACAATAAAGCATGAGCGAACTGAACTGGCAGGTAGGCGTGGTTGCGTGGGACTCCGATGAGGGGCGCGCAGCGGCCAAGATCCGCTATGACGTGTTCGTGGTTGAACAGGATGTTTCAGAAGACGAGGAGTGGGACGACGACGACGCGACGGGGGTTCACTTCCTCGCGGCTGGAAGCGGTGGGCGCGCGCTTGGCACGGGGCGCCTGCACATCTATGACGAGAAAGCGATGATTGGCAAGGTCTGCCGCATCGCCGTCCTGCGCGATGCGCGCGGCCACGGCGTGGGATTTGGCATCGTGCAGGCCATCATCGAGGAGTCCCGCCGCATGGGGCTCCGAAAGCTGAAGCTTCATTCCCAGACTTACGCCGTCGAGTTTTACGAGCGGCTGGGATTCGTCGCCTATGGACCAGAGTTTCTGGAGGCGAATATCCCCCACCGTGCCATGGACCTGATACTCTAGCGAGGAGATCCGCATGAAGACCCGCATCGTTACCACCCCCGTCGAGGAAGTTTCCGCCGACGCCATCGTGGTGCTCCACGAGGAAGGCGGCATGCTGGGCGAGTCGCGCGACAAGCATCTGGCGCGGCACTTGGCCACCTTTGCCAAGCAGGCGGCGGAGAAGAAATCCCGCCGCGAGTGGTTCTGCAACGTGGAGGCGGAGTCGCGCTCGAAGACCCGCCACCTGCTGCTGGACAGCACGACATTTGGCGATTACTCGCCCCACGACGAGCCGCTCAAGATCGCCGCCGCGCGGGCCGTCCGCCTGTGCCGCGACTATTCGCTGACGCATATCGCCTTTGCCGCGCAGCACCGCCTCGCGGCGGCCAAGGCTGCGGCGATTCTGGAGGGAGCGATCCTCGGCGATTTCCAGGACGCGCGATTCAAGGGCGACGGCGCGAAGAAGCGGCCGGCCCTGCAACTTACCTTCGTCGTGCCCAAGGGCGCCGAGAAGGAAACGGCGGAGGCCCTTCGCGCCCGCACCATCGTCGCCGAGTGCCAGAACGAGGCCCGCCTGCTGGTCAATGCGCCGCACCACGTCATCTATCCCGAGACGCTTGCGGCCCATGCCCAGAAACTGGCCGACCAGCACGGTCTGGAAATCGAGATTCTCGACGAGAAGAAGCTCCGCAAGCAGGGCTATGAGCCCACGTGGCAGGTGGGCCGAGGGAGCGAGTATCCGCCGCGCATGATCGTCCTGCGCTACAAGCCCCGCAAGGCCCGCGTCAGCGAGCACATCGGCCTGGTGGGGAAGGGCATCACCTTCGACACCGGCGGACTCTGCATCAAGCCCGGGGATTCCATGCACCGGATGAACAACGACATGGGCGGAGCCGCGGCGGTGCTGGGCGCGATGGAGGCAGTGGCGCGCCTTGCCCTCCCCGTCCGCGTGACGGCCGTGATCGCATCCGCCCACAACGCCGTGGATGGCGCCGCCTATCACCCGGGCTGCATCATCAAGGCGCGCAACGGCAAGACGATCTATGTGGAGAACACCGACGCCGAAGGCCGACTTGTCCTGACGGACGCCTTTCACCGCGCGGGCGAGGAAAAGGTGGACGCGATCTGGGATTTCGCCACGCTGACGGGGAGCGCCTCCGCCGCGCTCGGTCACGCATTTGGCGCGCTGTTCACCGACGACACGGACCTGAGAACGCTGTTACTGGAGGCAGGGCAGAACACCGGCGACGAGTTGTGGCCGCTCCCAATTGCGCGGGAGTACGAGGCGAGCCTGAAGCATCATCTGGCCGACCTGAACAACATCGTGCCGGAGGGCCGCGGCGGCGCCATCAACGCGGCGAACTTCCTGAAGCAGTTCCTTCCCGAGGGTGTCCGGTGGGCCCACATGGACATCGCCGGGGTCGCCAACCATGAAAAGGGGTTTCGCTATCTGGGGGCGGGGGCGTCGGGCTTCGGCGTGCGCCTCGCCACGGAGGCCCTGCGTCTCATGGTGCAGCGCGCGGCCTAGCGGCCACAGGGCGATTCCATTCCTCGTCCGTAGGCTGAGACGAGGGCCGTTTCCGTCAGACGGGGAAGGGACCGGCTACGCGAGGGAGGCGCACTGTTGTGCGTTGACCGAGCCGAGACCGGGCCAGCGACGAACTATCACGGGAACGGAACCGTTGCGGTAGCGGCCATCTTTTCCGCACCGTCCCGATTGACTCTATCGGCGGATGGACAGCGGAATGCCGCCAAGGGAGTTCTGCGCACGTTGTTGAACCGGTTCCATTTACTCATTCTTGCGGCGACCGTTGGCCTGTTGGCCGCCTGCGGCAAGCCGCGCGGGTTCGAATCCGCCTATGCGGAGAAGGAACTGAACACCGGCACATTCCGCACGGACGACGCCGCGGCGCTGAAGTCGGCGCTGGAGGCCGAGGCCGCGCCGCTGGAATCGCTCTGGGTCAAGATGGGCGTCACGCCGCGCCAGCGCGGCAAGCGCATGTCGCCTTCCTTTACCGCCACGGCGATCTATCAGGCCGGGACCGCCGATATTCCCGAGTACATCCTTCTGGGCTTCAGCCGCCGCGAGTTGGGCACGCTCTTCACGGTGCTGGTCTCCGGCGACCGCGCCCAGTTTTACGCCAATCAGGATCGCCACCTCTTCGAGGGTTCCATCAGCGACCTTGCCGGGAACGCGGCGGTGCTCGGCGGGCTTTCCCCCCGCGACCTCGTCTCGGCGGTGGCCGTGCGCCGGGAACTGGCGACGGTGCTTGGCAAGCCGGGTACCTTCGCGATCCGCGACCGGGGGACGCACCTGTTGGTGGCGACCCGGCACGCCACGACCGGGCGCCAGTACTTCTGGCTCGTCCGCAAGGTGGACGCGCTGGTGGAGGAGGTGCTGATCCGCACCCCGGCGGGCGCCGAGGAAGTCCGCGTCGCGTATCCGCGGTGGAGCCTGGAGGCCGACCCCGCCAAGGCGGCTCAAACGCCGTGGCCGAGCCGCATCGAAATCACGATCCCCGCCGAATCGATTCTCATCGAGGCGGACGTGCGCGAATACCGCTTTGACCGCGAGCACGCTCCGCCGCCGCGCTTCAAGCCGCGGGAGACCTATGCCCTCCGCGACCTGCGTCTCGAGGGCGGTCCGTGAGCCGCAGGCTGATCCGCTACGCCGGACGAATGTCCGGCAACCATCCGTGGATCGCCCTTCCGATGGTCGCGCTGCTGACTCTGGCGGCCGGTTACCTCGCGTGGAGTCGCCTTGTCGTAGAAATGGACGTGGCCGCGCTGCTGCCAAAGGACTCGCCCGAGTACCGCGACCGCTCCCAGGCGGATTTCCTTTTCGGACTCGGCAACAACGACTTCCTGCTGTGCGCGCTGGAGATCCCCGACTCCGCCCCCGTCGGCGTAAAGGCAAAACCCGGGGAGTACCTCCGGGCGATCAAGCCCGCGGTGGAGTTCGCGCTCGACGACAACCGGTACTTCTCCCGACGCGGCGACGTGATGCGCCAGGGCGAGGAGCTTGAATTCCGCCGCGCCGGCGCCGCGAAGGTTGCGCTTTTGACGCCGTCGGATTTCAACGAGGTGGAGACACGGCTGAAGTCCGAGGCCGTTCGCGCGCGAGTGAGCGCCATCGCGGCGCGCATCGCGGAGGACCCAAGCACCACGACACTGGCGAGCCTTTCCCACGATCCGTTTGGGATCGAGGAGTTGCTCTCCTCCCGCGCGGTTGCCATGGGGGGGCCGCTGAAGCGCTATTGGCGGGAGGGGTACTACCTCTCCGACGACGAGCGCGTCCTGCTGCTGGTGCTGTGGCCCGCGAGCGCGTCAACCAACCTGGTGAAGGCGCGGGAGCTGGCCGACTTCCTGGGCGAGACGCGCGAGGCACTGTATAAGCGCAATCCCGAGTGGCGCGATACCGTGCTGATCGACTTCGTGGGCCCCCACATGGAGAACGCGGAAGGGACCGCCGAAGTCCATCGCGAGGTCTATACAACCTCCATCATCAGCTTCGTCGCCGTGCTGCTGCTCTTCGTGGTGGCCTTCCGCCAGCCGGAGGCCCTGCTCTTCGTGGCGGCGCCGCTGGTGATCGGCGTGGTATGGACGCTGGGCCTGACGAGCCTGGTGGTGCCGCACATCACCCAGGTCACACTGACCTTTGCCGCGATTCTGATCGGGCTCGGGATCGACTTCTCGATCCACCTCTACAACCGCTATCTGGAGGAGGTTCGCGCGGGGCGCGACGTGCGCGAGGCCCTTGCCAGCGCCACCTACAGCGTGGGCCCCTCGCTGATGGCCGGCGCCATCACCACCGGCTTCGCCTTCTTTGCCATGACGCTGACGGAGTTCCAGGGCTTTCGCGAGCTGGGCCTGTTTGGCGGCATCGGGATCATCATGTGCCTGACCGCGGTTATCCTGACGGTGCCGCCGCTGATGATGCTGATGGCGCCACTCTCCCGCCGGACGTCGGGCCCGCTGGCGACGCTCGGGCTCAAGACCGTCACCTTTACCGTGCAGGCCTATCCGCGCATCACCGTGTGCGCGGGGATGAGCCTGGCGGCGTTCTTCGGCCTCCAAGCCAACAAGGCGGAATTCAGCGACGACTTCCGCTCACTGCGCCAGCCCTCGGACGACTATGTGGAACTGCTGGCGCGGATCGATTCGCACTTCAGCGTCCCCACCAACCAGATCATGGTCATCGTGGAGGGCGCGGAGCTTGAGGACGCCCTCGAGGCCAACGACCAGGTTTACCGCAATATCCAGTCGAGCCGCTCGCTCTTCGGCATCGTGGACGTGGACTCGTTGAGGCTGCTCTACCCATCGGCGAAGACACAGGCCAGCGAACTCCGCCGCTTCGCCGAAATCCCCGTCGCCTCCATCGAGCAGGAACTGACACTGGCCGCGCGCGAGCACTCGGCGGTCCCCGCGGGTTTCTTCCAGCCCTTCGCCACCTGGCTCCGCGATCTGGTTGAGGACTGCAACCGCGACCTGGCCGCGGGAACGGTGCCCGTGGAATTGGGCGCCGGAGAGAACCGCGCCTTTCAGGACGTCGTCCGCAACTTCCTCGCCCACGACGCCACCAACGGAGTCTATCGCGTGATCACGCGCATCTATCCCCCCGCGGAACCCCGCTGGCAGGACGTCATACCGCAGGTTTTCCTGGAGGGGCTATCCACCGATCTGGAACCACCGCCCAAGGTGGTTGGCAACGCCGTGCTCTCCGCCAAGCTGCAAGACCTCATGGTCCGCTCCCTCGTCTTCGTCGCGCTCGCCGTCTTTGCGTCGATCATCGTCTATCTGTACTTCTACTTCCAGAGCGCCGCGCGATCCTTGCTCGCCATGGTGCCGGTAGTCTTCGCGCTGCTGGGGATGCTCGCCTCCGTTCACATCATGGGAATCAAGCTGACCTACCTCAACGTGATCGCCCTGCCGATGATCGTGGGCATCGGAGTGGACAGCGCCATCCACCTGCTGGGCCGCTTCTACGAGGACGAGGGCCGCAATATGCGCTTCGCCATCGAA
>JBBQYG010000212.1:0-6161 GCA_038208905.1 Candidatus Sumerlaeia bacterium | reverse complement strand
CCAACGCCGAACACCCCCGCTTTGGCCCACCCCGCCGCCCCGAGGAAGAGGCCCTCATGCCCGGCCTCGGCGAGCCCCCCGAACCCGGCCGGAGAAGGCCGGGGCCGCCGCCGGTGGAGTGAAGTGGTGGCGGGCAACCAGCCCGCATTGGGTCCGCGAGCGTGTCCACCCAGCGACCCTGCCGCCGACCTCAGTCGTTGTCGCGATCCTTTTCCCGGTTACCCTCAGTTCCCCCGCCGCCCTCGTTCTCGCCGATTTGCAGCACCGTCCCGAAGAGCGGGAGCGACATGGCGCGCGTGGCGGGGTTGTAGTAGCGGACCAGTCCCGCGAACCAGACACCGACGATGATCAGGAAGATCGCCGCGATGATCGGTCGGGAGGACACGATTGCCTCTGACTGGTCAGCGGCCTTCTTGCCGTGGATCATGCTCGCGGTGATGTTCTCGCGATGGCGGACGGTATGCAATGCAACGCCCATCACATGCACGACCACCACACCGACCAAAACATAAGCAAGAACCTCGTGGATATCCTTCACGCCCCCGTTGCCTTGGCCCAGCATGATGCCCGTCACGGCCATCGCGAGCACCAGGGCGAGCATCGCGAAGATCGCCAGCGCGGAACCTGGGTTGTGCCCGATATACCGCTTCCCGCCGCCGACGAGCGTTCCCTTCACGTATTCGATCACCGCGCCCGGCCCAAAAACGAACGTACCAAACCGCGCGTAACGCGTCCCCACCACGCCCCATACAAGACGCAGGCACACCATCACCGCGATCGTGAGTCCGATGATCGCGTGATACGGGAACAGCGGGCTATCCTCCCCGAGCAACAAGGCGATCACGGCAGCGGCGACAAACCCGCCCGACAACAGCCAATGAAAGATCCGGGTTGGCAGATCCCAAATTAGCGCGCGGTTCATGGATATCTTTCTCGGATGCGCCGTGTTGGAATTACTTGCGGTCGGCGCAATTGGTATCAGCGCACCCACAATCACCCTAAGTCAACCTATAACGCCGAATAGGCCACCGATCCGCGCACGGCGCAGAAGGGCCCCCGCGCGGATCGGCTGTTCTGGGGCTGCACGGGCTATCCCGATTGCAATGGAATCGTGGACGTTCAGGATCGGTCGTATCTGACTGATTCGACGGATCGTCGCCCCCGCCCTAAACCGGCGCCCCCACCATCGAGGGCGCATACAGTGGCTTTCGCACGACGCTGTCGAGGACCATGCCGAGGGACGGGAACTTTTCGAAGAGCTGGCCGAAGTGGGTGTGGGTCAGGTAGTGGAGTTCGACGGCTCGGATGGCCTCGGAGGCGCACTCGGCGTCGGTCGCTGCGCGGGCGGTGATGGCGGCGTGGCCGACGGCGTGCCAGCGGATGAGGGCGAAGTGCATGAGAGAGAAGCGCTGGGCGAGCCAGACGGATTCGGCGGCGAGCAGGTCCTTGCGGAAGAGCGTGTGGGCAAAGAAGCGGTCGAGGAGTTCGGCGGTGGCGGGGTCGTCCTGACGAAAGGGAATGCGTTTGAAATCGGCGTAGTCGAATCGCCCGCCGAGGGACGCGAGATCGACGCGGCCGAGGCGCAGGGCGTGGGCGGAGTAGTGGCGGAAGATGCGGGCGATGGTGGCCCAGCGGGTGGGGGCCCGGGTGCCGGAGTCGACGCCCTGGCGAAACGCCGTGACGAGGCCGAGGAACGCGCGGTGGAGCATGGGGCTGGGGCGGCGCTTTGCGGCCAGACGCATCAGCGACGCGGCGTCGGGGCGCGACAAATACTGGCGCCGCATGGTCATCACCACCTCTGCGTCGGGGGCGGGACCGCAATCGGGGGGGAAGCGTCCGGTGTCGGAATACTGGGACGCAAAGCGTTGGTCGCGGCGGTGGATCGAGTCGCCGCGCACCTCGCGCAGGAACGCCACAAGCAGGTCGAGATAGATTGACTGGGCGACCAGTCGGCTCCCCAAGGGCTGTCCCTTCAAGGCGATGATCGCGACAAGGTCCTCCTCGACGAGGCGATAGGCCTCCCACGAAATCTCGTGCCGGGCCGTCAGGCGGACGGGTCGGGTGAGGTCGCGGCGGCTGTTGGCGACGGGGGCGCTGGCCTCCAGCTCGGCGCGGCGCGATTCCATGGTTGGGCCCATGTTGCCGAGGACGGCGGTGCAGGCGAAGCTGAGGCCGATGTAGATGCCGTCGGGCGTATTGGCATAGCGGATGGGAAAGTCGCGACAGGTCTGGGGTTTCTGCTCGAAGCCAAAGGCGCCGTGGACGCGGCAGAGGCCCTCGGCGGTGTGGAAGACGCAGCTTCCATCGTGCTTGCGCAGGCGCTTCTTGGACTTGTCGGACTCGCCGGGAACGAGGGGCGAGAGGTCGCGCGCTTCCGGCGCCATGAGGGGGCGGTAGTCCAGGCTCTCCAGCACGGCCTCGCTGCGGGGTTCGACGAATATCTCGTTGAACATGCGGCAGGACTTGCCGCACTGGACGCACTCATAGTTGAGGCCATCGGGCGTGTGGAGGCTCATCGCGTCGCCAGCAGGCCCCCGTCATAGGGAATCGCGGCCCCCGTCATGAGGCCGAGCGAGCCGTCGCAGACCAGCCGGCACAGGCGCGCGATCTCGGCGGGTTTGGCGAAGCGGGGGATGGGCTGTGACGCGGCGAACTGGACGGCCAGTTCATCGGCGACGCCCTGTCCCAAGGCCTCGCGCGCGCGCAGCTCGCCCTCCATCATGCGCGTCTCCACCATGGTCGGCTCGATCACGTTGATGCGGATCGCGTGGCGCGCAAGCTCCGGCACCAGGCCCCGCGCGAGGCCGCCGAGGGCCGCCTTGGAGGCGCAGTAGAGGGACAGCTCCGCGAATCCCACGCGGGCGCTGACGCTGGAGACAAAGACAACGCTGCCGCCGGTGGCAGGGAAGAGCGGGGCGAGGTGCTTCACGCACAGCGCGGCGCCCAGCACGTTGGTTTCGAAGATATCGCGGAAAATCGCCGCGTCCACTTCCCCGAATCCGCGCAGCGGCGCGATCCCCGCCGTATAGACAAGCCGGGCCGGCGCGGAGCCCGATGCGGCGATGGCCCGCGCAGCGGCCTCAACCTCGGCCTCGCCCCGCGCATCGCAGGGAACGAACCGCACGCCGTTGCCGGAGTCGCGGGCCAGTTCCTCCCCCGCCGCCGCGTCGATATCCAGCACCCACACGGGCCCCTCCGCGCGGAACTCCTCCACACAGGCTCGCCCGATGCCGTGGGCTCCGCCGATGACAATGGTCGCGATCTCGATCATGTCAGGTGGCCTCCGCCGCGATCCCAAACACCAGCCCATCGTGGGCCAGGGCGATCCCGGGGGGGAGCTGGGCATTGGTGGCGTCGTGGTCCAGATCGTGGGTGATGTGGGTGAACCAGGTGCGGTCTGCGCCGACGCGCTGGGCGATGGCGACGGCCTGCTGGATGTTGAGGTGGGTCGGATGCGGGCGGTGGCGCAGGGCGTTGAGGATCAGCGTCTTTACCCCGGCGATTCGCGCGATGGTATCTTCCGGGACGTGGCTGGCGTCGGTGATGTAGGCGAAGTCACCGAAGCGGAACCCGATCACCGGGAGCGGACCGTGCATCACCGGGAGCGGGACGATGCGAAGCCCGACGGCGTCGAAGGGGCAGTCGCCGATCTCCCGCTGGTCGAGTTGGGGGACGCCACCCCCCACAGGGGGCGGACCAAAGACGTAGTCGAAGCGGCGGACGAGGTTGGCGTAGGTCTCCGCCGTGGCGTACACGGGGATCGGGCCACCCTGCTTCCAGTTGTAGAGCCGCAGCTCGTCGATGCCGGAGATGTGGTCGCTGTGGGCGTGGGTCAGTAGGAGGGCGTCCAGCCGCATGATGCGGTGGTGGAGGGCTTGCTGGCGAAAGTCCGATCCACAATCGACGAGGAGGGATTCTCCGCCGGGCCCGGCGAGGTGGATGCTGGACCTCAGCCGCGAGTTTCGCGGATCCGGCGACTGGCAAACGGCGCATTCACAGGCCACCACGGGCACGCCGGAACTGGTGCCGGAGCCAAGGACCGTCACACTCCATCCGCCTGTTCCCGGCGCCATGCGCTCTGCCCCCGCCAGTAGATGGATGATTCCTCTCTCGACGCCCGCGGAGTCGGCAATCCGAACGACGATCATCGCCGAGGTCAAGTTTCCGTTTGCCATAGGCAACAGATTGGCGAAAATCCGCCGTATCGAAACAGTGACGGAAGATCACGACGCCGGAACGACATGGACCCGCAACAAAAGGTGAAGCGCATCCTGCTCGCCGGGGTTAAGCCCCAGGAGGCAGAGACCTTTCAGGCCCAGCTTGGGCCGGAGGTTCTGGTGTGGGCTGTTGGCTCCGACGACACGCTGTCCACCGACATGGTTGAGAATGTCAACGTCGTGGTCATGAACCTGGATCAGGGGGAGTCGATCGGCTTCCGCCTCGCGCGCCAGATCACCGAGTCGGGCTGCAAGGTGTTCCTCGTAGGCAATGCGCCGCCGAGCAGGGATCTGCTGGGGCGCCTGCCTTCCGCGCAGCACTTTCCCGGGCCTGTGGACTTTCCCTACCTGCGCGGCATTCTGGACGCGGCACAGATCGACAGCGACCGGCTCAAGTTTCTGGATGAAGAGCAGAGCCGCGTGCGCGGCCTGTACGAGGTCAGCAGCGCGCTCCTCAAGGTCACCACCCGGATGCACATCGCGCCGGTGATGGACTCGGCGCTGCCCGGGTTGATCAACGCCCACCTGATCCTGCTGGTTTTTCCCGCCGATCCCCAGCCGATCGTCTTCCTCAACTCGCCCCACGGCCTCAGCCCCCACGTGCTGGAGGCGCTCCGCGTGCATCTCAAGGAGGCGTGGGACATCCTGCGCAGCGACATGCAGGTGGACTGGGGATGGCTCGGCGCGCTGGCCAATGTTCCCGACGACGGCATCGCGCCCGACGTGCGCCCGTCCTCGTTCATGACGACGCCGATTTCCAGCGGGGCCCAGACGCGCGGCTTCCTCACCGTGCTCCCCCGCCACGAGGAGGACTTGAACGAGTCCTTCCTCCAGACATTCTTCGTCATCGGCGACCTGATCAGTGTGGTGATCCACAACCTGGAGCTGCGCGAGCGCCTGGAGGACCGCGCCATGCACGACGGCCTCACCAAGCTGCTGAACCACCAGACGCTGATCGAGCAGCTGGAGCGCGAATGCCGCCGCTCCCAGCGCTACGGACAGGCGGTGTGCATCGTCATGTTCGACCTGGACCACTTCAAGTCCATCAACGACACCCACGGCCACCAAGCCGGCGACGAGGTGCTTCGCGTCGTTGCCAACCGCCTGCGTGATTCCATCCGGGAGATGGACATCGCCGGACGCATGGGCGGCGAGGAATTCATCACCGTCCTGATCAACACCGATCTTGAGGGCGGCCGCATGTGGGCCGACCGGTTCCGTGCCTCGATGGCGGAGGAATGCATCGAGTTCGAGGGGAAGGAAATCTACCTGACCGCCAGCTTCGGCGTCTCCGGCGCCGCCGGCGAAGGCGCCGTCGTCCGCGACCTCATCGCCCGCGCCGACACCGCCATGTACGAAGCCAAGCGCGGCGGCCGCAACGCGGTGGTCACCGATGGGATTCCGGCAACGCCGGGTGGATCGACGCTGGAGGGGTGAGAGGCGCCGCCCTCACCGAGTTACGACCGATCGCCAATCCATCAACCTGTTCGCGGAATCTGCCGCAAAGCGGAGCGCGTGGGGTGAACCAGTCCCGGGTGGACTAGGCTGTGTTTGATAAATGGCTTCGCGCTAGTCCGTTGAGCGATAACGAATCATGACGATGGCGCGGATGACTAGGCGATGTGGTTCATCGTTGAGGAATCGCGACGCGTCAGGACGAAGGTCGCAGACGACGGAAGGCCGAATTCAATTGTCAAACACAGCCTAGAGGAGTCCCGCCAGAAATTGAAGGTGCGCGAAGAACGGGAACGACTCGACTGTTTTTCCGTCAACGAGGCCCACGCTCGAGGCCCCGTTCAGGAATATCAGCATAGCCGCCATGGGATACATGCCGACGGGGGGGACGAGGGAGGGGCCTTTCGAGGATGAACTCGCCACAAAGAGGATGACAAAGCTGGTCATGACTGTCATCGTGCACCATCGTGCCATGTCCCAGGCAACCAG
>JBBQYG010000211.1:0-6244 GCA_038208905.1 Candidatus Sumerlaeia bacterium | reverse complement strand
AAATCAGGGCGATATTGAATCGCGTGATTGCGTGGAATGGAGAAAGGGCCTCGGTCATCCCGACTAGGATGCCGTAGGTCATTGTCAGGCCGGCGAGAATGGAAAGACGACGCTCTCGAATGTGCTGATAGGCGAGGAGCGAGAGGAGGAGGAACGCGGTGGGGAGGAGGAAAACGAGCATGGGCTCAAGAACTCGCTTGTATGCGGCTCCAACGCGACCAGACACAATAGGGCGGCGAGACGGGACGCGAGCAAGGCCGAGACCGGCAAGGAAAATGTCGGGCATCCAGCCAGCAATCCCCGCCGCCTCCTATGGCCGGAATCCAAACCACTCCTGCGCATTTCGGTGGCACACGCGCTCCACCAAATCCCCCACCAGATCGAATTCCATCGGGAGTAGACCCGCCTCCATGTCACGCCCCAGCATGTTGCAGAGCACACGCCGAAAGTAATCGTGCCGGGGGAATGACAGGAACGATCGCGAGTCGGTCAGCATGCCGACAAAGCGCGATAGAAGGCCCGTCAGCGCGAGGGTTTCGAGTTGCTCCTCGATGCCGCGCTTCTGGTCGAGGAACCACCAGGCACTCCCCCACTGGATCTTGCCGGGGAGGGTTCCATCCTGGAAGTTTCCGACCATCGTCGCGAAGACGGCGTTATCCGCCGGGTTGAGGTTGTAGAGGATCGTTCGCGCCAATTCCCCGCTGGAATCCAGCCTGTCGAGGAACCGGGACAGCGTCCGCGCCATGGGTCGGTCACCGATGCTGTCGCACCCGGCGTCGGCGCCGATACGCTGGACAAGGCGCGTGGTGGTGTTGCGGAGGGGGCCGAGGTGGTACTGCTGGGCCCAGCCGAGCCGGTGGTAGAGGCGGCCAAGCTCCAAAAGCAGCGCCGAGCGGAAGGCCGATGTCGCCGTGGGCGAAACAGGCTCGCCACGCCGAGCCGCGCGGAAAGTGGCCTCGATGACAGCAGGCGAGTAGTCTTCGGCATAGGGCTCCTCCAGCCCGTGGTCGGAGAGGCGGCAGCGCTGTGCCGCGAAGAACTCCGCCCGCTTCGTCAGCGCCGCCATCAGATCGTCGAAGGTCTTGATCTCCATGCCCGCGGCAGCGCCAAGGCCGTCGTCCAGATAGCAATTCCAAGCCTCGGCGCCATGAATCGCGAGGGAGCGGTCGGGGCGAAACGTGGGAAGAACGAGGGTCTCGAACGTCGAATCGGCGGCGATCTTTGCGTGGTGATCCAGCGAATCCGCCGGATCGTCGGTGGTGCAGATCACCTCCACGCGGAACTGGCGTGCGATGCCGCGCGCGGTGAAGGCGGGCTCCGCGAGGCGCGCGTTGCACTCCTCCCAGATGGAGTCCGCGGTCGCGGGGGAAAACAGCCGGTCTACAATGCCGAAAGGCCGCGCCAGTTCCAGATGCGTCCAATGGTAGAGGGGATTCCCCAGCGTCATCGGCACCGTGGCGGCCCATGCGTCGAACTTCGCGCGGTCGGTCGCTGGGCCGGTGATCAGGTCCTCCGCAATGCCGTTGGCGCGCATGGCCCGCCACTTGTAGTGGTCGCCCTCCAGCCAGATGCGCGTCAGATTCTCGAAGCGCCGGTCGTTCGCGAGGTCCGCGGGCGACAGGTGGCAATGGTAGTCGATGATCGGCTGTTGGGCGGCGTGCTCGTGATAGAGCCGACGCGCAGCATCGCAGGAGAGGAGAAAGTCCTCGCCGATGAAGGGGCGCTGGAGTTGCATGGAAACGGGTTCCCTTTCTCGGCGGTCGCGATCCGCAAGAAAACGATGGACGCGCGGGGCGGGCGAGGCAATTTGGAGCGCAGTTACCTAACGCGCGCAAGTACGGGGATTATGGGCAATCACGGAATTTTTGACCTGACAGGAAAAACAGCCCTCATCACGGGGGGGGCCGGGGTTTTGGGCCTCGCAATGGCCCGGGCCCTGGCCGGGGCGGGCGCCCGCGTGGCGATCACCAGCCGCACGGAAGCGAAGGCGGGCCACGCGGCGGAATCGCTCGGCGTAACCAAGGGCCAGATTCTTGGCCTCGCGATGGAAGCAATGGATCGCGCCTCCATTGAGGTGGCGTTCGACCGCGCGGAATCGGCCCTAGGCCCGGTATCGATCCTTGTCAACGCAGCGGGGGGAAACGTGAAGGGGGCCACAGTGACGGCGGAGAATCCCTTCGTGGGACTGGAACTCGGCGCGCTGAAGGAAGTCGTGGAATCCAACCTCTTCGCGGGGGCGATGCTCCCCTCGCAGGTCGCGGTGCAGCGCCTGGCCGAGCGCAAGATCGCGGGATCTATCATCAACATTACCTCAGTCTCGGCGTTTCTACCCCTGTCGCGGATCCTTGGATATGGCGCGGCAAAGGCGGGGGTCTCCAACTTCACACAGTGGCTCGCTGTGCATTTGGCAATGGACATGGCGTTGCCGATCCGCGTGAACGCGATCATGCCGGGCTTCTTTCTGACCGAGCAGAATCGCTTCCTTCTGACGCAGTCGGACGGCGGGCTGACGGACCGCGGCGCGCGGATCGTCTCCCAGACTCCCATGGGGCGATTCGGCGAACCCGGCGAACTGGGCGGCGCGGCGGTGTGGCTGGCGAGCGAGGCCAGCCGATTCGTGACAGGCGCGGTGATCCCGGTGGACGGCGGATTCACCGCCTATAGCGGAGTGTGATGCCATGATCGTCGTGGTGATGGGTGTTTGCGGATCGGGAAAGAGCACCGTTGGCCAGGCGCTGGCAAGGCGCCTTGGCGTGGCGTTCCACGACGCCGACGACTTTCATCCCAGGGCCAACATCGACAAGATGGCGGCGGGAAATCCCCTGAACGACGACGACCGCCGCCCGTGGCTGGAGGCGATGGCCCTCGCGATGTCGGGTTGGGAAGACAACGGCGGAGCGGTGCTCGCCTGCTCGGCGCTGAAGCAGAGCTATCGCGACCTGCTGGCGCGCGGAGCGGGAGATGTTCGCTTCGTCTATCTATGGGGAACGCGCGAAGTTCTGTTGCAGCGCCTCGGGGCGCGCGGCGGCCACTTCATGAAGCCAGCGATGCTGGACAGCCAGCTTTCCGCCCTGGAAGAGCCATCGGGGGCGCTGTCTATCAATATAGACGAACCACCGGAAGCGATCATCGAACGGGCCGTTGCCGGACTTTCCATGGAATCGAGGAGCATGAGATGATGCGGTTTGCCGAAGGAAGCCCGGAGACTGAAATCACCCCGGAGCGCGCGGATAGCCTAGTGGAGGGAATGCTGGCGGCGATGGGCCCAATGTCGCGCGTGCTTCTGGTGCCGCCGGATTTCACGCGGTTCCACTCCGGCGCGGGAGAGCTGACGGTGATGCTCTACGAGCGGCTCGCGCTGGGCGCCCATGTGGAGATCCTCCCCGCGCTCGGCACGCACAGCCCCATGACGGTCTCCCAGCTCGACAAGATGTATCCCAGAATTCCGCACTCCGCCTTTCGGGTTCACGACTGGCGAAGCAACCTGAGCCACCTTGGCGATGTGCCGGGCGATTTCATCCGAAAGGTATCCGAGGGTCGCCTTGACTACTCGATCCACTGCGAGGTGGACGGGTTGCTGACCTCTGGAAACTGGGACCGGATTATCTCCATCGGCCAGTTGGTTCCCCACGAGGTGATCGGCATCGCCAACCAGAACAAGAATATCCTGGTGGGGACGGGCGGGAAGGACATCATCGACAAGACGCATTTCCTGGGCGCCGTGTGCAACATGGAAAAGATCATGGGCCGCGCCAAGTCGCCTGTGCGCGATACGCTGAACTACATGGCCGATCACTTCCTGAAGGACCTGCCGATCACGTGGCTACTGACGGTGCGGGCCAAAAACGCCGGGGGGAAGCTGGTGACGCGGGGGCTCTTTGCGGGTGACGACAACGAGTGCTATCTGGAGGGCGCCAAGCTCTGCCAGCAGGTAAACCTCGACTTGCTGGACAAGCCGCTGCGCCGCGCTGTGGTGTACCTCGATCCTGCAGAGTTCAAGTCCACCTGGCTCGGCAACAAGGCCATCTATCGCACACGGCTCGCGATGGCCGACGACGGCGAGCTGATCGTGATCGGCCCCGGCGTGAAGGAGTTCGGCGAGGATCCCGCCATCGACGCGCTGATCCGCAAGTACGGCTATCACGGCACCGAACACACCTTGAAATGCGTGAAGGAAAACGACGACCTGGCAGGAGGGCTTTCTGCCGCCGCCCACCTGATCCACGGCTCCAGCGAGGGGCGCTTTCGCATCGTGTGGTGCGCGGGTGGACTCACGAAGCAAGAGATCGAAGGCGTCGGCTATGAATGGGGCGAGGCGGCGGATATGGCCCGTCTATACAATATCGACAGCGCGCGCGATGGGCTCAACCAGGGGACTGATGGCGAGCCGTTCTTCTACATCTCCAACCCGGCACTGGGGTTGTGGGCGCTGAAGTCGCATTTTCCGAAGTCAGGGTGAAGCAGGGAAAGGCAGGAAACAGTAGAGAAGGGCAGGTTGGGGGGAAAGGTGGGCAATTTCCCGAGATCCTACCTTTCCCTACCGCTACCTGCTTTTCCCTGCCTGTCCCTGCCTTGTCAGGGGCAGAGGTGGTGTAGGATCGCGTCCAGTTCCTCCACCGTTTCCGCATAGGCAATGGGGTTGAACTCGGCAAGCTGCTCGCGGGTGCGCGTTCCCCAGAGCACGGCGACGAAGGGAACCCCCGCGGCGATGGCCACCTTGCCATCGGGGATGCCGTCGCCCACGAGGATCGCGCTGTGGCCGCCGAGGCGCTGGATCTGGGCGAGCAGCCCCCCCGGGTGGGGCTTGCGCGGCGTCGATTCGCCGTCCTCCCCCACCACGTCGTCGAAGTAGTTCGTGAGGCCGAGCTTCACCAGCGTCTTATGCGTCATCTCGATTCGCTTGTTGGTGAGGATCCCGAGCCGCAGCCCGCGCGCGCGCAGGCCCTCCAGCAGCGGAAGAATCCCTGTATAGACAATGGCGTGCTCGGCGGGGAACTGGCGGTAGTAGTCCATCATCTCCCGCCGGACCTCCTCGATTTCGTCGGCGGGGATGTTGGGCGTGGCGCGCTCGATCAGCTTCCCGGCCCCCTCTCCGACGAACTCGGTAATCGCAGCCACGGAGTGCGTTGGATATCCGCGCCGGCGCAGGGGAACATTCACCGCGTCCGCAATGTCGGAGAAGGCGTCGATCAATGTCCCGTCGAGGTCGAAGATGACCGTCCTGATTGCTGAATGCTGGAAATTCATGGGGCCGGGGCGTGTCCTGATGGCAACTGGTGATACTGGCGGGCGGGATTCAATGGGGGCACAGGCGCGGGGGCACCCAAAAAAATTCACACATCGGTAAACGATGCGCCAAACTTCCCCGCCGTTACACAGTCAGGAATAGCAAGAAGCGCCAAGCCATACGAAGTCTGACAATACAGACCACCCTGTGCCGGGCGGGACTCGACAGCCCCACACGGGCGGAGTACCGACCAACCCACCGTTGTGCATTGACCAAAAGGAGAAGCGATCATGAAGCGTTACTGGATGTTGGCGCTGGGCGCGGGGCTGATTGCTGGGTGTAATACGACAAGCCGGGAGAAGAATGAGGTATCCGTCACGGCCGAGGAGTCCAAGAAACTGCCGGTTGCCACGACGGGGTCCCCTTCCTCGACGGAACACGTCTATGCGTTCAAGGATGAACTGAACCTCGGCGAGTATGGTGCGGCTGGAAGCAGTCTCCCCGCGAATTCTTCGCCACCAAGCGAGCACGGTATCGCGCCGACGTTCAATGACACGCAGTTTCCAACGGTGACCATTACGGATCGAGTTGCGAGACCGGCTGGAGAGTTGGCATTCCGAAATCAGGACTTCACGCCGACGAGTTCCGCGGGACAGCCGGCATTGGCGCGAAGGGAGAACTTATTCGCTCGTCGATCCGCGCAGGTCGGGGCCAGCACCCAACCCCCCGCGCCAGAACAAACCTTCGCTTACGATCCCTCCAACGGTACCGTCTCCGATGGCGACGTCTGGCGCGTGAAGAACGGCGCGCCGGATGCCCAGCCGATCTGGGCGAATTCGGGGACCATGGAGAAGTATCCCGGCGACCGCTATACGACGCTCGACGAGAAGCCCTTCAAGCTGGCCACCATTGATCCCATGTCCACGTTCTCTATCGACGTGGACACGGCGAGCTACTCCAACATCCGCAGCATGATCAACGCCGGGCAGGTGCCGAATCCAGATGCCGTCCGCATCG
>JBBQYG010000210.1:0-6295 GCA_038208905.1 Candidatus Sumerlaeia bacterium | reverse complement strand
TCGGCTTTCGATACCCGTTGTTGCGTGACTGGATTGGAGATTCCTGAACTTCTCGTCGCCAGCCATATCATGCCTTGGGCAAGGGACCCAGAGAACCGCATGAATCCGCGAAACGGGCTATGCCTTAATGCCCTTCACGATAAGGCATTCGACAAGGGTTTGATGTGGATCGAGGAAGGTTTTGTGGTCCGATTTTCTGAGCGGTTTTTCCAAGATCGGAGAGTAGACAATCCAGCCACGAGTTGGCTGACCGGCTTCGATGGCAAGCGCCTGCGTCTTCCGAAGATGTTCACGCCCGACCCGGAACTGTTGCGCCGACATCGAAATATGGTCACTTCGCGGTAGAGCGCCCCACACCGCTCTCATGGAATTTCCGAGGTAGCGCGGGAGTCTCGCCTGGCGCGAGACGACCTTCGAGAGCCACCCTTGGGAATTTTTCCGCGTAGTAGTACCGCAGGTTACTACTGATCGCAACCCGGAGAACGGCACGAAGGTATCCCCGGGTGCAGCCGAAAGGCGGGACCGTGGATTTTGAGTTTACATACATTCCGGGCCCGAATGGGGCGGCACAATTAGAGCATTTTTGGGACAACCCATAGCCGACTCCAACGGTAGCATGGGCATCCTGCCCATGCCCCGCCAGCCTTCCTCTTCGGGGCGCTTCCGGGTGCCGCCGCACGGGCAAGATGCGCCGTGCTACCTTGCTTCGCGCCACTTAGGCGATACGTTCAAAACTCTCGTAGGCCAAGTCATACCGATCCAGAAACTGCCCCAAGCGTCGTACTTTGGATGCAGTAGCGGCCTAGGCCAGCCCTACTTCCCCGCCCCCCCAACCCCCTTCGCTTTCCCCACCGGACCCACCAGGCACAGCGCCGGCTCGCCGAAATCGACGACCTCGCGGGCGATGGCGGTGACTTCGTCGGGGGTGACGGCGGCGACGCGGGCGAGGACTTCCTCGGTGGTCAGGTGGCCGGTGGCGTAGAGTTCGCGCTCTCCGTTGACCATCGTGCGCAGGCCCAGGGACTCGAGGGAGAGCAGGTGGCTGCGCTCGATCTGCTGCTTGGCCGTCGCCAGCTCCTCGGCCGTGGGGCCCGTCTCGGCCAGCTTGCGCACTTCCTCCAGGCAGACCTCGATGGCGGTGGCGGCGGTCTCGGGCCGGGTGCTGCCGCTGATCGTCAGGTAGCCCGCCTCGTGCAGCGCCGTCACGGAGCTGCCGATGGAGTAGGCCAGGCCGCGCCGCTCCCGCACCTCGTCAAACAGCCGCGACCCCATCCCGCCCCCCAGGATCGTGTCATAGATGCCCCACGCAAACCGCTCCTCCTGCTGGCGCTTGGGCCCCGTCACGCCCAAGCAGAAATTCACCTGCTCCAAGTCGCGGTCCAGCATCGCGCGCCGGCGGCGCCCCTCCACCGGGTCCAGGCCGTGCTGCCCCGGCTCGCCGCCGGTCAGGCCGCCGAAGAGGCGCTTGGCCTGCTCCAGCACCGCCGCCTCGTCGATGGCGCCCGCCACCGAAAGGATCATGCGCCGCGGCGTCACCACGCGGTTCCAGTAGTCGGCCAGCGCCCCGGCGGAGAACCCGCTCACCAGCTCCTCCGTGCCGATCACGGGCCGCCCGAGGGGATGCGGCAGCAACAGCGCCTGGGTGTAGTGCTCATAGCACAGGTCCTCCGGCACGTCCTCGTACTGGGCGATTTCCTCCAGGATCACCTCGCGCTCCCGCGTGACCTCGCTGGCGGGAAAGGTGGAGTCCAGGAACATCTCCGCCAGAAGGTCCAGCGCCTCCGGCAGGTCGCGGCGGATCACCGTGCCATAGACCTTCACCCAATCCGAACTGGTGCAGGCGTTGAAGTGCCCGCCAAAGAGGTTGATGGCGCGGGCGATCTCCGCCCAGTGCCGGCGCCGCGTCCCCTTGAACAGCAGGTGCTCCGCGAAATGCGTCATCCCGTTCTCGCCCGGCGCCTCGTGCCGACTCCCTTGACCCAGCCACAACCCCGCCGCCGCCGTGGACGCCGAGGCCACCGGCTCCAGGACGATCCGCATCCCATTCTCGAGGGTGTGGACAGATGGCAATGGCATGGGTCGGCGCTCCGCTTGGCTAAAGTGGCCGGGATCGTCGGGGCGCGGTGGCGGGGGTGTCAATGGGGTGGGGGCGGCGGGGGCGAGCATAGCTGGCGTGCCAGGGGAAAATCCCGCGCAGATGCCACCGTCAGAAGGAGTGTCAGTGCCGAACCCCTTGACAGCGAATCCCCGAATGCACACTCCTACTATGTCTTTCAAGGAGGCCCTCCCACGTGAAAATGACGTTTCTGGAGCTACGGCGGGACCCGGGAAAACTGCTGGAAGCATTGGAGAAGAACGAAGCGGTGAGCCTGTCGCGGCGGGGCCGCGAGGTTGCCCGGGTGATCCCCGCCAACAATCATCCGCTGGCCGAGTCGGTCTCGGCACACCCAGCCTTCGGGATGTGGGCCGATCAGCCCAACCCCGAAGATCCCGCCGAAATCGTCCGCCGCCAGCGTCGCGGTCGGTTCAATGATCTTTGACACGGATGTCCTCATTTGGTGCCTGAGGGGAAATGAGCGCGCGGCACGCGCGGTGCAGGAGGCAGGTACACGCGCTGTGTCGGTTGTCGGATACATGGAGCTGATCCAAGGCACGCGGGACCGGCGCGAGCTCGGTCTGATTCGGTCATTTCTCAAGGATCTGGGCTTTCGGACGCTTCCGCTGACCGAGGCCATCGGGTATCGTGCCGCCGTCTATATGGAGGAATACACGCTCAAGTCGGCGCTGGCACTGGCGGACGCCCTCGTCGCCGCCACTGCCGTGGAGGCCCAGCAGCCCCTCTTCTCGGGAAACGCCAAGCACTACCGGGCCATCACGGAACTGGATCTGAAGGTTTTTCGCCCGCGATAGAGCGAAGGTTGGCCACAAGCCCCCTCGGGTTGCCCCGACACGCGGTCAGGCGCGCGCCCCCGCCCCCCCCAAAAAAAACTCCATTGAGCGATCCCGCGCCCTGTGCTCCCCTGCGCAGGCCGAGTGACCCCCACGTGCCCGTGAGTCGCGCCCATGACGATTGACCAGATTTTGCAGGACCTCCTTAAGCTGAAGGCCACCGAGCGCCACGAACTGGCCCAGCGCCTGCTCGAGAGTCTGGACGAGGAGATGGACCCCGACACCACCACGGAGATGTCCTCCAACTCGCGCACGGAGATCCACCGCCTGTGGGAGGAAATCCAGCTCCGCGAGTACCAGCCGCCCACCCCGCCGGACCCGCCGATTCCGCCGACGCGGCATTAGTCGCGCGCGCGGATTCCCCTCGCGTCGAGCAACACCGGCTGACCTGATGCCCGCCGTTCAACGCCAACCTAGAGATCCCGGGTCCCCCCGAATTGTCCGAAGCCACCTCCGCCAAGCCGCCCCGCGTCCCGCCCGCCCCCCCCGGGATGATTTCCAAGGTGCGCGTGTCGCACTTCCAGCAGCTCAAGGCCGCCCACCGCCCCATCGCCGTGCTCACCGCCTATGACGCGCCGCTGGCCGCCCTGGCCGACGAGGGCGGGATGGACGCCATCCTTGTGGGCGACAGCGTCGGCATGGTGGTCCACGGCATGGAGACCACCCTCCCCGTGACGATGGAGATGATGATCCTCCACACCCAGGCCGTGGCGCGCGGCTCGCGCAGGCCGCTCCTCATCGCCGACATGCCGTTCATGAGCTTTCAGGTCGGGCCCAAGGAGACCCTTGAGAACGCCGGCCGCCTCATGAAGGAGGGCGGCGCCGAGGCCGTGAAACTCGAAACCGGCAACCCGCGCATTGTCGAGACCGTCCGCTATCTCGTGGATGCCGGAATCCCCGTCATGGGCCACATCGGCCTCACACCCCAGTCCGTCCACCAGCTCGGCGGCTACAAGGTCCAAGGCCGCGGAGTGGAAAACGCCGACCACCTGATCGAGATCGCCCTCGGCGTCCAACAGGCCGGCGCCTTCTCCATCGTCCTCGAACTCATGTCCCGCGATGTCGCCCGCCGCATCACCGCCGAGCTGACAATCCCCACCATCGGCATCGGCGCCGGAGCCGGCTGCGACGGCCAGGTCCTCGTCATGAACGACCTCCTCGGCCTCACCCAACGCCCCCCCCGCTTTGCCCGCAAATACGTCGACATGCGCGCCGGCACCCTCCGCGCCGTCCGCAAATACGGCCGCGACGTCCGCGAGCGCCTGTTTCCGGGGGATGAGCACGGGTTTGAGTGAGCGGGGGGGGTGAAAGTGCATGCTGCTTCCCGGGCCTTCATCCGAATAAATCACCGCAGGAGGATAGTCCCTCGCCATGACCACAGACCCATGTGACTGGGGCCCCATCCCCATGCAGGAATTCCCTGCGCCTTCAGATAAGCCCAGCATCCGTTGTCTCGTGCGGAACTCTCTCGTCCCCAACACTCCGGAGGAGCGAGTCCGGCAATCAGTAGTGCTCTGGCTGCGAGACATCGTGGGATGGCCCTTGGAGTTGGTCTCGGTCGAGTTCAACCTGACGCGCCATCACGACTCGAGCGAGCGCGCCGACATCGTACTCTGGGAGTGCTCGGTCCCGGAGAAGTGGAAACAGGGTTATGATGGAAGTGCATTCTGCGTGGTCGAGTGCAAGGCTTCGAAGCTGTATATCAACGACGACGACTTAGGCCAAGCCCATAGGTATGCAGAGAAGCTGCGCGCGAAATACGTCGTCGCGACGAACTGTCAGCAGTTGCATTGCGCGGAGCTCGGAGCAGCATCCAGCCTGCTCCGCACGGAGAGAATTCCTACTCGGAAGGAGTACGAGGAGAGGGACGCGCGAATTGTCCCATACAAGCCGCGACGCTTTCGGAGACCAACCGCTGCCGATTTATCCGATGCGAAGTTTGTGCAGGAGTTCTGGAATGAGCTTGTTCAACGCGAGTGGTTGGTAAGTACGTCGCAAGCGGACCTTGTTCCGTTCATGATGGATTTCTTGGGCCTCCTGTTTGATCGAGAAGAGCCGACGAAACCTTCACTTCCGTGGACCGGCTATGGCATTTCGATTCTGGAGGATTGGGGGCGAAGGGAGCGCCGTTTTGGAAATGCCGGTGGCGGCAATTGGGACGGTCATTATCGTACGTTCCTAGTTAGGGACGGCGGTCGGGAAATCGAGATGCACGTATCACTTGTCGCCAGCGCACCGAAAACGGCCGACCCAGCATTCGGGAACCGCAAGGGGGGAACCTATCTGATCGTCGCGCTGAACAATCACAACTCGATACAGCTTTGCATGGAGAAGTACCACTCCTGCCAAAACGGTCGCGTGACAATCGTCCACGATGGTCGAATTACGGTGGGGAAAGGCGGAGCGGCCCCGAGGATCGACCTGATGAGGTTTGTCATGAAGGAGCATCCCTCACTCCGGGCGACAGTGGATCGCTTGCACCTTGGCACCTTGCCAGCCCGTGGGGGCCTCGAGTGGGAGGATCTCGAAGACTTCCTGCTACGCCTCCTCAAGTACGCGCTCGTCCGGGATCAGTTTAGGGCGACGCTGTCCGGGTAGAAGCCCGGGAGCGGATCGAAAATGCCGGAGGGACTAGGCTGTGATTGATAAATGGCTTCGAGCTGGTCCGTTGAGCGAGAACGAGTCATGACGATGGCGCCGATGACGAGGCGACGTGGTTCATCGTTGAGGAATGGCGACGCGTCAGGACGAAGGTTCGCAACCGTCGGAAAGCCGAAGGCAATTGTCAAACACAGCCTAAACACCTCAGGGGCAACTCAGGAGAGAGTGTCGTCCGCCAAACCCCGCAGGATCTGCCGAACGGTCGCGGCCAAGCCTGGGATTCGGTCTCGGCAGACGAGATAGACCGTGCTCGGGTCCATTCGGCCGTACTCGTGGGCAAGGACGTTGCGCATCCCGACCGCGCCCCCTTCCAATTTGCCGCCGCGGATCCATCGAGGTTGCGGGCTCCGCCCAGCTTCCCCACGCGCCGGGCACTTTCCCCCAGCCACACCAGCATCATCGCAATCGCGTCCATGCGGATTTCTCCCGACTCGGTAACCGTGAAATCCGATGCGGGCTCGATCCCGCGAAAGCGCGTCTCGATGCGGGTGATCGCTTCGGTCATCTCTTCGAGGCAGTCCCGGAGAAGTTCCTCCTCCCTACACATAGAGCGGTTCTCGAAAGTCTTGTCGCGATGGAGGACGCCGTAAAAGAGTATCGTGGGCATCTTGCCCGCGTGTGGGGGCGACGGGGCTCGGGCGAGACGCCCAAGCTACGTTGGAATACGACAGGACTTTCGAGAGTC
>JBBQYG010000209.1:0-6438 GCA_038208905.1 Candidatus Sumerlaeia bacterium | reverse complement strand
TGGGCGGCAGACAAGAAGACGACGGCGCTGATGACGTCGATCAACTCGCACTTGTCGTGACGGTAGACCCTTCCGTCGCCGACCGTCACCACGTCGATTCCGAGGTCCATGATCTCAAGGAAGAGGCGTACCGCTCGCCGGACAGCGTCCCGGGACAGGCGGTCGAGCTGCTCGACCACGAGGGCGGAACCTAAGGGAACTTTGCCGGATCGCACGGCGGCGATGAACTGAGCGAGGGCCCCCTCGGTCGAGTTCTTCCCCTTCCGTGCGCTGACGCCTAGGTCTTCGTAAGCCCGAACGAGCTGATAGCCGTTGGCGGCGCACCACTCGTTGGTTCCACGGGTCTGCCTGTTGAGGCTCTCCCCGTCAGCCTGACGGGCGGTCGAAAAGCGGATGTAGCTGTAGGCGAGGGGCATGGCGGCGGTCTCCTGTGCGAGCAAGACACGGTATTTCTATTGATGTAGTCAACGAAAACACGGCCATCTCTATTCCATTTTACAGACGCGCCTGAACGGGCTTCTCGGCCTGCCGCGTCGCGTGGTCCCCGCGGCACCCGCCAACGGGGCCGCGCGGGAGGCCGCCGACGTGGTGGCGCGGCTGCTGGACGCGATCCCGCGCCAGGAAGAGTTGCTGCGCGCGTTGCTGGAGGGAATCGCGCGCGGCTTTGCCGTGGTGGAGCTGGTGTGGGACTACGACGCCGCGGGCCGCCTTTCGGTCGTGGACTGGATCGCGCATCCGCAGGAGTGGTTTCACCTCGGCGGCGCGGGTGGGCTCTCGCTTCTCTCGCCTCCGTTTCGCGCGTCGTCGGAATCCGGCGATGCGCCGATGCCGGGTCCGGGCCGCGCGGCGGAATCGCCCACGCGCGCCTTTGCGCCGCCGCCGCGCAAGTTCATCCTCTTTCGCTTTGGCGCCGACGCGCGGAATCCCTACGGACGCGGCCTGTGCCAGCGCGCCTATTGGTACTACTGGTTCAAGAAGAACGCGCTGAAGTTCTGGGCCGTTTTCAACGAGCGTTACGGATCTCCCACAGCGATTGCGACCTATGGTCCGGGCACCACGGCGGAGGAGCGCCGCACGCTGCGCGATATTCTGGAGGCGCTCCAGACGGAGTCCGGCGTCGTGCTGCCGGAGAGCGTCAACATCCGCCTGCTGGAGCAGGCGCGCGGGAACGGCACGCAATCGTATCAGGCCTTTCTGGACTGGTGTAACGACGAGATGAGCAAGATCGTCCTGGGCGCGACGCTGACGAGTGGCGAGGGACGCCGCAGCGGTTCGCTGGCGCTGGGCGGCATTCACCAGCTCGTGAGGCAGGACTACATCGACGCCGACGCGGGGCTGCTGTCGCGGTTGCTGGACGATACGCTGGTGCGGTGGCTGTGCGAGCTGAACCTGGGCCCGGCCGCGCCGCGCCCGCTGCTGCGCATCGAGACGGAAAGCCCCGAGGACCTGAACGCGCGCATCGAGGTGGATCGCGCGCTGCTGTCGCTGGGCGTGGCGCTGCCGCAGGGATATTTCTATGAGCGATACGGCCGCCCCGCCCCCGCGGGCGAGGAGGCCCCGCTGCGCTTCGACGACGCCAACTTCTATCAATACCATCTGCAGTTCGGCATCCTCACAGTCAACGAGGTCCGCGCCCGCCTGGGTCTTGCGCCCGTGGCCTGGGGCGACGCCCGCACCGCCGATCCCGGCGTGGATGTGCCCAAGGGCAGCGCCTCTCCCGAGGACCGCGGCGTCGCGCCGGGATAGCGCGGAATAGCTCCGATAAGACGGATAGGACACATCTACTTGTGCAAAGGAGTCCCCCCCCAGCCATCCACGCCGTTCCCGTATTTCCCGCCTTTCCCATCTTGCAAAGGAGCCCTCGAATGCTCACCACCCCCAACCTGATCGATGTGGAAGTCTTCCGCGCCGGCGACTATGGCGAGCGCGGTGTCTATACGGCGGCGGATCTGGACGCGATCGCCGCCGACTATAACCCGCGGGAGCACGAGGCCCCCGTGACCATCGACCACGCGCAGAGCGGCCCCGCCCACGGGTGGGTGCTTGGCCTGCGCGCTCTGGGCGACCGCCTGGTGGCGACGCTGGGGCGCATCAGCCCCTCGCTTGCGGAGGCCATCGGCGCGGGCGCCTTCCGCAAGCGTAGCGTGGAGATCTACCGCCGCTTCTCCGCGACGGGGCGGCCGTACCTGAAAGCCGTCAGCTTTCTTGGCGCGGCGGCTCCGGAGGTGAAGGGCCTCGCCGATCCGGAGTTCGCGGAGACGGCGGATTCCGTGGCGTCGTTCGAGGAAGAGGTCGGCGTGGCGCAGTCGGCGAAGGAGCGCCTCCTCTCCGCCGGGCGCTGGAACCCCCAGTGGGAGCGCAATGGCCTGCTGGCGGTGTTCCAGGCGCTGGATGGCACGCCTCAGTTCGACGTTCTCGCCGGTCATCTGGCCGCCGCGCCGCCGGTTTCCTTTGGCGAAGCGAGCCGCACCGAAACCGCCTCCTTTGCGGAGGATCCACTTTCGGGCGCGTCGCCCGAATCCCTCGCCCGCCACCGCGCGGCCCTGGCGCTCGTCGCCGCGGAGCCCGCCCTCGCCTATCGCGACGCGCTGCTGCGCGCGCACTAAGGAGAATCCATCGCCATGTCCCACTACGTCCTCGACAAAGCCTATCGCGCCGCGCCGGAGAACGGCATCCCGGCGGGCGCCGTCGTCGTTCGCGGAACGACCGCCGACGAGTGTACCCTCCCCGCCGCCGCCAACGCCGGCAACATCCTCGGCATCGCCACCCACGCCCAGCCGCGCACGGGTCGCCATGTCGCCATCCGCCGCCTGGGCATCGCCCAGGCCGTCGCCGCCGGAGCCATCGCCGCGGGCGCGCCCGTGTGCATCGCCGACACGGCGGGCCGCGTCGCCCAGCTCGCCAAGCCGCGCTTCGTGCTGGGCTCCGGCGTCAGCGAAATCATCATCGAGTGGCTGGACCTCGTCAGCTTTTCCGCCGCCATCGAGGTTGAGCTGCACGAGCCGGAGGCAGACGGAACCTTCGAGTGGGAGTTCAACGCCCACAGGCTCCGCCTGACGCTCTCGCTCGACGAGGAGGAAGTGACGGAGACCGTCGCCAGCCTTGTCGCCAGCGTGAACGGGGACGCCGTGCTCTCCAAGCTCGTCCGCGCGATCCGCGGCGGCTCTGCCGTCGATGCCACCGTCCTCTCCGCCGCCAGCGCCCACGCCGGCAACATCCCCGCCACCCTGAACCCCCTCGGTACCGCCGAGCACGCGGCCACCCAGGCGGGCGACCTGATCGACGTGTTCCTCACGCCCTGACGGGCGTTGGGAACGGGAATGGGGAATGGGGAATGGTGACCATGCCCCTTCCGCTTCTCCATCGCCCGCTGCCGCCTCCTGCCTGCCTCAACCATTCCCAATTCCCCGTTCCCTACTCCGAAGGAGTTCCCAATGCCCGACGTTTCCACCGTCCACTTCGATGCCGCGTTGACCAACGTGAGCATCGCGTATCGCAACGATGGCTATATCGCGCCGATGATCGCGCCGGAGGTCGGCGTGCGGCGCCAGAGCGACCGCTATTTCGTGTATGACGCGGCGCGCGACCGGTTTCGCCAGACGGCCGATGGGCGCGCGCCCGGGGCCGAGGCGGCGGAGGTCGATTTCCAGCTCAGCAGCGATTCCTACTACTGCGACGACCACGCGCTGGAGTCGGCGATTCCCGACGAGGAGCGCGACAACGCCGATGCGCCCCTTCGCCCGGAGATCGACCGCGCGGAGTTCCTGACCGACCGCATCCTCCTCAACCAGGAGATCGCGCTGGCGGCGAAGCTCCTCGCGCCGGGCGCCATCCCCGGAGCCGACGTGGAGGACAACGGCGCGTGGACCCATCTGGAGGACGGCGTTCCCCTTCAGGATATCGAGGCGGGCCGCGCGGCAATTCTCTCCGCCGTGCAGGCCCTGCCCAACACCCTCGTGCTGCCGTTCGCCGTCTATACGGCGCTGCGCAACCACCCCACCGTGACCGAGCGCGTGAAGTACACCGGCAGCGGCGCCGTGGGAACCGCGGCGCTGGCGGAACTGCTCGACGTGGAGCGCGTCCTGATCGCGCGCGCCGTGAAGAACACCGCCGCACCCGGCCAGGCCTCCGCGATGGCGCCCGTGTGGGGGAACGCAGCGATCCTGCTCCACGTGCCGCCGCGCGCGGGACTCAAGAGCGTCGCTGCCGCCCTCACCTTTGCATGGACCGCCAGCGCCGGAGCCCGCGGCGTCGCCGTCCACGCCTGGCGCGAGGAACGCCGCAAGGCCACCATGATCCGCGTCCAGAAGTACTACGACCAGAAGATCGTGGCCGCGGGCGCGGCGTGGGTGATGAGGAACGCGGCGTAACGGCGGGGAACGGCGGGAACAGCGGCAAAGGCGGTTTCAACAGCAAGCGCCGCAGTCATGCCCCTCCCCGCTGTTCCCGCTTCTCCCGCCTTTTCCGCCGTTCCCGCCGTTCCCGCCTTTCCCATTCCAAGGAGTTACCCATGCTCTCTCCCACCCGCCTTCTCCACATCCTGGGTCCCGCCACGGTGGCGGCATTGTCTGACGACGACGGCGACGGGTTGGCCGATGCGGCGGTGTTGGCGGAGGTGCTGGCGATCGGCGAGCGGGCCGTGCGCGTGGAGCTGGCGCGGGCGGGCCTCGCGGAGGACGCCGTGTTGACTCCGCACCTGGAGGACCTGGCCGCGACGCTGGCGGCGGAGGCGCTGTTCCACCGGCGGCGCGAGGTGCTGCCGGAGGTGTGGCGGCATCGCGCCGACCGGGCGCGCGATGTTCTCCGCCAGATTGGCGACGGCACGCGCGTGGTGCCGGGGCTCACGCCGGCACGTATTGCCTCGGTCGATACCGACGCGCCGCTTCACCGCATTCCGCGCCTGAAATCCCTCTGAGGCCACGCCGCCATGATGACGCTCGTTCAGCGCGAGGCACGCCTCGCCGAGTTCCTCCGCGACCTGTTTCCCGGCCACCGCGTGGTTCCGTCCCTGCTGGACCACGCGGCGGCGCGGGGAAGCGGCGTGGTGTCGTTGCCGGAGATCCGCATCCGTCTCGTCGCCATCGACGGCGCCGTGCTCCGGTGGGAGGTTGTCTTTGCCCAGGGCGACCTTCGCGACGACGCCGCCCGGCGCATCGGGGCGCTGGGTGTCTATACATCCGCCGATGCGCTCAGGGAAACGCTCGCGGGCTGGCCGTGGAGCTGCGCCAACGCACGGCTGCTCCCGCGATCGCCCGATGCGGACCTCTGGCGCGAGGAGCTTGTGGAGCCGTGGACGCCCGCGGGGGCCTATCCCCAGGCGCTCTTTGCCCGGGTGGAAGTTGCGGCGGTGATGATCGACGCGGCGGATGAAGGCACGCGCGACTTGGGCGAGCTGGAGTTGGCAGACAATCCGCCCGAGGTCGGCGACCGCCTCGTCATCGTGACGCCCACGATGTCGCAGTACCTCGGCGCGGTGGAGTCGGTGGATCCGACGCTGGCGGTGGAGCACGCGCTGCTTCGCGACTTCCCGGCCCAGAGCTTTCTGTATCGCGTGGACCAGCCGTTCCTCCTGCCGGAGGCCGCCGCCGAATCCGTTGTCTATACGCCGCGCGAGTCGTCGCCGCTGACCGAAGCGCTCGACGGGAGGCGCAGGCTTCACCGCATCCACGCGGAATCGTTCGAGCTGGAGCTGGCGCTCCCCCATCCGCCGGCCACGCTGCTGGCGCAGTGGGTGGCCTACCGCCTGGCCCACGGCGCGCGTCCATCGCTGCTGCTGGCACGCGCCGACTTGTCGCTGGCGGAGGTGACGCCCAGCCGAGAGGAGATTTCATCCACGCGCCTGGCACTTCGCTTCATCGCGCGGCACGCCACTGACTTCTCCGCCTTCGAGGAGGTATCGCCGTGACCGCCTCCATCGCCGATATTCACCCACCACTTGATGGCTCGCGGATCGACCGCTGGCGGCTCACCTCCGAGCTGGAAAATGGCGACGAAGTCTTCGCGTCCTCGGAGATCCTCGCGCCGCCGACGCTGGAGCAACGCCGCGAACTCGCGTTCGATCCCGGGCCCCGCATCGCATTCTCCGCGATGGCGGAAATCGAAGTCGCCGCCAGCGCCGCTGAGAGCGCCGCCGTGGAACGCGCCATGCGATTGGGCGAACCCGCTCCGCGCGCGACGCTGGAGTTGCTGGGCGACGACGCGGAAGCGACCATTCTCCTGCGTGGCGAGCTCTCCGCGTGGGAGTCGCGCGGCGGTCGCGCTGTCGCCCGCATCGTCGCGGGCTTTCCCGGCGCGGGCCGCCCCATCTGTCGCCGCGCGGCGGAGGTGGCGGGGCTCGCCCATCTCGACCCCGGTGTGTATCTGCCGCGCGTTTACGGACAGCGCGGATTCCCCGCGCCCGCGCTCTTTGCGACGGAGCGGGTGCGTCTCTCCGGCGAA
>JBBQYG010000208.1:0-6565 GCA_038208905.1 Candidatus Sumerlaeia bacterium | reverse complement strand
GGTCCGGCGGGAGGCGCGACGATGGGCGCGGTAACGGGGAGGGCTGCTCCGATGGCCTGCTGATACCATGCGGCTTTCAGGCACACGACCTGGCCGCTGGGGCCGTCGCCGGTGCCGTCCTGATCGAAGGGAAAGTAGTTCTTCGCGTAGGTTTTCCAACCGGCGCGCTGGGGGTCGGTGAGGTTCTTCCACTGCTTGCTGGCGACGGAGAAGAAGGCCTGGACGAGTAGTTGCTCGGCGGTGGGGGGCTTGGTGCGCGGGCCGGGGGGGTCGGCGACGATGATGCCCGACTCGTTCGCCTCCCTTGCCCGCTACAGTTCTTCCGCGGGTCCGAATGACCGGGTCTAAAATTGTTGGGCACTTGAAGGATCACCAGCGCATCGCGCCCCCCTCCCGCGCGGTTGACGCCATCGGCGTGCGTTTGGTTCACTCCCGGCCCTTCGCCGCAGTGGTGGCGAAGAAACCGCGAATGGACTCCCCTAGATGGCCGTCACGCCTGCCAGCGAATTGCCCAAGAACTTCCAGCCCAGGGACGCCGAGGACCGGTGGCGCCGGCATTGGGAGGAGCATCGGCTCTTTCACGCCGACAACACCTCCACGGCGCCCGCCTATTCGATCGTGATTCCGCCGCCCAATGTGACGGGGGTGCTGCATCTGGGGCATGGGCTGGTCCAGACGATTCAGGACGTGTTGATTCGCCATCACCGGATGCTGGGTGAGAACGTCCTGTGGGTGCCGGGCACCGACCACGCCGGCATCGCGACGCAGCACGTGGTGGTGGAGAAGCTCCGCGCGGAGGGCCGCACGCGGCAGGAGATGGGCCGCGAGGCCTTTGTGGCCGAGGTGTGGAAGTGGAAGCACGAGTACCACGCGCGCATTACCAACCAGATCAAGCTGCTCGGCTGCTCCGTCGATTGGGAGCGCGAGGCCTTCACGCTGGACGAGCCCCGCGCCCACGCCGTCCGCGTGGCGTTCAAGATGCTCTTCGATCAGGGGCTCGTCTATCGCGGCAAGTACATGGTGAACTGGGACCCCGTTTCGCTGACGGCGCTGGCCGACGACGAGGTGGAGTACGAGGACGAGGAGGGGACGCTCTGGCATATCAAGTATCCCTTCGCCGACGGCAGCGGGCAGTTCGCCGTGGTGGCGACCACGCGGCCTGAGACGCTGCTTGGCGACGTGGCGGTGGCGGTGAACCCAACGGACGAGCGCTATGCCGCGTCCATCGGCCAGATGGTGGAGCTCCCGCTGACGGGGCGCCGCATCCCGATTATCGCCGACGATTTTGTGAAGAAGGATTTCGGCAGCGGCATGGTGAAGATCACCCCCGCCCACGATCCCAACGACTTCGCCTGCGGCCAGCGCCACGGCCTTGTTCTGATCAACATCTTCACCGACGACGCCCGCCTGAACGAGAGCGCGCCGGAGGACTATCGCGGGCTCGACCGCTATGACGCGCGCGAGCGCATCGTCGCCGACCTCAAGGCGGCGGGCCTGCTCGAACGCATCGAGAAGCACCCCCACCGCGTGGGGCGCGGCTATCGGTCAAAGGCCATCGTGGAGCCGCGCATTTCCGACCAGTGGTTCGTCAAGGTCGCGCCGCTGGCCGAACGCGCCGTCCGCGCCGTGCGCGATGGCGAAATCCGCATCGCGCCGAAGCACCAGGAGAACACCTTTTTCGCGTGGATGGAGAACCTCCGCGACTGGTGCATCAGCCGCCAGCTCTGGTGGGGACACCGCATTCCCATCTGGCACGCCAAGGACGGCAGCGGCACAATGATCTGCTGGGATGGCGACGGCGTGCCGCCCGAGGTCGCCGCGAATCCCGCCGCGTGGGAGCAGGACAACGACGTGCTCGACACGTGGTTTTCCAGCGGCCTGTGGCCCTTCAGCACGATGGGCTGGCCCGAGAAGACCGCGGACCTGCGCACGTATTTCCCCACCTCCGTCCTCGTCACCGGCCACGACATCCTGTTCTTCTGGGTCGCGCGCATGATGATGATGTCCTATGGCCTCACGGGTCAGCGCCCCTTCGCCGACGTGTTCCTGCACGGGCTGATTTTCGGGAAGTCCTATTACCGTCGCCGCGGCGGAGACATGGAATTGGTCCCCCCGGCGGAGCGCATGCGCCTTGGCCTGGACGAGATGGAGCAGCCGCCCAAGGACATGGAGGTCAAGTGGGAGAAGATGTCCAAGTCCAAGGGGAACGTCATCGATCCCATCGAGATGTTCGACCTCTTTGGCGTCGATTCCGTGCGTATATCCCTGGTCGCGTATAGCGGACAGGGCCGCACCATCGAGATCGACCGCCAGCGCATCTCTGGCTATCGCAACTTCATCAACAAGCTCTGGAACGCCTCGCGATTCGTCCTCGCCGCGACAGAGTCCATCACGCCGGAGCAGTTCCGCGGCGGCATCCTGGCGGAGGGCCTCGCGCGCGAGGACCGCTGGATACTCTCTCGCCTCTCCGAGTGTATAGACGCTGCGACCACGGCGCTTTCGCGCTACGAATTCGACCAGTACATCGCGGCGATCTATCGTTTCCTGTGGGACGAGTACTGCGATTGGTATCTGGAGCTTGTGAAGGGCCGCGTCTATCTGAAGGACGGCTCCTGCACCAGCGTCGCCGCGAAGGTGGTCCTCCTCTCCGTGCTGGAGCAGGTACTCCGCCTGCTGCACCCGGTGATCCCGTTTGCGACCGAGGAAATCTGGCACCTCCTGCGCGAGCGCCTGACCGGCGCCGCCGCCGGAGAGAAAGTGCCAGAGGCCCCCGCGCCCGCCGAGGCCGGCAAGGTCCTCGGATTCCGCGATGGCTTCCACGGCATCTCGCTCTGCGTGGCGCCGTGGCCCACGGACCGCACGTTCCGCGATCCCGCCGCCTGTGCGGAGATCGACTTCCTCAAGGTCATCATCGGCGGCATCCGCAACATCCGCGGAGAGATGGGCGTTCCGCTGGAGATGAAGATCGACGTCCTTGCCCAGCACGCCGATCCAGCCACGCGGTCGCTTCTTGAGAGTGCCGCGCCTCAGGTTCAGGCCCTCGCGGGGGTAGCCGCGCTGACCGTTGCGGAGCATCACGCCCCCGCGCCGTTTGCCAGCACCTTTGTCAGCGGTGCGCTCACGCTGCAGGTGCTCCTTCCCGCCGCGCTTCGCGAGCAGGAGGGCGCGCGCCTCAGCAAGGAACTGCTCCGCCTGCGCAAGGGCTGGGACGTGACCAGCGCCAAGCTCTCCAACGAAAAGTTCGCCAATAGCGCACCGGCCCCGGTGGTGGAGAAGGAGCGCGAGAAGCTCCGCGCCTACGAGTCCGACATGGCGGCCATCGAGGCCAAACTCCAGTCGTTGAAAGGCTGACGAGCCCATGAACAGCATGACGGGTTTCGGATCGGGCCGGTGTGGCTCGCCAACGCTGGGGGCGCTCTCGGTCGAGATGCGCAGCGTCAACAGCCGCTTTCTCGACCTCGTCGTGCGGCTGCCACAGGAGCTCTCCGCGCTGGAGCCAGCCGCCCGCGCGGGAATCCAGAAGCGCTTCACCCGCGGCAAGCTCTACGTCGATGTCCGCTTCGAGCCGATTCCCGGCGCCACGCAGCGCTATGAAATCAACGAGGCGCTGGTGGAGCGGCTGGAGGATTTCTGCCGCTCTCGCGGACACGAGGCCAAGCCGGAGGACCTCCTCGGAATTTCCGGCGTTGTGATCGCGCTGCAGGATCCGTCCCGCCTCGACGAGATGACCAAGCTGATGGAGGACGCGCTGGAGGAGGCGAGCAAGTCGATGGAGACCGACCGTCGCCGCGAGGGCCACGTTCTCCGCGAGGCGCTACTCGCAATCCTTGCCCAGATGCGCGCCTGCCACTCCACCGTGGCCGAGTTTCGCCACCAGGTGGTCGAGCGCTATCGCCAGAAGCTTCAGGATCGGATTGCGGACTTGCTCGGCCCCAAAGGCATCAACCTCGATTCGGGTCGGCTGGAGCAGGAGGTCGCGCTCTTCGCCGACAAGGCCGACCTTTCCGAGGAGGTCACCCGCCTAGGCGCCCACCTCGACCGGCTGGAGGAACTCCTCTCCTCCGCCGGCGGCGAAGCCCGCGGCCGCGCCCTCGACTTCCTCAACCAGGAAATCCTCCGCGAAATCAACACCATCGGCAGCAAGGGCCGCGACCTCGAAATCACCCGCCAAGTCCTCGAACTCAAGAACCACGCGGAAAGCATGAAGGAGCAGATTGCCAATGTGGAGTAACAATTGGGGAATGGGGAATAGGGAATGGGGAATGGATGGACCCTGTGCCATCCCGTCGGCTACCACTCCACTCCTGCCATTCCCAATTCCCGATTTCCCATTCCCCAATTGACCGACCTCTTCCTCGTCCTCGTCCTGGTCGCCGACGCGGTGGCGATTTGGGACATCATGCGGCGCCTTCGGGCGACGACGCCTCGGATTCTGTGGATCGTTTGTGTGCTGGCGGTGCCGCTGATCGGGGCGGCGTACTGGGTCTATGTGCAGTATTCGGCGCCGGAGGCGCGGCGAGAGCGGCGGGGACGATGGTAGCGTGGGAGGCACTTGAAATGAAACAGTCAAGTCAGCCCTTTAAAAAGGCATTCACCACAGAGAGCACAGAGAACACAGAGGAAATAGAGCCGAAAGTGAGTTCGCTGGTGTTGATGCTTTGAAGTAGAATTATGGGAATCTGTGGGTGGTCTGTTGGGCAGGCGCTGCTGGCGTGCGGTATTGCGCTTTTAGAGTGACTTTCGAAAGTCCTGTCGCATTCTAGGGTAGCTTGGGCGTCCCGCCCGAGCCCCGTCGGCATCCCGGGTTCCTCGTGGCCGCGTCTGCCTACGGCGCGGGCGGTACGCCCACGCTACCCTTTTACGACCCCCCGTTTCGCGACATGACTTTCGAGAACTGCTATAGGGGAGAAGTGGCGCCACCGCCTTTACTCTGTGCTCTCTGTGTCCTCTGTGGTGAATCTCTTTTTTTTTGTGGGCCTTGTTGGCTCATCGGCTCGGGCTATCTCTCAATGATCGCATCCACGCAACGCGCAGCGGCCTTTCCGTCGCCATAGGGAAAGCGCGGCACGGCCATGCGTGTATAGACATCGCGATCGGAGAGGAGGCGCGCGGCCTCCCGGCGGAGCGCCTCGCGATGCGGGCCCACCAGGATGACGCCGCCGGCGGCGACGGCCTCGGGGCGCTCGGTCACGTCGCGAGTGACGAGGACGGGCTTGCCGAGGGCGGGGGCCTCCTCCTGCACGCCGCCGCTGTCGGTGATGATCAGGTCCGCCGCCTGCATCATGGCGACGAAGGTGGGGTAGTCGGCTGGCGGCGCGAGGCGTATATTTGTACAGCTCGAAAGCAGCTCGCGCACGGGGGCCTGCACGTTGGGATTCAGATGCACGGGATAGAGCAATAGGCAATCCGGGTGGGCTTCGGCGATGTCGGCGAGGCCAAGGCAGAACTCGCGGAACGGTTCGCCGAAATTCTCCCGCCGGTGGCCTGTCACCAGCACCAGCCGTCCGCCGCGCGCCTTCCATTCGTGGGCCGCGCGCAGGTCGGGATCGGCGGGGGGATTCTTCTCCACCGCCGCCACCGCCAGCAGCAGCGCGTCGATCACGGTGTTTCCCGTCACCACGATCCGCCCGCCCAGAAGGTGTACCGCGTCGCGACGGAGGAATTCCGCCGCGCCCGGCGTCGGCGCCAGATGCCATTTCGCGAGCTGACTGATGATGCGGCGGTTGGCTTCCTCGGGAAACGGCGCGTCGAGGCGATCGCTGCGCAGGCCCGCCTCGATGTGGGCCACGGGAATGCGCAGATAGAACGCCGCCAACGCCGCCGCCATCGCCGTGGTGGTGTCGCCCTGCACGATCACGGCATCGGGTTTCGTTTCGGTGAGACATGCCGTCACCGATTCCACCGCGAGCGCCGTCAATCCCGCCAGCGTCTGGCTGGGGCGCATCAACTGGAGGTCGATATCCGGCTCGATACCAAACAGGCCGAGCACGGGCCTCAGCATGTCGCGATGCTGCCCCGTGCTGATGCCGAGCGCCTCCACGCCCGCGCGGCGGCGCGCCTCCAAGAGAACGGGCGCGACCTTGATTGCCTCGGGGCGGGTGCCAAAGATGAACGCGAGCTTCATGGGGCGATCATTCCATCGGTCGGCTCCGGCGATAGGGGAAACGCGGCGATTCTGGCCGCGAGCCGGCGGAAAGCCCTTGACGGGGCGCCGGGCATATCATTGTATCCGAATGTCTTGAAATGAGGGCGCCCCCCTCCCAAGGCATCACCCCAGATTCCCCAAGAGAAAGGTCGTCCCATCATGAGCGTAGCCACAAATCCCAAGGTCGCCGCCCCCGCCTATCTGGTCCGCGACATCAAGGATGCGGCCTTTGGCCGCAAGGAAATCACCATCGCCGAGGGCGAGATGCCGGGCCTGATGGCGTGCCGCGCCGAGTATGGGAAGCAGAAGCCCCTGGCCGGCTGCCGCATCACGGGCTCGCTGCACATGACGATTCAGACCGCCGTGCTGATCGAGACGCTCGTCGCCCTCGGCGCCGAGGTCCGTTGGTGCTCGTGCAAC
>JBBQYG010000207.1:0-6670 GCA_038208905.1 Candidatus Sumerlaeia bacterium | reverse complement strand
AATCGAGGAAGAGATCGACGCCGACGAGCGCCTTCGTCGCGGGGGGCCGGGTCGCGGCCCGCCAGGGCCGGGGCGCGGCGGCGGGCGCGGCGGCGTAGCTGACGGTGGGGAGGGTCGCGGGGCGCTGCCCGAGGCGCGCGATGACGGCCTCGGCGAAGGCGCGGGTGCCGACGCGCGCCTTGCTGACCCCCGCGTCGGGGAGATCGTAGGTATGGATACCATCCTCGATCGTGCGTAGCCAGGCGTTATGGACGCGCTCCGCCACATCCGCCTGCCCGATATGGACGAGCATCATCACCCCGGCCAGGAGCAGGCCGGACGGATTGGCGACATCCTGCCCGGCGCGGCGCGGGGCCGAGCCGTGGATCGCCTCGAACATCGCGCCGTGCTCGCCGATGTTCGCCGAACCGGCCAGCCCCACCGACCCGGCGATCTGCGCCGCCACGTCGGAGAGGATGTCGCCGTAGAGGTTCGGCATGACGATCACATCGAACGCCTCGGGGGTGTCGGCCAGCTTCGCCGCGCCGATGTCGACGATCCAGTGTTCGTGCGCCAGTTCGGGATAGTCGGCGGCGATCTCGTCGAAGACGTGGTGGAACAGGCCGTCGGTCAGCTTCATGATGTTGTCTTTGGTGAAGCAGGTCACCTTCTTGCGCCCGTTCGCGCGGGCGTACTCGAAGGCGTAGCGGACGATCTTCTCGCAGCCGGGGCGGGAGATCAGCTTCAGGCACTGCACCACCTGGTCGGTCTGGCGATGCTCGATGCCGGCGTAGGTGTCTTCCTCGTTCTCCCGCACGATCACCATATCCATGATCGGGTGCTTGGTGGCGACGAAGGGAGAGAGCGACCGGCACGGGCGCACGTTGGAGTATAGGCCGAGGGTCTTGCGGATGGTGACGTTGAGGCTCTTGTAGCCGCCGCCCTGGGGCGTGGTAATGGGGGCCTTCAGGAAGAGCTTCGTCCGGCGCAGGGATTCCCACGCCGCGGCATCGATTCCCGAAGGATGCCCGGCGATGTACTTCTTCTCGCCGATCTCGATCACTTCCTTCTCGAGGGCCGCGCCCGCCGCGTCCAGCACGCGGAGGGCGGCCTCCATGATCTCTGGACCGATGCCATCGCCATAGGCAATCGTCACGGGAACAGGCTTGGGGGGGGTACTCATCGCGTTGCGGCTCCATCGGTTGGAATGGCGCCAACCCAACCCCCATAGTGCCCCCGGGGCAACGGATATACAGGACTCCGGCCTCCGATCGGGCAAGAAGCCCCTGCTGTCGCCGGTCTGCCTCCCTTGGCGCTTCGGGAAAAGGCGGGAACGGCGGGGCTCAACCCCTTGGTCGCATCGATCCCGAACCCTCTCGCCGTTCCCGCCTTTCCCGCTTTTACCGCTTTTACCTTTTTTACCGTTTTTACCGCCCCCCCCGGTTCTCTGCCTCTCCCTGCCGCTCAATAACTAAACCGATCCATCTGCACCTTCCCCCTGAAGATCCAGTAGATGCTGATTGTATATGCAAGCACGCACGGCAGACCAAGGATCGCGATGATTAGCATGATGCCGAGGGTCTTCTGGGAGGAGGCGGCGTTGGCGAGCGTGAGGCTCCATGCGGGGTCGAGGGTGGAGAACATCAGATTCGGGTAGGACCCGATGCCGAACAGGAAGATCAGCCCGGCGATGGTGCAGCAGCTCGACACGAAGGCCCGGAACGGCAGGTTCCGGTGCAGCGCGCGCGGGATGTTGGCGATGGCGAGCGCGTTCAGCAGCGCCACGACCCACGCCCACCAGAACGTGCGGAAATTTTCCACCAGGCGCGGATACGCGATTAGCGTTGCGATCGTCGTCGTCAGGTACAGCGCGACGAACGCGAAGAAGGCGCGGTAGATCCAGCGCTTGGCCTTGGCCTGCGTCTCGCCCTCCGTCTTGAGGTAGAGATAGATCGCGCCATGCATCGTGAACAGCGAGAGGTTGAAGACGCCGACAAGCAGCGCGTAGGGGTTCAGCAGTTGCAGGAACGTCCCCTGGTACTCCATGTCCTCGCCGATCGGCATTCCCACGATCAGGTTGCCGACGGCCACGCCAAAGAGGATCGCCGCCACGGTGCTCGAGACGCAGAAGCTCACGTCCCAGAGCTGGCGCCACCACGCCATCGGTTCCTTGCTGCGGAACTCCAGCGCCACCGCGCGGAAGATCAACGCGAACAGCAGCGCCATGAACGCGAGATAGAATCCCGAGAACGCCGTGGCGTAGGCGTGGGGAAACGCGGCAAAGAGCGCCCCGCCCGCCGTCACCAGCCAGACCTCGTTGCCGTCCCAAACGGGGCCGATCGAATTCATCAGCGTGCGCCGTTCCGTGTCGCCCTTGCTGAAGAGATGCAGTGCGCCCACGCCCAGATCGAAGCCATCCAGAATCGCATAGCCGATAAGCAGGACGCCCAACAGAATAAACCAGATCAGGTTCAGATCGAGCATGGTCAATTTTCCTCTTCGCCGGTTGCCAGATGTCCGCGACCGGGGCCGCGAAGCGTTGCCACTTCCTCCAGCGACGCCGCGGGTCCGCCCGGCGCCTCGGTGCCGTCGTCCTCGGGCCCGTGCTTGATCTTGCGGTCCAGCAGATAGATGAACAGCGCGAACAGCAGCGAGTAGATCAGCGTGAACATGATCAGCGACGCCATCACCGCCTCCGCGCCCACAGCCTTGGAAAATCCCTGACTCGTGCGAAGCAAATTGTACACGATCCACGGCTGGCGGCCGACCTCCGCCGCGATCCAGCCCGCCTGGTTGGCGATATACGGCAGCACCACCGAGAAGACGAAGATCCAGAGGAGCCATCGCTTCTCGAAAAGCGTCCCGCGCCAGAGGTAGAAACACCCCAGCAGCGTGATCCCCGCAAAGTAGAGCCCCAGCCCCACCATCAGGTGATACATCTGGAATGGCAGCCAGACTGGCGGCTGGTCCTCCGGCGCAAACTTGTCGAGCCCCGTCACCGGCGTCTTGAAATCGCCGTGTACCAGAAAGCTGAGCGCCCCGGGAATCGGAACCCCAAACTTAACCTCGCCCGTGCTCTTGACGGGCCAGCCAAACAGATAGGCGGGCGTGGATTCCTCGGTCCTAAAGATCCCCTCCAGCGCCGCCAGCTTCGCCGGCTGGTGCTTGGCCACGATCTCCGCGCTCAGCGAGCCGAGCAGGATCTGGATCAGCGAGCATGCCGCGCCAAAGACCAGCGCGATCTTGAAACAGCGCCGCGCAAAGTCCTCGTGCCGCCGCTTGAGCAGATACCACGCGCAGACGCTCATCACCACAAACGCCGCCAGCACGAACGCGCCCATCACCACGTGATAGATGCGCATCATGCTGGAGGGATTGAAAACCATCGCCCAGAAATCCGTGATCTCCGCCCTCGGCTGCACCCCGGCTGCGAAGGGATCGAAGGTGTACGGCTCGCCCTCGCGCGCGATGATGTTTCCCATCTTGTCCACGATGTGATAGCCGGCGGGGGTCTGCTGCCAGCTATTTGCAATCACGATCCACACGGCGGAGAATACCGACCCTAGGAACACCATGATAGTGGAGAAAAAGTGCATCCTGGGCGAGACGCGATTCCACCCGAACACAAGCACGGCGAGGAAGCCCGACTCCAGGAAGAAGGCGAAGATTCCCTCCGCCGCCAGCGCCGAGCCGAAGATGTCTCCCACGAAGCGCGAGTAGGTCGCCCAGTTCGTGCCGAACTGAAATTCCATTACGATTCCCGTCGCCACGCCCAAGCTGAAATTCAGCGCGAAGACCTTCACCCAGAACTTCGTCATCGTCTCGTAGATCGGGAGCTTCGTCCAAAGGAACATCCCCTCCATGATCACAAGCAGCGCCCCCAGCCCGATCGACAGCGGCGGAAACAGATAGTGGAACATGATGGTGAAGGCAAACTGGAGACGGGATAGAAAGACGACGTCGGTGAGAAGTTCCAATTCGTGGGCGCCTCCGGCTTGCGATAAGCTTCACAAGGAATGTGGGACCATTTCCCCGCCGGATCAAGCGCGATGGGGCCACAAATCGGATAAAATCAATATCATGGATTTATAATATCTGAATAACCCATAGGGCAGAGGGAAGCGATTCCGCCGCTTCGCCCTGTCAGATCCGCTCAATCTCTTCGGTGGAAATGAACCCGTCGCTGCCGTCTGCGAGCTGAAACCGCACGAATCCGCGGGTCGGGTCGCCAGTCAGCGTCAGGATCGTGCCGGCGGGAAGCTCCAGTTGCGCGGTGGCCCCGGTGCGCGGCTCGCTGCGGCTGATGGCCTTGTCGGCGACGACGACGGCGCCGGCGGGCCCGATGCGGAAGCGGTAGTTGGCGATGCCGACGCCCAGGCAGAGAGCATACAATCCCGCCGACCAGCAGAGAATCGCGCCCCAGTGCCCCCGGGCGTCGCGGTCGCGGGCGCCTAGCGTCTTGGCGATGGCAAGGCAGATGAACAGGAAGAAAACCTGGGCCGCGATCACCCATCCCCCGGGTGTTGTCCGGTGAAAGAGCGCCCCGGCCAGTTCCGTTCCGAATCCTTGGTCGCGGTCGTTGGTGGTGGGCGAAATGACCGCAAGGCTGTTGCGCGCGAAATCGTAGGCGGGGTCCATCTTGAGTGCCCGGCTGTAGAAAAGCACCGCGCGGCCCGTGTCTCCGCTTCGATAGGCCGCCGTGCCCGCGTTGGCCCACACGCCGGCGTTGGCGAAGCGGCTGCGCGCGACGGCGAGGTAGAGTTCAAGTGCCTCGCGCGAATCGCCTCGCTCGAAGGCGAGATGCGCGCGCTCCATGCGGTCCTGCGCGTCGGCGAGGTCCTTGATCCCCTCCACGCGCGCGGACAGTCCCGGCGCTGCGGCGGGGGCGGGGGCATTCTCCTGTGCATGGGCGCCAGCCGCGGTAAGCGCGAGGAAGACGAGAACGAAAAGAATCCTCATGCCTTGGCCTCCCGCTGGAGCTGATCCAGCAGCGACTCCGCGTCGGAGAGCGCCTTGCCTCGCGACTCCGGCGTGTCGCCAACGGGCGAGTAGCGCGCTGCGTCGGCGCGCCCTATCAGCTCGGCCAGGCGCGCGGTGGTTTCCTCCGCGCAGCCGCGCTCGCCCAGCAGCGCGCAAGCCTGCTCCATCGTGAGGCCCTTGGACGCGCGCCCGACGATCGGGGCCACGAATTCCATGATGCCGTTGGCGAGGGTGGCATGGAATTGCTCGCGATCCGAGGCCGAAAGCTGTCCCCGCGCGGCGCGCAGCGCGGTGTCTGCCGCGCGCTTGCCCTTCTTGCGGCGCGTGGCTGCGGTTTCCACGACGCCCTTGTTCCTGCGCATCATGACGATGCCAAGGCCCAGCGAGGCGATCAGCGGGACAAGCTGGCTGGCCCAGAACCACGGCTCCGTAAAGAACGGATTGCGCGCGGGAATCGCCGCCACCACCAGGGGGCGCGTGTCGATGTAGGCCACGTCTCGGCCAAGCTCGCGCGCCTTGGCGCGTTCGCGCTGGGCGGCGGGCGCGTCGGCCACCTCGGCGGCGGTTCCGCCGATGCGCAGCGTCTCCGCGTTGTCGGGGAGGATCTTGATGTCGAGCGGCGCCGTCAGCTCCGCCGACTGGCGCTTGTTGCGGGGGTTAAACACGTCGAACGTCAGTTCGGGGATGCGAATATCGCCCGCGTCCGTGGCCTGATAGACGTACTCGAAAGTCTTCTCGGCCACCAGCTCTCCGCGATCGACCGCGAAGACGGACTTGGTGCTGGAGTCGATGCGCGACAGGTTGGGGAAATCGGGAAGTCGCGGCGCCGAAAGGAGGTCGAGGAATCCCTTACCCTGCACGATGAGCTTGAGGGTCAGCAACTCGCGCTTGGCGAGCTTGTCGCGGTCCGTCTCCACGCGGATCGAAATGCTGTCGCCGATGATCTGCTCGATGGCCTTGTCGCTGCGCGCGGGAAGCGGCAGCACGTTGACCTTGCGCGCGCGCGTCGCCAGCTCCGCCGGAATGCGCGACGTGGCGGGCCCTATCATGTCGAACAGGTCGTCCATGCTGCGCGATCCGCGGTTCGCCGCCTGAAGGTACACGCGAAGCAATGGGCCCTCCATCAGCGTCTCGCCCGCCTTGGTGGGAACGAAGTAGGCCGTGAACAACAGCGTGCGGACGAAGTTGCGCCCCTCCAGTTGAACCTGCTCCCACCGCAGTCGCCGGTTGCCGATCTGCTGCTGGATCACGTCGGGCACGATGAGCCCGTCGCCGCGGACGCTGGAGGCGACCTCGTAGGCCATGAATTCCTGGAACTGGGGATCGCGATAGACATAAACAGGCACCCCGACCGCCTGACCGACGTAGGCCTCCTCGGGGACTTCGATGAGGGCGAAGTACTTGTCCTGAAGCTGCCGGTCCCACTCGCGATTCTTGGTCTTGGCGGAGACGATGGAGGAAAGCCCGCCCTGCTCGCTCAGCTTGGGGACATCGACGATCTCGAGTTCCACCGCGTTGGTCTCGTACCATGTGCCGTTGATCGAAAGGCGCGCGGGGGGAATCGTCACCTTGCCAACACGGGCGGCGCGCAGCTCGAAGCTGCTGGTGTAGCGCTGGGTCGAGCGCCCCTGGATGAATGTCATCTGCGTGATCTGGTTGGGTCCGCTGACCAGCTCCAGATTGCCGCCCTGGGTGAAACGCGGGTAGCCAA
>JBBQYG010000206.1:0-6723 GCA_038208905.1 Candidatus Sumerlaeia bacterium | reverse complement strand
CCACTGCGTACATCACGACGGCCCAGCTTCCCGACATCTTCATGGAGCAGATCGTGCCGGAGTACTACGGCCTGAACTCCGAGGGGAACCTGCGCCAGTATTCCGAGCGCCCGCCGGAGCCCGAGGGCGCCGACCCCATTGCGGGGCGGCGCTACTACTACCAGCTCCTCGACGACGCCCGCCGCGGAGAGAACGCCCGCCGCAACCTGGGTCGGCGCATCCCCTTCAACGGATTGTGGGAGCTGGCCTCCGTGGGCCCCAACGGCAAGCGCGACACCGGCGACATCGACGGCGACGGCCCCATGCCCCGCACGATGCACATCCCCTATGACCCCACCAACGGCTCCAAGTCGGCGGGAAACATCGTCAGGACGGCGAAGTCGAGCGAGGGAAAGTAGGGCGAGAGTTGCCCCACAGGCGGGGGTGCCCCCGCCCTTGTCATTGACTACCGCCCTACCCCGCCGCAGTCTGGCGTCAGGTTTGCTCGGGGTTGGGCATTCCATTCTCCGGCGGGTGAAATCGCGATGATGACATTGGCATTTATCCAGGGGCTCTCGATCCAGGAACTGATCATTATCTTCGGGGCCGTGCTGCTGATCTTTGGGCCAAAGAACCTGCCCAAGCTGGGACGCGCCATGGGCCAGGGCATCCGCGAGTTCAAGGACGCCACCAACAAGGTGACCGAAAGCCTCACCAACATGGACGATGTGGAACAGCCCCGTACGAAACAAGCTCCCCGCAGCCTTCCCGCCGACCAGCCCGAGCCCGTTGCGGCAAACCGCGAAAACGCCTCGCCCATTATCGAACAGCGGTAACCGGTTCCCCCCCGCGACGTGCCTCTTGATCAGCCACACGAAGACGACCGCGCGCTAAGTTTCCTCGATCACCTCGAGGAACTGAGGTCGCGCCTGCTCAAGAGCCTCTTGGCCGTCGTTCTGGGATTCTTTGCCGGATACGTTCTGGCGCCGGTGCCGTTGGAGTGGCTCTCCCGCCCCGTGGTCGAGGCCCAGCGCGCCCATATCCAAAGCGAACTGCGACCCGCCCTTCAACTGGAGGTGGCCGAGGACGGCACGCTGCGTCTGAGGAATCCCAATGCACTCGCAACCCTGAACGATACGCCGACGATCGAGTTCTACTCCCCCGGGGTCGAGGAGCCGATCCGCCGCTGGGTTTCCTCGCCCGGGCCAGCGATTATTTACTTGAGGCCAATGGACCCCTTCGTCATCCGAATCAAGGCTGCGGTGGTGATCGCGATCATTCTGGCACTGCCGGTGATCCTGTTCCAAGGCTGGAGCTTCATCGGGCCCGGGTTGCTGCCGGGTGAAAGGCGCCTGGCACTGCCCCTGATCATCGCAGGCAGCCTGCTGTTTCCCCTGGGTGCCGCCTTTGCCTACTACATGCTGGACGTGACCCTGACCTTTTTCTCCACCTTCGTGATGGAGAACGCGATGGTTCAGAACGACGCGAAAGCATATCTGGGGTTTGCCCTGACCATGATGCTTGCGTTCGGCGCCGTCTTCGAGCTACCTCTGGGCGTTGTCCTCGCTATCCGGGTCGGCCTTGTGACGACCACGTGGCTGGCGGAGCGGCGGAAGTACATCTTCATTGTGCTTCTCACCATATCCGCGATTGTGACACCGTCGGGCGATCCCATCACGTTGCTGGCCATGGCACTCCCTCTGCACCTGCTGTTCGAACTCTCCCTCGTCGCCAGCCGCATCCTTGACCGGATGGCTGCGCGCGAGGCCGCGAGGTCTGAGTCAGACACTGATTCAGGAGCCTCCGCCGAGTGATCTATCAGCGGAACAGGGATCGCCGCATCGCCGTTTTGGATGCGAACGCGGGGGAGTTCGCGCCGTTTTATTCGCTTCTTTCCAGCACGCGCAAAGTCACCATCCACACCTCGCCCAGCGAAATCCCCGCGGCGGATTTGGATGCTTCCTATCCGCTGCTGTGCGACGTGCAAACGGTCCGCGATTCCTTTGGCGGAAGCCTTGCCGCGCTTCGCTCGAAGTTTGGCGACCGGCCCATCGCCCTGCTGACGTCTCTGGAGTTCGAGGAGTACCTTTTCGACCTGCGCGGTCTGGGAGTTTTCCAGATCGGCGCCAAGAGCAACATGGCCCGGCTTGAGGAGTTGATTCACTTCCTCGACTGCGTGGAGGACCCGCGCAACGGGTTCGGCCTGACGGGGCACCTGCACCACACGAGCGAGTTTCACCGCACCAGCGTCCGCGGCCATGTGGACCGCAACGCCGTGGTGGAGCAGGTCATCAATCACTTCGCCACATCGGGCTTCGAAATCCACGAGCTATACAACGTCCGCCTGATCCTCGAGGAAGCCCTCGCCAACGCGCTCTACCACGCCTTCCGCGACGCCGCCGGCGAGGAGAAGTATCCCCGCAACAGCGACGTGACCCTGGCGGATGGCGAAGTGATCACCATCGAGTATGGCAGCAGTTCGGAGGTCGCGGGTTTCGCCGTGTCGGACAACGCCGGGACGCTCGGCTTGGGCACCGTCCTCGCCAAGCTCGAGCGCCAGCACAGCGGCGAGGGCGTCATGGACGAGAACGGGCGCGGATTCTACCTCTCCCAAATGCTCTCCTCCTCCCTCGTCGTCAACGTGGAGGAAGGCGAACGCAGCCAACTCATCGCCCTCTTCGACGACCCCCGCCAGCGCCGCGACGGCGCCAAGACTTTCATGCTGAATTTCTGGGGCGCCGACGGAACCGTGAGGTCTTGCCCCGACGAGGAACTGGACTAGATAGTTTTCCCCGGTCGGCTGGACATAAGGGACCGCAGGGACCAAAGGGCGAATCTGCCCCGCGGCGAGTGCAGTTGATCCCTCATCCCTGAGCCCTCATCCCTTCCTTCAGGTTCCCCCGTGCTCGGTAAGCTGCTCGCCCCCACGATCGAGGAATTCATCCGCGAGCACGACTACGCCACGCTCAAGGTGGAGCTGGCGGACCTCGACGCCATCGACCTCGCCGACCTGATTCAGGACGTCGAGGGAAGCCACACGATGGTCATCTTCCGCCTCCTCTCCAAGGAGAAGGCCGCGGACGTTTTCGAGTATCTGAACATCGACCACCAGAAGGAACTGCTCCGCTCCCTATCGAAGGAAAGCGTGAAGCACATTCTGGAGGAGATGAGCGTCGATGACCGCACGGCGCTGCTGGACGAGTTGCCGCCGCAGGTGGCGTCCCAGCTCATCGAGCTGCTTTCCCACGAGGATCGCCAACTTGCCCAGACCATCCTCAATTTCCCCGAGGATAGCGTCGGGCGACTGATCACGCCCGACTACGTTTCGCTTAGCGCGGACATGACGGCGGCGCAGGCACTGGAAAAAATCCGCCTCTTCGGCCAGGACAAGGAAACGGTCTATGCCTGCTATGTAATCGGAGAGAAACGCCGCCTTCTGGGCGTGGTGTCGCTCCGCCGCTTGGTGACAAGTCCCCTCGACGCGAAAGTGGCGGACCTCCAGGTGGAGAACTTCGTCTCGCTCACCTCGGGCACGGAGCAGGAGGAAGCGGTGGACGTGTTCCGCCGCTATGACCTGATCGCGCTGCCGGTGCTCGATAGCGAAGGGAACATGCTGGGCATCGTGACCTTCGACGATATCATGGACGTTGCGGAGGAGGAGTTTCGCGAGGACATGGACCGCATGGCCGCCGTGGTCCCCGGCGCGGTGGACAAGGGCTACTTGGATGAGCATGTCCTCTCCTCTGTCCGACGCCGCGTGCCTTGGCTTGTGGCGCTCCTTCTGGTGGAGGGCGTGGCTGTCTTGATCCTGACGCGATACGATGGCCTGCTGGACCTGCACATCGCGTTGAGCTTCTTCCTTCCCGCGCTGATCGCGACCGGTGGAAACACGGGAACCCAGAGCGCCTCGATGGTAATCCGCGCGATCGCCACGGGAGAGGTGGTGCTCAAGGACATCTGGCGGATCGCCTCGCGCGCGGTTGTGGGGGGCCTGGTACTCGCTGTTCTGCTGGGCCTGTTTGCATTTCTGATGGCGATGGCGATCCGGCGCGATTCAGCGATCGGGTTGTGCGTGGCCCTTGGCCTTGCCGCCGTTGTCATCATGTCCAACATCGCGGGGAGCGTGCTGCCCCTAATCCTCAAGCGCGCCGGCCTGGACCCGGCCCTCATGAGCAGCCCCTTCATCAGCACGCTGGTCGATATCTTTGGATTGGTGATCTATATGGAAATCAGCCGCGCCATTCTGGTGGCACCATGAGGAACAGACTCGCAGCCATCCTCCTGTCGGCGCTCGCGCTCTCCGCCTGCCAGAAGTCCGAGGAAGCCGAGAAGCCCGCCGCCGCGCCCAAGACCGTTGCGACCGTGGCACCCGCGCCGGCCCAGCCAATGCCCGAACTTTCGGCGTTCTTTGCCGCGCTGGACGAGGCTGAAGCTGCGGCGGGTGGGCCAAGTTCTCATCGCCTGTATGCCCGCATCCGCGTCGAGGGCACACTCACTCCCTCGGACATCGGGCCCCTCCTGCGCCGCGCCACTGCCGAGGGATGGAAATCCGACGATCCCCAGTTTAAGCATCTCGGCGAGATGATCGATGCCAATGCGGAGGTCCTGCGCCAGGTCAGCGCGGGGCTCGAGCGGGCGCCAATTTACCCGCGCATGAAGGACCTCAAGGCGCAGCTTCCCGATCTTTCCCATGCGATGCGGGCAGCCTATCTGATGCTGGCGCGGAGCGCCCGCAGCCTTGCCGAGGGGAAGCGCCCGGAGGCCGAGCGTGACGCCCTCGACGCGCTGGATTTCGGTACCCATTACGGCGTCGCGAGCACCTCGCTCGCCGTCTATATGGTCGGCGTCAAGATGGCCAACGACTCGGCGGAATCGCTCCAGCGCGCCATTGCATCCGGCGCCGTCACGCCGTCGGAGGAATTGCGACTCCGCGTGGAGGCCGCTCGGGCGCGGCTCATTCCCGGCGTCGATGCATGGAGCGGCGAGTTGGTGAACATTGGCGAGTTCATGCGCGGCACCCTGGGCAAATTGGTGGAGCCGGAGTTCGTGCAGTCCAAAATCCCCTCCTATCGGGAGATGCTTGCAAAGACGCGCGAGGTCGAGGCCTCGACGATCACCGACAAGGACGTGCTGGAATACTACACGCTGGAGAAGCTGGCCGGCAGCTGGCAGAACTACATCGACTTCGGACGCAGGTACGCCGCCGACTCCTATTCCAAGCGCGACACGAAATACTACGCCGAAGAGGGCACGAAGCAGCGGGGCCAGATCCACGCGCTCTATCTGGGCGTGGCCACTCCGAATCTGGACATCATCATGGTGCGCCGCGAAGTGGTGGAATCTCGCCTGCGCCTCCTCCTCGTCGCCCTTGGCGACAAGCGGGAGGAAGTGAACATCGATCCCCTGACCGGGAAGCCTTTCGCCCGCGACGCCGACGGCACGATCCGCAGCGAGGTGGACATCCCCGGACTGACGGAACGCGGCGGCTATGCCGATGGCCCGCCGATGGAGCTGCGCGCGAAGCCCGTCACTCCGTAGCGGAAACTTCCCCGCCCAGCGGTCGTCCCGACTCGGGCTGCACATAGGGCCACAAGTATTGCAGCAGCCGGTCGCGATTTGCCAGCGCGCCGGAGTGAAACTGCATCTGAGCCTTCAGGTTGCTGTGGTTGATTTCGTATTCGCGCGCCGGGATGCCACCCGAGGCATGGAGCGCCTCGTACTCGGCGAGCTTCGCCTGCAACTCCGCCAGCTTCTCCGCGCACTTCGTACGCTCCACCATGTTCTCCGCATAGTCGCGGTCGATCTCCCCGCGCAGCGCCGCCAGCTCCGCGGAAGCCGCCTCGGCCTCTCCCTGATACCGCGCCAGAAGATTCGAGTGCATCTCGGCGGTGATCGAGCCGCGCGCATTTTCCAGCCCGCCGATCTGGCGGACCTTCTCGTCGAGGCGCGCCCGGGCCGTCTCGATCCTTGCGAGCACTTCGGGCTTACCCTTCAGCCGCTCCTGCGCCGACCCGATCGCGCGGTGGGCCTTCTTGCCGAGATGGCTCTCCCCCGCCGCCGCGGCCGCCGTCCCCATCAGCGAACCCAGAATCTTCAATACGGTGCTTGTCTTTTTCCCGCGATGCCCAAGATCCCATCCGCCGCGCCGCGCCGATCTTGCTGCAACCGGGATCGACTCCGACGGAGCAGCGATCGGCTCTTCCTCCTCCGCCCGGTCCTCGGGATCCTCAACCGCGGGTTCCTGTTCCTCGAAGAGAGGAAGGCCCTCCGACTTGCCGGGCTTCGCGCCCTGCTCCTCGGGAATCGCGGAGAACAAGTCGCGCTTGCGATACACGATGATCGTTGCCAGCAGCGCCAGCAGCGCGGCCACTCCCTTTGTCATCATGCCGAGCGCAAACGGAAGGCGCGGCGAATCCGCATTGTCGATTCCGATCACCTTGCTCGACGCCCACAGGCTCACCGAAATCAGCAGGAAGAACACGAGCACGTTTGGCAGAAGCCACGAGATGATCTGGACATGCACGCTGGCGACCCGCGCCGCCCGATAGCGTGACTTGCACGCGAGGAAAACCGCTTCGCACAGGAAAAGCCCCACGACGATTGCCACGATTCCGCCAATTCGGGCGATCGTGTTCGCCTGTATATACGCGTCCACCAGAAGCGCCAGCGCGTGCAGCAGGAACGCCGCCCCCACCATCGCCGCGAAAGGAAGCAGCAACTCCCGAAGGAAGGCCACGATCACCT
>JBBQYG010000205.1:0-6751 GCA_038208905.1 Candidatus Sumerlaeia bacterium | reverse complement strand
TTATTGTGTTCGTTGGCTCGATCTTGTGGACGAACTTCGGGAGGGCTTCCGTGTCGCCCACGAAATGGGGATGAAGGTGCCGAAACTCTTGCAACGTCAGTTGTCTGCGGAGGTGTAGATCTAGCCCGCGGTGTGATGGATGACGCTTTTCTCGCCAGAAGGCACTTGGGTCGTTGGTTTATGTGAGAAGTGTGCGGGAGGGGGGAGTCGAACCCCCCTCTGGTTGTCTCTTGAGCGGGTGGCCTCTGACTTTGGGATCGAGTTCCTGATCAAGGGACGGGCCTCCAACGGCTCCCGCAGCCAACCAGCCGCACCCATGACCACTAGAATGAGAGTTGTGCTCACTTTTTTCGCCTCCATGAGAACGAGAGCCTGAGAGGCTTCCGACCCTTGAGAGGAACCTTCACCTTCAGTTTGAGGCTACCCGTTTGCCTCAAGCTTCTGTTGGCAGGGTGCTGGTCCAGTTCTCTGCGTCAACCGGAACGCCTTTGCGTCACCGGAGCCCGCTGGCGACGAAAGAACCTGCCGAGCGTGGTGGCCCTGCGCCAGTGCCGGGCCAACCAGGAGTGGGACATGGACTTTACTCCCACCGCCAAAGCCGCATAAACACCGTCTCACGGATCGGGGAGACGCACCCGCCAGCCACTTTCGGTCTCGAATGGACTTGACCGCGAGGTGAGCCGAGCCTCAAGCGTTCGGTGAGAATTGACGGAGCCCGACCGTATGGCCCAAGTAAATCAATCGAGTTCGCTTGCTCACCGCGATCCCTCAGGGGGGATAGCGGATGTGGGGAGCAGAGCTCCAGCTCGCAAGAAGCGAATACCGTCGGAGGGCCGGGCATGAGTGTCATGCGGCACCGCGCGACAGCCATTCTGCTGCTTGTCGCCTTTCTCGTGGCGAGCTTGGGGCGGATGGCTCCGGCGATGTGCTGCTTTGTGGACGAGGGCTTCGTAGAAGAGGCCGCTGCGTTTTGCTGTCCTTCAGAGGCGCCTAAGCAACGGCCCGAGGACAGGCCATGCAGCGATTCGGAATCGTGTCCCAAGTATTGCTGCTCCGACACGGGGAGCGGGCACGCCCTCTCTGTACTGAGTCGAATCTCCGCGCAGCAAACGCCCGCTGCCATTTCGACACAGGTTTCCTGGGTCACTCAGAATCGTCATGGTGTCCTGACGGGGGAATATTTCTTCGGGGATCCCCCCCCCGTCCTCAAGACAGCGCTCTATCTTCAACTTCAGGTGCTCCTCTGCTGAGCAGGGTGATCCGCGTCTTCGCATGATCATCCTGTTACTGTCAGAGAGGTTCCTCGAATGTTTTCCATGTACCGACGCCATAGCGGCGGAGGTCTGCCATGAAGGCATCCTCCGTGTCTCCGCAGTCTTCCGAGATCGACAACGTCCCCGCTCCCCGATTCCATTGGGGGACGCGGGTGGCGCTCCCCCTGGGTTTGCTCGCCGCCTTCGGAGCGCTCTTCGCGGGATCGATGGCGTCCAGCCTGACTCCCGCCGTTGGAGTCGAAACGGTTCCCGTCGTCGAGCGTCCTGCGATCAGGCGCATGGTAGCACCTCTGGCCGCTGATCAGGACGCCGTACTCGTTCAGGCGGCGGGATGGATCGAGCCCGATCCTTTTACCGTCTATGCCACGGCATTGACAGACGGCACCGTTGAGGAAGTTCTCATCCTCGATGGCGACAGCGTTCTAGCGGGCGACGTGCTTGCGCGGCTCGTCGCCGACGACGCCCAGCTTACGCTGCACCGGGCTCAGGTCGAGGATCGAGCGGCCCGGGAAGAATGGGATGCAAACATCGATGCGCAGCGCGATGCCTCCGTGGCGGCAGCTTCCCTGCGCGAGACCCAGGCCGCCCTTGGACTCGCACGGGCGGAGCTGGAGGTTGACCGAGTTCTGTCGCGCGAGGCTGATCGCATCCATACCCGCCGAAGTGCTCTTGCGGGGAGCGGCTCCATTGCGCAGGAAGAAGTGGATACGGCGGAGGCAGCCTCCCTGGCCCAATCCGCACGGGTGCGCGTAGTAGACTGGCGCATCGAGGAACTCGTGGCGAAGATCGACCGCGTGAAGGCCGAGGATGCCGCCGCCCGAAAGCGTCTCGAGCTCCGGACCGAGGAACGTCACCGGCTCGATCTGGCGCGAGTCGCACTCGCGGAGGCGCAACTCCGCGTTGATCGTCTGGAAATCCGCTCTCCCATGCATGGTGTCGTGATGCGGAGGTTGGTGGAGCCTGGCTCCGTTGTGACGACGGGTTCCGACAACCCGGAGATTGCCCGCGTTGCGGAGATATACGATCCCCGGCGCCTCCAGGTTCGTGTCGATGTTCCGCTGGCCGATGCGGCACAGGTCGGCGTGGGTCAGCGCGCCCAAGTGATTGTCGAGGTTCTCCCGGACCGCACGTTCTCCGGCGCCGTTACGCGCATCGCAAACCGTGCAGACATTCAGAAGAACACTTTGGAGTTCAAGGTCGCGCTTGAGAACCCTGCACCCGAGTTGAAGCCGGACATGCTGGCCCGCGTTCGATTTCTCGCCACTGCCCAAGAGAAGCAGGCGGGCCAGGCTGCCAGATACCTGTCCGTCTTTGCGCCAGCCGCCGCTGTGGAGTCCGGCGGGGCATGGGTTGTCACGGAGTACGATGGCCAGAAGGGCGTCGCGATGCGGCGTACCGTCACGACCACCGGGGCCGAGGAGAACGGATGGGTGGAGATCGAGTCGGGACTCCAACCCGGCGACCTCCTGATCGTGTCCGCCGCCGAGAAACTCCAGCCGCAGCAGCGCGTTCGCACTCGCAAGAAGGGGGGCGAGTAGGATGGCCTTTATCGAATGCCGTCAGCTCTCTCGGACCTACAAGCGGGGCGACCAGGAAATCACGCCGCTCGACCGGCTGGATCTCGATGTCGAGGCAGGAGAGTTCCTCGCTCTCATGGGGCCTTCCGGGAGCGGCAAGACAACCCTGCTCAACCTGATCGCCGGAATCGACCGCCCCACATCGGGCGAACTACTCGTGCAGGGAAGGAACATCGCCTCGCTTTCCCGCTCCGCGCTTGCCGCATGGCGCCGTGACCATGTGGGCTACATCTTCCAGCTCTATAACCTGGTGCCTGTGTTGACCGCCTACGAGAACGTCGAGCTTCCCCTGCTCCTCCAGGCCCTCTCGCGGAAGGAGTGTCATCGGCGGGTTTCCGCCGCGCTCAACATGGTCGGCATCGCCAATCGCCACGACCACTATCCGCGCCAGCTCTCAGGCGGCCAGGAACAGCGCGTCGCCATCGCCCGCGCCATTGTCGCCGAGCCAAGGATCATCGTGGCGGACGAGCCGACCGGCGACCTCGACAAGTCATCGGCGCACGACATCCTCGCGCTGCTCCAGCGTCTCACCCACGAGGTGAGCTGTGCACTGATCATGGTAACGCACGATCCGCGCGCGGCAGAGTACGCGACTAGGACGCTGCATCTGGAGAAGGGACGCTTGGTAGAGCAGCTTGAGGAGGCGGCCACATGATCCCGGTCAGAATGTTCCCACTCGTCGGCAAGTACATCGTCCGTCACCGTGTCCGGACGCTGCTCACGCTCGGTGGCATCGCGACCGCCATGTTCCTCTTTTGCGCGGTTCAGGCAATGCGTTCGGGCGTCGCGGCGGCCACGCAGGAAACAGCAAGCGAGACGACCCTGGTAGTGTACCGGGAGAATCGCTTCTGCCCGTTCACGAGCGAACTCCCCCAGGACTATTCGCGCGCCATCGCCGCGATCCCCGGCGTAAAGACCGTGGCCCCAATGCGGATCGTCGTGAACAACTGCCGCGCCTCGCTCGACGTAGTGACGTTTCGGGGTGTGGAGGAAGCGGCCCTGCACGACGCCGACTTCAGGCTTTTGGGCGGAAGCCTGGCGGACTGGACACGCCGCCACGATGCTGCAATCGTGGGCGAGCGGCTGGCAGAGCGCAGGGGTCTGAAAGTCGGCGATATCCTCAGCGCGGCGGGCATCAGCGTCAGCATCGCGGGCATCCTCGCGTCCGACAATCCGCAGGATCAGAACGTGGCCTACGTTCACCTCGGCTTCATCCAGCGCGCCGCCGGGAACAAGCAGGGGATCGTCACCCAGTTCAATGTGGAGGTGGCCGATCCTTCCCAGTTGGATGCCGTGGCCTCGGCGATCGACGAGTCCTTTGCCAGTTCGCAGGCTCCCACATGGACATCGTCCGAGAAGGCCTTCGTTGCCCGCGCCGTGACGGACATCGTCCAGTTGGTCGAGTTCGCAGGCTGGCTTGGGATCGGCAGCCTCGTCGCCATCTTCGCGCTCGTCGCCAACGCGATCTCACTTTCCGTGCAGGACCGGGCGAAGGACCACGCCGTCATGCAGACGCTAGGTTATCCCGAAAATTTGATCGCGCGACTTGTGGTTGTCGAGAGCCTTGGAGTAAGCCTACTCGGCGGGCTTTTCGGCGTTGCCATTGCCTGGTCTATCTCATGGTTCGGACAGTTCACATTTTCCGTGGAGGGACTCAGCGTCATCATTCAGGCGGATGCCGAGACCATCGCTGTCGGTCTAGCGATCTGTGCGGTCATCGGCGTCGGAGCAGGCCTGCTCCCAGCCCTTCGCGCGGCCCGGCTCTCCACCGCCGAAGCCTTCCGGGCGGTCTGACATGAAACTGCTGCCCTTCGACTATGCTGTTCGAAACCTGGGCCGTTCGCCAAGGCGCTCGCTGGCGATCCTCATGGGCAACGCGCTGGTGGTGCTGCTAATCATTGCGGCGGCTTCGTTTGTGGAGGGCATGCGGTCCTCGCTCAGTATCCGCAACGATTCCCAGAACGTCATCATCCTCTCGACGGGGAGCGAAGAAAGCATCGAACGCAGCGAGATCTCCGCGACGACGCCGGGCCTCTTGGCAGCGAGCCTGCCGGGCATCCACACCACCGGTGGAGTTCCCTTCGTCTCTCCGGAGATCCTCTCCGCCCTCATTCTCTTCGCCAGAGAAGACTCACAAGAAGAGTTGCGGGCCGTTGTGCGCGGCGTGACCCCGGGAGCCTTCCTCGTCCACGAACGCATCGAGATCACCGAGGGCCGTGCCCCGCGCCCGGGCTCGAACGAAATCATCGCTGGTAGCCTGGCGGCGGAGAAACTCGGCCTGCCTGTATCGGCGCTGGCGACCGGCGCATCACTCTGGTTTGAGGGCGAGCCATGGACCATCGTCGGGCGCTTCATGGCCCGAGGTACCGTGGCGGATGCGGAGCTGTGGATGACCCTGACCGACCTCCAGGTGGCGACCAAGCGTGACGGCCTCTCCTGTGTCGTCGTGCGGCTGGGCGAGGCGGAGTTCGCCGATGTCGATGCCTTCACCAAAATGCGCGTGGACCTCGAACTCTCGGCCATCTCCGAGGCCGACTACTATGCTTCACTTCTGCGATTCTACCGCCCGATCCAGATCATGATCTGGGGCACGGGGATCCTCATCGCCATGGCGGGAATCCTCGGAGGCCTCAACACGCTCTATAGCGCCTTTGCCGCCCGAGTGAGGGAAATTGGCATGCTGCAATCCCTCGGCTACCCGCGCCGCGCTATCGTGCTGAGCCTTATGCAGGAGGCGCTTCTCGTTGCCGCTCTCGCTGTTTTCGTAGCGATCCTCGCTGCGAAGCTGCTGATCGATGGCATCGCCATCCCGTTTTCCATGGGGGTTTTCCAGCTTACGCTGAACAGCACCGTCCTCGCCGCTGGAGGAGGCGTGGGTCTCTTTCTCGGCATCATCGGTGCGCTCCCACCCGCTTGGCGCTGCCTCCGCATGCCGATTCCAGAAGCGCTCAAGTCACTTTAACCAAACCCACCACATGAAGGAGACATTGATGAAACTGACAACCACCGCCGTGGTATTCGCCTCCATCCTCGCAGTATCAGGTTGTGGCAATGACGCCCAGGAAACTGGTGCCACGAAGCCCAGTGCCGCCGAGTCAACACAGGCGGCCAAACAGCCTCCCGCTCTTCCAGCCGAACTCTTCCTCGCCACGGCTCCTGCCAATGCCGTTCCTCTATCCGAAGCACGGGCTAAGGCGAAGGCTGGAGAAACCATCACCTTCACCGGCTATGTCGGGGGGCGCGCCGAGCCGTTCACAGAAGGCCGCGCCCTCTTTGTCGTCGCCGATAGCGCCAAGGCCCCAGCCTGCACCGACGGATGCAAGATCCCCTGGGACGCCTGCTGCGTAGCTCAGGAAACCATCACGGCCAACAGCGCTACCGTCCAGGTTGCCGACGCCGACGGGCAAACCCTCCGCACCAGCCTAAATGGCCAGAACGGCCTCGCGCCCGGCTCCATCGTAACCATCGTCGGAAAGGTTCGTGAAGTTGGAGAAGCGGTCCTGATCGTGGATGCGAGCGGAATATTGGTAGGCACGGCCCAACCGTAGCCGCTTTCCACAGAAGCAGCGGTGCCTTGGGGCGTCACACAGTCAGGGGTCCGCGTATGGCGCGGAAGGTGTCGTACCGCATCGCGGGCATGGACAGCGCCGACGAGATCACGGCGCACACGCCCGTGCCGTGGCCGGTGGTTGTACTTTTGAGCGCTTGAGGAGGGAAACCGGCACCATCCACGCCGCCCCATCACCACGCGCGACTTCACCCCGTCGTATCCGTGGCCGTAGCCCGAGACCTGCGTGTCGCGGTAGAGTTCCCGCGTCACGATTTCGCGTCCCCGCGGGCTCCCCTTTTTTCCACCGTTCGGGCGAGCGGCGGGCGAAGGGTCAGTTGAGCGAAGGAGTC
>JBBQYG010000204.1:0-6753 GCA_038208905.1 Candidatus Sumerlaeia bacterium | reverse complement strand
CCTGTCGTATTCCAACGTAGCTTGGGCGTCTCGCCCGAGCCCCGTCGCCCCCACACGCGGGCAAGATGCCCACGATACTCTTTTACGGCGTCCTCCATCGCGACAAGACTTTCGAGAACCGCTCTAAAGTCCGGGGCCACGATTGTTTCGCCGCTCCCGCGGCAAATACGCGACGGCCTCATGATTTGGGTGCGTCGTGGATGTCTATACGTTCCTCCACACCATGCGCCCCCGCCAAACTTGAGGTTGCATTGGCACCGGGATCGGCTACCCTTCCTGGTTCGGCCGGAGGAAGCTCTGGCGATTGAGGAGATACTGGCCGTTGGGTATTCAGGGAGTCATTCTCGCAATCCTTGCGCTGATGGGCGGCATCGCCCTGTTCCTGCTGGGGATGGACATGCTCGGCGGCGGGCTCCAGCGGACGGCGGGGGCGCGGGCGCGGGCGTTGCTGTCGGGGCTGCGCGGCAATCCCATCAAGGCGGCGGGCGCGGGGGCGGTGTTTTCCTCCCTCATCCACAGCGGCCCCGCCACCGTGGTCGTCATGGCCTACGTCAACGCGGGGCTGCTCTCGCTCGCCATCGCGATCCCGATCGTGTTCGGCGCGAATATCGGCACCACGCTGTCGATGCAGGTCGTGTCCTTCAACGTCGGCAAGTTCTTCTTCGCGCTGTTGATTCCCGGCGTGCTGCTCAAGCGCTATGGCCGGTCGGAGTTCCAGCGCAGCATGGGCGACGTGATCCTTGGCTTTGGCATTCTGTTCCTGGGGCTGGAGACGATGAAGGCGGCCTTTACGCCCTTGCGCGAGAGCGACGCGATGCACCAGTTGCTGGGCGCGTTCCACGTGGATTCGGCTTTCGGCTTTGCGATGGCGTTTCTTGTGGGCGTCGCGGTGACGGGGCTGCTGCAGAGCAGCGCGATCATCGTCTCGCTCCTGTTTTCGCTGAGCGCGCTGGGCGTGGTGACGGACTACCGCTTTGCGGTGCCGTTCCTGATCGGCGCCCACATCGGCAGCGTGGGCATGGCGCTGCTGGCGGCGCCGGGCGGCACCGCGGCGGCGTGGCGGGTGGTGTGGTCAAATGTGGTGTTCAACGTGATTGGCGCCGCGCTGGCGGTGCTGATGATCCCCTTCTATGACTGGCTGATTCCCAAGACATCGGCGGACATCACGCGCCAGATCGCGAACTTCAACACGATCAAGCAGGTGATCAGCGTGATCGCGATCCTGCCGCTGGCGCCGCTGGTGGCACACCTGGTCACGCGCCTGACGCCGAACCTCGGCAACGAGCAGCCCGAGGAGAGCCGCCTGGACCCGAAGCTCGTCTCCACGCCCGAGGACGCCATCGTGGCCGTGATCGCGGAGATGCGCCGCCAGAGCGGCATCGTCAACTCCATGATGCGCGGATCGCTTGATGGGCTGGTGTCGCTCGATGGCCGGCACTTCCGCAAAGTGGAGGCGCAGGAAGACGCCGTCGATATCATCAAGCGCCAGATTCACGAGTATGTGGAGGACATCGCCCTGCGCGCGCTGGAGCCGCGCCAGGTCGTCATGCTCCAGCGCATCATTCTGGTCTCCAGCGCCATCGAGCGCATCGGCGACCACGTCGAGGGAATCGGATGGGTTTCCCGCCAGAAGGTGGAGGAGAACATCTGGTTCGAGGACGACCACATGCGCCAGCTGCTGGTGGTGAGCGGCATCATGGTCGCCATGATGGAGGAGGCAACCGCCGCCATCGACCCGCGCATGGCCGACGCCCGCGTGCGCGCGGAAAAGACGCTGAACCTATATGCCTCCTACAAGCGACACATCAAGGCGCTGAAGGAAAGCATCCGCGCGTGGCTGGAGTCGGGCCAGGGCACGCCGGCCACCGCGCTGTTCCTCATGCGCTACGTCGGCATCTTTGACCGCATTGCCGGCCAGCTTCGCATTCTGGCCCGCCAGGAGAAGAAGGATAGCTGGGCCGTGCAGCTTTCGGAGCTGAAGAAGGTGGAGCCCCTGGCCCAGCGCGCCCCGGGCCGTCCGCCCGACCATCCGGTCCACGCCAGCTTCGAGGCCGCGCTCACCGACGCCCTCGCCGGGGAAGGGACGCAGCGGGCATAGCGCGTGGCGCGGGCGTCCCGCCCGCGAGTTGCTTTTCTCCGTTGTTGTATATACGCCGAAAGCGAAAAAGGCGCGGGCAGGATGCCCGCCGCCACTCAGCTGGTCCACCGCGTGACCACGTGGAGTTCCTTCCAACCGCCGTCGCGGTGCTTCCACACATAGACGATGCCGCTGGCCGTGCGCGGGCCCGCCAACAGGGCGTGGTGGACCATCGCCAGCTCCTCGCCAAGGCTGGGGCGCGCGATTTCTAGGATGTTCCGGGGGGCGACGAACTTGCGCTCGAGTTCCGTGGGGAGCGCGCGAATCGCCTTCGGGCCTTCGCGCACAAACATCCACGCGTCGGTGCTCTTGAGCACGCTGCCCAGCGGCTTGGAATCTTCCGGGTCCGGCGCGAGGCCGATGCGGAACGAGAGCTGATCGAGCGGCGTTTTCTCCAGCATCGCTTGCGGCCAATGCGCGCGCAGCGCCGCCTCCCACAGGGCGCCGTCGTCCTCGTCGGTGAGCGCCGACCTCAGCCCATAGGTATCGATCAGTTCCAAATTCAACCCTTCCTGACCGCCAGAAGCACCCCATCGCGGACGGGGAGCAGGCTCGCGGCCCAAGCAGCGTCCTTGTAGATCAGCCGCGTGGCGGAAACAAGCGATTCGGTCTCGCGATCCCAATCCCGTGGTCGGGCGACCTTTCCGTACCAGAGCATATTGTCGAAAATCAGGATGTCCCCGGGGCGCGCCACGCCGTTGGCGAATTCGAGGGCGGCGGGATACTCGCCCTTGTCGATGTCACAGAAAACGATGTCCCACGGGCCCGGCAGCGCGCGCGCCGTCTCGAGAGCGTCGCCGACATGGAAATGCAACTGGTCCGCCACGCCCGCCTCATTTGCAAAGGCGCGGGCCTGCTCGAGATTCGCGCTCCGATTGTCCGTCAGGTGAATCTCCGCCGTGGGGCAGCCGAGCGCCCACCAGATCGCCGAGTAGCCAAAGCCGCTCCCCAGCTCCAGTATGCGCGCGGGGCGGCGCATCATCGCGAGCTGCATGAAGAGGCGACCGACCTCCGGCCCCACGATGGGAAACGTGCGCTCGAAAGCCGCCGCGTGCATGTGGTCGAAAACCGGATGCGGCAGGCCGTGCTCCACGGCCATCGCGGCGATGTAGGCCTCCACTTTTTCGTCCAGGATATGGGGAATCATGGCGACGGCGCCGCGAGCCTCATGCTGAAATCGAGCGCCTTGACCGAATGCGTCAGCGCGCCCACCGACACGCGATCCACGCCTAGTTCGGCGATGGAAGCGAGGGTCTCCTCCGTCACGCCGCCGGTGATCTCCGTGGGGATGCGCCCCGCGATCAGCGCGATCGCCGCGCGCAGCGTCGCGCGATCCATATTGTCGAGCATCAGCAGATCCGCGCCGCCATCCAGCGCCATGCGGACCTCCTCCATCGTGCGCGCCTCGGCGGCGACCTTGAGCCGCGGGCGCAGCGGCTGCACGCGGCGGAGCGCCTCCGCCAGCGAACCGGCGCCGTCGGCGTGGGTGTCCTTCAGCATCACCATGTCGTAAAGGCCCATGCGGTGATTGGTGCCGCCGCCCGCGCGGACGGCTTCCTTTTCCAGGTCGCGCCACAGCGGCGTCGTCTTGCGCGTGTCGCAGACGAGGAGTCGGCCACCGGCGGCGTCCACCATCCGCGCCGTCCGCGTGGCGATGCCGCTCAGGCGCTGGAGGAAATTCAGGGCGGTGCGTTCCCCCGCGAGCAGCGAGCGGACGGAACCGCTCAACCGGATGGCGACATCGCCGGGAACGACACGCGCACCATCGCCGATGACGACTTCGACTTCGACTCCGCCGATCAATTCGAACACGAGTTCAAAGACGCGACCGCCGCAGACCACGCCGGACTCCTTGGCCACAACGACGGCGGAACCACGCGCATCGGCGGGAAAAACGGCGTTGGTGGTGACATCGCCCTCCGCCCCGAGATCCTCGTCCAGAGCAGCGCGCACCCGCTCGCGGAGGCCACCCTCCACATCCCTCATCCCTTATCCCTCATCCCTATGAGCACCCGCTTCGCCAACTGGTCGGGCATCAGCCCCACATCGCGATAAAGCTGCTTGGGGGTGCCATGATCGACGAAGGCGTCGGGAAGGCCGAAGACCGCCGCGAGGCGGGGCGACTTCTCCTCCGCCAGCAACTCGTTCACCGCGCTGCCGAATCCGCCGCGGATGGTGTTGTCCTCGCAGGTGAATAGGAATTCGTGCTCCGCCGCCAGCGCCACGATCATGTCGCGGTCCAGCGGCTTGACGAAGCGCGCGTCGGCCACGGTAACGGGGTGGCCAAGTTCCTTTTCCAGCAGGTCGGCGGCCTCAAGGAAACTCATCGTCATGTGGCCGATGCCAAGGAGCGCGACGCGGCTGCCGCGGCGCAGGATTTCTCCCTTTCCGATCTCCACCGCGGGATAGTCCATCGCGTCCAGGTCCATCGTGCCGGAACAGTTTCCGCGCGGATAGCGCATGGCGCTGGGGCCGTCGCTGTACTCTATCTGAGTGCGCAACATGCGGCGGAGTTCCTGCTCGTCTCGCGGGGCCATCACCACCATGCCGGGAATGACGCGCATGTAGCTAAGGTCCAGCGTGCCGTGATGGGTGGGCCCGTCGGCGCCGACGAGGCCGCCGCGGTCGAGGACGAAGCGCACGGGCAAATGCTGAATCGCGACGTCGTGGACGATCTGGTCATAGGCGCGCTGAAGGAACGTGGAATAGATCGCGCACACGGGGACGAGCCCCTCACACGCCATTCCCGCCGCCATCGTCACGGCGCATTCCTCCGCAATGCCCACGTCGAAAAAGCGCGCGGGATACGCATCGGCAAACTGATCGGTCCCCGTGCCGCCGGGCATCGCCGCCGTGATGGCCACGATGCGGGGATTCGTCTTCGCCAAGTCCACCAGCGTCTTGCCAAATATCTTGGTAAAGGCCGGCGGCGCCGTGGACTTGGCCATCTCGCCGGTTTCGATCTTCATGTTGGCGTTTGCCGCGTGATAGGTGATCGGGTCGCGCTCGGCGTAGCTCAGGCCCTTCCCCTTCTTGGTCACCACGTGCAGCAGGATCGGCCCCTCCAGCTCGCTGGCCTTCGCCATGATGGGGACCAACTCCTCCAGGTTGTGGCCGTCGATGGGCCCGATATAGCGGAAGCCCAACTCCTCGAAGAACACCCCCGGCACCAGGACGCCCTTCACGGCCTCCTCGATGTTGTGGGCGGTGCTGATCGCGCCCTCGCCCATCAGGCCGCGGACCATGCGCTTGATCTCGTGCTTGGCGCGGTTGTAGGCCGGGCTGGTGATCAGGTTGCTCAGCCCCTTGTGAACCGCCCACACGTTGGTGCTGATGGACATCTCGTTGTCGTTCAACAGGACGATGATATTCTTTTTGCGAAGGCCCGCGTTGTTCAGCGCCTCGTAAGCCATGCCGCCCGTCATCGAGCCGTCGCCGATGATGGCCATCACCTTGTTGGTCTTGCCGAGAATGTCGCGCGCCTCGGCCATGCCGAGGGCCGCCGCGATGCTGGTGGAGGCATGGCCCGCGCCGAAGGAATCGTACTCGCTCTCGGTCCGCTTCAGGAAACCCGAAAGGCCGCCGTGCTGGCGGATCGTCTCGAAGCGGTCGTTGCGCCCGGTCAGGATCTTCCACGCATAGGCCTGGTGGCCCACGTCCCACACAACCTTGTCGGTCGGCGGGTTGAAAACGTGCAGCGCCGCCACGCTGATCTCCACCGTGCCCAGCGGCGCGCCGAAGTGCCCGCCCTTGCGCGCGATCACGTCGATGATCCGCGTGCGGACCTCGCCCGCGAGCTGCTTGAGCTCCGGCATTGTCAGCGACCGGATGGCCTCCGGGCCGCTCAGCTGATCCAGCAGATTGGTCCGGGTCGCAACGACCCCGTCATCGGCGCGGCTTGTCGCCGGGATGGGAAAGCGTTCCGCGTGGGAGCTGCTCATTGACGACTCCGGTTAGGCTGTTGGCCCCCGTGGGGTCCCGACTGTTCGGCGCAAGGGGCTTCAGCGAGCCTCGCCGGTCCCCTCGAAATCTTCCGTCACCAGACCATCCTCGCCGTCGCTGGTCACGATCTGAACCCGCTTCTCCAGGGCCTCCAGCTTGCGCAACGCCTCGCGCCCCAGCTTCTTCCCCTCGGCATACAGGCCGATGCTCTTCTCCAGATCGACCTCGCCCGACTCCAACTCCTCCACAATGGCCTCAAGCCGCTGCACGGCCTGCTCCAAACCGGCGGGGCCCCCCTCCTTCTTCTGCTTCGTCTTCTCGGAGGCCACGGCCCTGCTCCGGCGCCGGTTGCGCCAAGGGAGAGTGGACGGCTTGGGGCTGGATTGAGGCAAGGGGAAGGATTTTTGGAGCGTGGGGGGGGGTCGGGAAATACTAGCCTTCCCCAACGATCCCGGCCACTGCATCCCTCCGACAACCCACAGCCTGCCCCAGTCGCGCGATGCCACTGGAAGGGCGTTGCTGTAGATGCGGCGGCGAACCGGCGCCGCAGAAGAGATGTTGGCGTGTGACCCGCATGCCCGCTGCAGCGGGCAGCGGCTGGTCGGCGTCAAGGTGGGGCGTGGGCGTCCGCGCCCGGAGCGAAATGGCGGCGGAGAACCCGGCGGGTGGCCGGG
>JBBQYG010000203.1:0-6764 GCA_038208905.1 Candidatus Sumerlaeia bacterium | reverse complement strand
GGGGATCGCGGTGGGGGGCAGCAGCTCTTCGGCAAGCGAGCCGGGCTCCGCGCCCACCAACACCCCTAGCCGATGGATCGACTGGCGCTCGAAGTACTCGAGGGCGGGGACCTGCGCCTCCGTTTCGGCCAACTGGGCCTCTGCGCGGGCGAGTTCCAGGCGCGTTCCCAGGCCTGCGTCGAAGCGCGTCTGCGTCAGGCGCAGCGTCTCTCCCTGCGTCGTCAAGTTCCTCCGAACCACGGTCAGGCGGTTCTGAACGCCTCGCAGCTCCACATAGTTCCCGGCCACATCGCCCAGAAGGATCACCAACACGTCGCGGCGATTCTCTTCAAGGGCCTCAAGGTCTGCGGTCGCCGCTTCGACTTCGCGGCGGACGCGGCCAAAGACGTCGAGTTCCCACGAGGCGTCGAGCCCCCCCTCGAAGTTGTTCGTGATCTTGTCGCCATTGGAGCTTCGGGAGGTTTGGCCGCGCGGGCCAAGATTCTCGCTCGCCCGGCGGCGCGTGGCCGATGCGTTGCCGTCAACCACGGGAAACAGGCCCGACGTGGCGGCGCGGCGAAGCTCGCGCGCCTCCTGCACACGGGCCGTCGCCACGCGCAGGTCGGTGTTCGCCGCGATGGCGCGATCAACCAAGCTGTCTAGCTTCTGGTCGCCAAACAGCGTCCACCACCTCGCCTCCGCGGGACCGGCCAGGGCGTTGGCGCCCGGCGCCGTCCACTCGGCGGAAAGGACTTTGTCCGGCGCCTTGTAGTCCGGACCAACCGCGACGCATCCGGTCAAAAGACCGGCGAGAACCAATGTGCATGCGAACTTCGTCGATATCATTCTGCGACTCTCCTGATATTCGGGGCTCTAGCCCGGTTTGACCGCTGTTGAATCCGATCCGAATTCCGCCATCATCCCCCGGATCGCATGGAGCGAAAAATCAATCACGTGGCGCGCGATGGCGTCTACGCGAGTTTCGTCGAAAACAAGGTTGGGTTCCATTCTTTCCAACACCGGCTGGGCATGGCAATAAAAGACGCACTGGCCGATGATGCTGTGGCACACGCTGACGATCGTGTCCGTCGCGGCCCGATCGCCCATCATTGCGCGGACGATGCGGAATAGCTCCGCCGACATGGGCCTCATGTGGTTTTCGAACACGAAGTCCATCGCCATGGTGGGCTCGATCATTTCGCGCGCCATGATCTTGCCGTGATAGCTGGGCTTTCCCGGGTCCAGCACGCGCCCCACAAAGTTTCGCATGAAGCTGGCCAGTACCACCTCGGGATCGGTTCCCTCGGGATGCGCCACGATGGCGGGGAAGCGCCGCTCCGCCTGATTGAAGAAATCCACAAAGACGGCGTGATAGAGCCGTTCCTTGTCGCCAAAGTGATAGTTCACCGCGGCCACGTTGGCCTCTGCCAGCTGGCAGATCTCGCGGATCGTGGCTGCCTGGTATCCCTTCTGCGCGAAAACGGCGCCGGCTGACTCCAGCAGGCGGTGCCGGGTCTCCGCCGAGGAATGGCGATCCGGGACAGGGGAGGCTGGCGTGGGAATGGGACGCGGCAGCGCGGGATTCAAACTCATGTTTGAATGGCCAGCAAATTGGGTGCCCGCATCCTTCAACCCTTCCGTGTGCACCCTTATTCGCTAAAGCTGGTGTAGTGACGGTGCAGAGCCACCGCAACGGCCCCGACCACCCCGGCCTGCTGGCCAAAGCTGCACAGGTCCACCTTGATGTCGCGCTCCAGCGCCTCCAGCGCGCGCCGCTTCATCGTATGGCGGATCGACTTGAGCAGGCGCTCGCCCTCCTCCGACATGGAACCGCCGAAGATGATCGCCTCTGGCGCAAACAGGTTCACCAGCGACGCCAGCGATGTGCCCAGGAAGTGGCCCGCCCTGTCGATGATGTTGCCCGCCAGGCGGTCGCCCAGATCGGCGGCTTGGAAGATCGCCACCGGCGTGATCTTGCCGGAATCGTCGATGTGCTCCGGGATATGGCTCTGGACGCCATCCTTGATGGCGGTCTCCGCCTGGGAGACCAACGCCCAGTCGGATGCCAGCGTCTCCAGGCAGCCATAGTTCCCGCAGTAGCAGATCGGCCCGTTGTCATCGACCGTCATGTGGCCAAACTCGCCCACCGTGGACTTCGGTCCGCGATAGACCAGCCCATCCACCACGATCCCCGCGCCGAGGCCCGGCCCCAGGTGGATGTAGATGTAGTTCTGCAAGTCCTTGAACCGGCCAAAGATCGACTCCGCCAGCGTTGTCCCGATCACGTGGTTGCACAGGTCCACAGGCACCTTGAAGTGCTTCGTCAGGATGTCCACCACGGGGACGTTCTGCCAGTCGTCGAAGCGCGGAAACCGCAACGAGATGCCCTTCTCTTCGTCGATGAGGCCGCTGATCACGACGCCGATGCGGGCGAGTTCGAGGCCCTCGTCGTCCTTGAGGAACTGCTTCTGGTCTTCTAGCGCCTCGATGATCGCCTGCAGCGCGCCTTCCTTGCCCGCGGCGATGTTGAAGGGGCGGATCACGTGGTTGTGCAGGCGACCCTTCATGTCCGACGAGGCCGAGAGCACCCCGCGGGACGAGAACTCGATCGCCGCGATGCCGCCGCGCTTGGGGTTCACGTCCAGAAGCTGTGCCTTGCGCCCACCGGTCGAGGTCGCAAAACCCTCCTCCACCAGATCCCCCGCCTTGATCAAGTCCTGAACCACCGCCGAAACCGTCGGCAGGTTGAGCCCCATGCGGTCCGCCAGCGCCCCGCGGGAAATGGGGCCCTCTTTCCACAGCTCATACAGGATGGAGGCGATGCGCGATTCGCTCCGGCGGCGCAGCAGCCCGGATCGTGTGGGAATCGCATCGGGGGGGTATGCGGATGACATGGCGGAATTCTCTCTCTCCCGGGAGTTATCGGTGTTCGCTCACACCGTGGAAAAGCCTAAGTGGAAGGAGGGCCGGCGGTCAAGACAAATAAAAAAATCCGACAAAAGATTCGGATAAAACCCCTCATGGACGAGAACTTGAAGGGGCAAACTTCGCAAACAAATCAAGGAAAGACAAGGGTGTAGGCTGTCAAAGCGGATCAACTTCCTGTGGACGGAATCGATGCGGCGCCCTACTTTTTGCCGAATTCCGAAGTCGCCCTGTAATGTCCTACCGCGACATGCGTATCTTATGGCAGAGCCCCGCCACTATCACCGCGCGGGTCCAATCCCAAGGAGGCTTCCCACATGTTTCGTTCCGCTCTTGGCCTGATCGCCGCCAGTGCCCTGCTCCTCGTCCCGATGTCCTCGCGCGCCGCAATCGATCTGCTGGCTGCTGTTCCCGCTGACTACGAGGTGGTCGCCAGCCTCGACACGCGGCAGATCATCGACTCCAGCACCTTCAAGGCCGCTTGGCCCGTCCTCAAGAAGCCCAAGTCCGATGCCCAGCTTGCCGGCCTCAAGGCCATCAGCGGCGTCGATCTGATGAAAGATGTGGATCGCGTGTCGCTCTTCTCACGCGTGAACGACGACGACTCGGTGGGCGTTGTCTTCGAGGGGCGATTCGACGAGGCCCGTCTCCTCGTCCTCGTGCAAGCCAACAGCACCTACAAGACGTATCAGCAAGGCGGCCGCGCCATCCACGAGTGGCTGGACGAGGGCGAGGACCGCCTCAAATTTGCAACCTTTCCCGAGCCGGGCGCCCTCATCCTATGGAACTCCAAGGCCGCCATGGAGGCCTCGGTCGCCGCGATGGGGAACCCCGCGGGCGCACTCAAGGGCACGGCCGAGGCGAAAGCTGTCCCCGCCGACGCCGCAACCCTGGCCGGGTGGGGAATCCTCATCACGCGCCAGGAGACCTGCCCCGGCGCCAAGCTCCGCGTCGCCTCCGCCACCGCCACCATGCGCTTGACGGGCGAGGAAATGAATATGACCATGACCGTGGCCCCCGAGCCTGCCTTTGCAACGCAATGGCTCGACATGGCCAAGGGCGCCAAGGCCCTCGCCCAGATCCAGAGGGACAATCCGATGCTCGCCGAGATGGCCGGCAAAGTCACCTTTCCCCCGGCCCAGGACGGGCGCGTGATCGAAATGAACATGACCCTCGCCAACGACGAGCTGATCGATCTCGCCACGCAAGTCCAGCACTGAGGAACCGATTCGGAACCGATGAACGTCACCATGGCATTCCGCGATCTCTCGCTCCCCGCGCCGGACACGACGCGGGGAGCCGACGCCGACGGCGAGGCCATCGCGCGCACGCTCTCCGGCGACCTTCGCGCCTTCGAGCCCGTGGTCGCGCGCCATGAGAGAGCTGTCTATACACTCCTCCACCGCATGACCGGCAGCGCCGAGGACGCCGAGGACCTCGCGCAGGAGACCTTCCTCAAGGCCTACCGCGCCCTCGCGCGATTCGACCGCAAGCGCCCCTTCCGCCCGTGGATCCTGCGCATCGCCGCCAACGCCGCCCACCAGCACGCGCGACGCCACCGCCGCGTGCTGGTCGTGTCGCTCGACGACGAATTTGGCGAGCCCATCGACATCGCCGACGACCGCGCGGCAGTGCCCGGCGACTACCTTGCCCGCATGCAGGACGCCAACCTCCTCGCGCGCGCCGTCGCTGAACTTCGCGGAGAATCCGCCGCGCTCTTTCACCTCCACTATCGCGAGGAACTCGCCGTGGAGACCATCGCCGAAACCCTCGGCAAGCGACCAAACACCGTCGCTGTCGCGTTGCACCGCCTGCGGCAGCAACTGCGCCACGCCGTCGAGCGGTTGATCACCATGGAGGAACGCCGATGACCCACCACGCCCCAGACCACGAACTGGACACCCTCCTGCGCGAACGAGTCGAGGACCCGCCGGTTCCCTCCTCCCTCCACGCGGGGATCATGGCGACGCTGGAACGCGAACACCGGCACAAATCGCGCCGCCGCGCCCTGGGCGCCACCGCCGCCATCGGCCTCGCCGCCGCGCTCGCCGTGGGAGTATTCGCCTCGCGCAGTGCGAGCACCCATCACCAACACCCGGGACGGATTCCCACGATCCCACTCGCCTCGCTCCGCATCAACACGGAAATCCCGCCCCTCGCGCTGCCCACCGCCTACCGAAACCTCGCCACCAGCACCGCCGCCGCCGTCGCCGCGCCGCTGAACGCGCCACTCAATTTCTCGATCCCCGGCCCGACATTGCGCCTGCCAACGGAGATTCCATGGAGGGCGCTGGTGGAGGAGGGGAACCCGGCATAGCTTTTCCCTCCCATCGTTGGGGCATTATCCCCTATCGTATAGTCGACCTCTGCGGTAGCATGGACATCCTGTCCATGCACGACCAGACTTCGGATGCCCGCCGTGCTTTTGGATGCCGCCGCAGGGGTACGCGCACCGTGCTACTTTGCTTCGCGGTCCCTTTTGCCGACGGATTGGAATCCGAAAGGCGCTGAGCAGTCATTGGTGAAATTGATACAACTTTTACACCACCTCGTAACTCACATTCTTGCTCCCCCCCGCGTTCCTCTTCAACATCCCGCATTCCAGCAAATCGTTGATGTCGCGCTGTGCCGTGGGGATCGAGCACTTGCCGAAGGCAGCCCACTTCCTGGCGGTGAGTTTTCCCGCAAAGCCGTCGATGTAGCGATTCAGCACCAAGCGCTGGCGCGGGTTGAGGTCCTGCCCCGCGTGGCGTTGCCAGAAGTCGGCCTTGCGCAGGATGTGGCCACGGGTGGCGTCCGCGCCGTCGATGGCGCGCTCGAGGCAGGCGAGGAACCACAGGAGCCAATCGGTGATGTCGCGCGCGCCACGCGGCCGCTGCCGTCTTCCAGCGGACGGATGGTCACGAACCACAGATGCGCAAGCCCGGCGCGAAGCAGGCCCTCGGGCTCGTCGCCGCGATTGAACCAATCGATGAAGCGCGACATCTCAGCAGCGACTCGCATCGCGGGCGGCGCCTGATAGTAGATCCTCTGGCGCCCGGCGGGACCGGAGACAACCTGCATCGGACCATCGGCATCGTCTCGCCATGCGCCCGCCCCAAGGACCCCCCTCGCGTGGGGGGCGACGATCAGCTTCCCGGCCTTGCCACCTCGCCGCCCGCCGCCCTAAGCATCCCTATGCGCCCGATGCCATTCCTCCCGGTTTTCCTCTCCCCGATTTCATCGCTGGGATTCCTGCTGATGCGGCCCAAGCTCCTGGGCCTCGCGATCCTGCCGACGCTGTTGAACCTGCTGATCTTCTTGGGTTTGTTCATGGCGCTGGACCGCTTCGTGGTGGCGCCGGTGTCGGATTCCGAGCCGACTGGAGTGGCTTTCCTCGATGGGATCATCTCGGTGGTGGCGCGTCTGGTGCTGTCGCTGCTGGCTCTGGTGCTCGGAGGGATTGTTTTCTTCGTGCTAGTGATTCCGCTCAACGCGCCGTTCTGCGACATGATCTCGGAGCGCATCGAGCGCGAGCTCCTCCGCGACGCGCCCGAACTCATCGCGACTCCGCCGAAATTCTCCACCTCCATTGGCCATACGATTCGCGACGCGCTTCGGCGCATCCTGTTTGTGCTGCCGTTCTACGCCGTGATTGTGCTGATCAGCTTCGTGCCGATTATCGGAACGCTGATTGCGGCGACGCTGGGCTTCTGCCTCAACGGCCTCTTCCTCGCGCTGGACGGATACAGCTATCCTATGGACCGCCGCCTGATGCCATTCCCCGCGAAATGGGCATTCCTCAAGGCCAACCGGGGCATCTGGGTCCCCCTCGCGGCCGGCCTCGCCGTACTGCTGGCGATCCCGTGCAACCTCCTATG
>JBBQYG010000202.1:0-6818 GCA_038208905.1 Candidatus Sumerlaeia bacterium | reverse complement strand
GTTCCACCCACCCCGGCGCCGGGCGAGGTCAAGCCGACGGCCGCTCCCGCGACGGAAGTACCGCGCCCGACGGCCGTACCGGCGACCCCGGCGCCGACGGTCGATCCGGTGATCGCGCGGGTGGAATCGCTGAAAACGTTCTTCGCGCCCACGGCACCGCTGGCGGATCGCGTGCGCATTTGGGAGGACGCCTGGCGGGACGAGCAGCTTGGCGATGATCCCCGGATGATCGCGCTGGCCGACGATTTGGCGCGGCAGATCACCCGCGCGCCGGAAATGGTGGCGATGGCGGGAGGGGCGTTCACAATGGGAGCGCCGGAGACCGTCGGCAGCTCCGACGAACGCCCTCAGCACAACGTCCGCCTGGCACCCTATGAGATTGGTGCGAGCGAGGTTACGGCGCTCGAATTCAGCACCTTCCTCAATGCGGTGGGGGTTGAACGGGCGGGTCGGCTTTACATTGTGGAATCGCAAAACAACGTTGCCTACAGCGACACTCGCAAGCGATTTATTCCCGTGGAGGGCCGTGCCCTGCACCCGGCCAACGGAGTTTCCTGGGAAGCGGCGAAGGCCTATGGCGATTGGCTCTCCACGGAGACCAAGCGGCAGTATCGCCTGCCCACGGAGGCAGAGTGGGAGAACGCGGCCAGCGGGCGGTCGGGGCAGGTCTATCCTTGGGGGAGTGCCGACCCGGATCAGAACCGCGCCCAGTTCAATAGCGACGGCACCGTGCCCGTCACGGAGAAGTCAGCGGGACAGACGCCCACCACCGGCCTGCGCCACATGGCGGGCAATGTTGCCGAATGGTGCCTTGACTGGTATGCCTCGGAGACTTATGAATCAAACAAGAGCAAGGGGGCCGAAAATCCCCGGGGCCCGGAACTTCAGGCTGGCGGCCGAGGCGCCAGAAAGGTGCTTCGCGGCGGTGGCTTCGAAGCCCAGAGCGCGCAGGACCTCCGGCTGACCCGGCGGGAACGTCTGGAACCAGATAAGAGGAACGCCGACGTCGGCTTCCGACTCGTTCGCGAGGCGAAGTAGGCAAGTACTCGAAAGCACCGATGCGAATCAGACTTCACCGCAACGAAAGCCCTTCCATGTCACGAATTCTGGCGACGCTTGCTGTCCTACTTGCTATGCTCGCTTCCTCGTCCTGCGCCACGCGCAATCCCTATAAGGTTTCCCAACAGAAGGACGAGCACACGTCGATCCCGCTCCGCGCGATCGTTCCCGATCTGGAGGACTCGCGCGGCTTCGAGCAATACAACAACCGCACCTTGGCGATGATCCCCATCGTGGGGTTTCGCGCCGGATACTACTATGACCGGCACGACGACATCTACTCGGGCATCACGGAGCCGTTTCCCCGCCTGGTGGCGCGGAAGCTGGCCGAACGTCTGGATGAAGTCGGAGTCTTCGACAAGGTCACCGCGGTGGAGCCGGACAAGATGACGGCGCCGGGCGACTACGATCTGATCGTTAAGGGCCGGATCATCCGTATGAGGAGCGTGGGCGGGGTCTGGCGCTATGGTCTCTCCATTTTTGGCGATCTGCTGTGGTCCCTGGGCCTTCCGTATCTTTCGCGCGCCTGGGAAATCGAAATCGAGTACTCGCTGGTGGACGCATATACAGGCAAGGCAATCACCTCTCCCGACATCATCAAGATCGAGACCGGATCGACGATGTTCACCCGATATGTGAATCGGGGAAAGACGACGGACCTTGAGCGCAAGCTGACGCCCGCGCTGGATGGATTCATCGACGCGCTGTGGCGCAAGGCTCCCGCGGGCACGGACAAGTCATGGGCCCAGCTTCGTGAAAGCGGGACGGACCTGCTGGCCGCCCGCAAGCGCGAGGAAGAACTGGCGAAGCAGGGCACGCCACCCACCTTCCAGTTCATCGCGCCGCTGGAAGGCGCCACCATCCGCACGGCGCAGGTGCCCGTGCGCTGGAGCATCGCGGCCCCCGGTGGCCTGAAGTCGGCGAGCCTGAATGCGAATTCGACAGCGGTGGACCTTGGGCTGAATGCGGCGAGTCTCAGCCGCGAGTCGGAATCGCCCCGCTCGCTTCCCGTCACGGAGACGATGGTCCCGCTTCGCATGGGGGAGAACACCCTTCAGGCCTCTGTCACCGATCACCGCGGGAACGAGACTCAGGCGACCGTTCGTCTGAATCGCCTTCCTGCCGAGCTCCGCCCCAAGGAGCGTTTTGCGCTCCTGATTTCCGCCGGAGGGACACAGGGCGTCGAGGACCTAAAGGCCGCGCTGGTTGATCCCGCGGCAGGGCAGTTTGCGCCCGAGGCGGTGACGGTGGTGAACCCTGCCACGCTGACGCGCGCCGCCATCGAGGATGCAATTCGGGCGTTCGGGGCGCGGCCCCTTGCGGGGAATCTGGCGGTCGTCTATCTGGCTGTTCCGGCGAACTGGAGCGATTTGGCAATCGGCGACGGGAGCATGAAGCTCGACGAGTTTATCGCGACGCTTTCCGCTTCCCTGGCGACTTCCGAGGTTGTCCTCCTGACGGACATCAACTGGTCGGGCACTGAAGGCGATCAGGATCTGATGGACCGATTGACCGACGTTCCGTCGCGCTGGGCAGTGCTGTTTACCCAGCGAAAGGGCGGGCCTTCGGCGGATCACCTGCTGGCTGGCGTGGTGACTTCGCTGATCAAGGGCGCCGACGGCTCCACGCGGCGCTTGACACTGGAACGCTTACTCGATGGAATCATTAACGATCTGGAGACGAAGTCGGCAGGTGCGCTCAAGCCGGAGAGCTATGGCCGCTTTGAGCCGAGCCTGACGATGGCAGAACGAGAGTAAGGCGCCCAGCGCCCACGAGATAACCGTAAGAGGATCAGGGATATGCTCCTGCTTAGGAAAACGATGGTGCTGGCAGTGATTTCCTCGCTGCTCTCCGCCCCCCTTTCGGCCAATTCTGTCGGCCTTGCCCGGTCGGCTGATGGCTACCGGATCGCCAAAGCGGCGGAGACGGTGGACGCTCAGGCCAACTTGCCGGTAATCGTCTCCGATGGGGATGAGGTCACTTCGGGCAAGCAAATGGTCCGCATCGAGGGCATGGCGGGGCAGGCGATCCTACTCAACAAACAGTCCTCCCTTCAGGTGCAGAACAAGAACGAGATGACCCTGAAGTCGGGCGAAGTTGCGGTCGCAATTCCCGCGATGCCATCGAACCTGCGCCTTCAGGTCAGCGATCTCTCCATCGAGCCGATCGAAATGGCCGAGGGCGAGGAACTGACCGTCGGCACCATCGCGCTCGACCACCAGTCGGACGACGAGGTGCTGGTGATGACGCAGGGGCGCCCGATTCGCGTCAGTTCCCTGCCCGACGGCAATCAGGTGGCGGTGCTTGGGAACCAGGAAGTGATGCGATTCATCCGCGGCGATCTGGGCAAGTGGACGCCGATGCTCCCGCTGGCGCAGACTGACGACCCGACGCAGAGCGAGGAGGCTCAGGACGAGGATCAGCGAGACGAGGGGTTCTTTGCGTTCCTCCAGCGCGGCGCCGGTGGTTCCACGGGCATCCTTGTCGGCGGTGCGGCGGCTGCTGTGGGTGGCGTGCTCCTGTTCTTCTACCTGCAGGACGAAAACAGTAACAGCAATGACAATAATGGCAACAATCAGGGCGTGTTCCAGCCGCCCAGCAGCCCGACGAACTCGAATACGCCCGTCCCGACGCCGGTCCCCCTCCTCGATTAGGCTGATTTCGCGCCACTGACAAAGTAAATCGCGCCGCCCGATAACGGGCGGCGCGATTAGTTTCCGACGTAGATCGAAGTGCGAGCGCGAACCTAGCGGTTCCGGCCGCCACCCCCGCCGGGGCCCGAATCACCCTGAAAGCGCCGAGGTGTTTCCGGTCGGGGGATTTCGATCTCGGGGATTTCGATCACGGGCTGCTCGACGTTGAGTTCCGGGGTGGGCTCGTCAAAGCGCGTGAGGGACTCCTGAAGGTCGCCTTGAATGCCCGTGTAGTTGAAGCTGATGATGGAGCCCGATGCGAGCGGCCATGACGCCCACGAGGGATCGAGACGGAGCGATCCGCCGGCTCCGCGCATCGACTCGATCACGTCCGCCACGTTGCGTCCCGCTGCGTCCACGGTGGAGGGGATGACGGCGATTTCGTAGCGCCCCGCGTCGAGGATGGTGCGCTCCTCGGCGGAGACGCCAAAACTCCGGAAGGGTTGGATGGCAAACTCGCGGCTGATGGGTCCGCTGAAAAGGAAGCGGATGGCCTGGGGGGTGCTATTGACCATCTGAACCTGGGCGCCGCCGGCGTCGGAGCGGCCCAGCATGCGAGGCGCCTCGATGTCGGGGTAGTCCTTGCCCTTGGCCACTGCCGCCACCTCGGCATCGATGCGGGCTTCTGTTTCGGCGGCCTCTGGCGTGATCCAGCGGCCCTTGTACTGGACCAGTCCCTCCGCCTTGTAGTCGGCCTCTTCGCGCGCCGCCTTGGCCTCCGCCGTCAGCCATTGGCCCTTGTATTCGACGAGGCCCTTGGAGAGCTGGCCGAGGAGGTAAGCTGCATCCGTCGGCATGACAACGCCCTCGTACTCAACCACCCCCGCAGCGGCGGGATCGACCCACTTTTCCTGATAGAATAGGAAGCCGTTTGCCTTCATGCGGGCGGCGACGGTTTCGGGGAGCTCCACGAGATCGAAGGCGAGGCGCTCGCTGCGAAACGGATGGAGCTGCACGAGCTTGGGGAGCGGCCGACGATAGCCGTCCTTCTCCACCGTGACGAAGAGCGTCTTGCCGTAGAAGCCGGACCGGCCCAGCGGCGTTTCGGGAACACCCCCGCCAAGCTCGGCGGAATTGGGTGGCCACTCGCGGTACTCCTCCACGCCATCGGGCGACCAAACGACCCGTGCGCCGGGGGGCTCCGATGCCACCCGGATCGAGGAGCATCCGGCCAGCGTCGCGGCGACAGCCGCTGCACACAGTGTCCTGACGATCCTCATGGACGTTCCCCTCCTCGGTCGGGAATCAGCCAGCGCGCTCCTGATCCGCTTGGAAGTCCTCGTCCTCAGAGATGATGCGGCCACAGTTGGGGCACAGGGTCGGCTTGTCGGAACGGTGAACCTGAACGAGGACGTTGGCGAGCAGCCCGAAGTGGCAACCGCTGCAGCTGCCGGACCGGACGGGAACGACGACGGAGCCGGGGTGCCGCTTGAAGATGCGTTCGTAGTTCGTGAAGTTGGCGGGATCGAGCTTGGCGGCGAGCTGCTTGCGCGACTTCTCCATCTCCGCCACGCGGGACTTCTTGTCGTTGAACTGGACGCGGATGCGTTCCTTCTCCGTGCGGTACTGTTCCTCCACGCGGGCGACCTCGGCGGTGGCGGTGACGAGAGCCTCCGCGACCTTGGGCTCATCGGTGATGAGGGCGAGGCCCTGTTCTTCGAGCTGGGAAATCTTTGCCTTCACGGCCTCGATCTGCTTGTTGACCGCCTCGTATTCCTTGGAGGTCTTGATGATCGCCTGCTGGGCCTGGTTGCGACGAAGCTCGTCGGAATAGAGACGGAGCTTCTGCTCGAGGCGCTTGCGCTCCTTCTGCTGATTCTCGCGGGCATCGTTGGCGGCGGCGAGGGCGGCCTTGCTGACCGCCAGCTTGCGCTTCACCTCTTCCCAGATAACGGGGTATCGGGCCAATTGAGCGTTGAGCTCGAGCACTTCCTTGTCGAGTTCCTGGACGTCCAGGAGCGCACGGACTTCGCTCAGCATGGGGGAGCCTTTCCTGAAATTGAAGAAAAATGACAATGCGACCCGGTTCTCCGGCTCCTCGCCCGGGGCGGAGGGACGGAGCGACTGGTCGCCGCATGACGGGAGGGGGCAATCGCCGGGTGTGGCGCTGGCCAACCGCAAGGAAATGAGACCCCCACGCCACACCCGGCTCAACGGAATTCTGGTGCCCGCGCGCGACGCATTCGCATGACGGAGGCGGGGCAGTGGCCACGCGGGAAGGGATATTGCTTTACCGCCTGTCGGCGGAGTGATGAACTCTCTCCCGAAAGGCTGAACATGGCCACCGACTCACCAATCGAAGGCGCCGACGAAGCCACTGGCGGATTCTCCACGGTTCCCGAAGCCGTCGAGGAAATCCGCAATGGGCGCATGGTGATCGTTCTCGACGACGAGAATCGCGAGAACGAAGGCGATTTCATCATGGCCGCCAGCCACATCACGCCGGAGAAAGTGAACTTCCTCCTGAAGCACGCGCGCGGGATGATCTGTGTCCCGATGACACGGCAGCGCCAGGCGGAGCTGGAACTCTTTCCGATGGTTCCCGTCAACACGGAGAACCTACGCACGAATTTTACGGTCACTGTTGATGCGAAGGGGGTCTCGACGGGGATCTCCGCGCGGGACCGCTACCTGACAATCAAGGCTTTGGTGGAGCGCGAAACCAGGCCGTCGGACCTCCTCAGGCCCGGCCATATCAATCCGCTTACTGCCCGCGACGGGGGCGTGCTCGTCCGCGCGGGACACACCGAGGGCGCGGTGGACCTGTGTCGACTGGCGGGGCTTCCCGAGGTGGGCGTGCTCTGCGAAATCCTCAACGAGGACGGCACCATGGCGCGGCTGCCGGACCTCCGCCAGGTGGCCGCCCAGCACGGCGTCAGGATGATCACCATCGAGCAGCTCATCGCCTGGCGGCAGGGTAACGAATGCCTCGTCCGCCGCGTGGTGACGTCGATGATTCCCAACCCCTACGGCATGTGGAAGCTGCACCTGTATGAGAACATCCTGAACGGCGACGAGCACATGGTGCTGGAAATGGGCGAGCCCGCCAAGCGGGAGTCCGCCTTG
>JBBQYG010000201.1:0-6837 GCA_038208905.1 Candidatus Sumerlaeia bacterium | reverse complement strand
CGTGACCGTCAGTATCGCGTGGGGGACGACATACGGCGGGATCAAGATCGCCGTGGAGCACTTCCCTCCCTTCGCGATGGCTGCAATGCGGTTTATCGTGGCGGGCGTTGCGATGATGCTGGCGTTTCGCGCCATCGGGATTCCGTTTCCGGCGCGGATGGATTGGCTTCGGATCCTGCCGGTGGGTTTCCTCCTGCTTTCGCTTTCCAATTCGCTCCTCTCGCTGGCTGAGAAGAGCGTCTCCAGTTCCTTCGCGGCGCTCATGGTCAACACCGCGCCGCTCATCTTCGTTGGACTGAATGCCTGGTTTGGTGAGCGGGTGCCGCGACTTGCGTGGGTAGGGCTGATCGTGGGCTTCTGCGGAGTCGGCGTTCTCGTGCTGCCGGAGATCGGGGGCGCGGAGATGGCGGGGCATGGAAACTCGGAAGTTCCCATCGCCGCATGGATCGCGCTGATCGTCGGGCCGGTCTGCTGGGCGTTGGGCGGATTCGTCGCGGCGAAGCGGCCTGCATCGGGAAATCCATTGATGATTTCAGGGGCCCAGACCCTCGTCGGCGGCGTGGGCGCGCTGCTAATCTCCTGTTTATCGGGAGAGATTTTCCACGTGGATATCGCGGCGGCCCCGGCGCGCGCATGGCTTGCGATCGGGTGGCTCATCGTGGTCGGCTCGTGGCTTGGGTTCGTTTCCTATATGTACTGCGTCATGCGGTTGTCTTCCCACCGGACGGCATCGATCACTTATATCAACAACATCGTGGCCGTGCTGGTGGGCGTGCTCTTCCTGGGCGAGAGCATTACCATCTGGATGCTGGCGGGCGGGGCGACACTGCTGCTAGGCGTGTACATCGTCAACACGGCGAAGACCGCCGCGTCAGAAAAGATTAAGGACAGCGGCGAAAGCGATGCACTGAATAATGAGAAGGCCGGATAGCCACGCGAAGTTTGTGCGCCTCATTCCATCGCTCCCCGCGCACGACAGCCCGACCGCCAACAGCGGAAACAAGAAGAGTAGAATGCGAGCGGTTTCGCCGCGCACCGTGTCTGCGACGGCGAGAAGCGCCAAGAAGGCCATGATCGCGAAGAGAAGTGCCGATGCCGCGCCGCGACGCGCCTTCCACGCGGCTGTCCACTGGGGTATCCACGCGATGCCAAGGAAGAAGAACACGTCCCAAAGATTCCAGAGAGCCCAAGGCCAGCGGCTCCGGAACTGGTGGATCGCGCCGCGCCGATGGGTGGAGAGCCCCTCGATGGCCTGCGCCGGATAGTTGAATCCGCTGACCGTATAGACAAATAGCCAAAGCAGCAGGATCGCCGCCCCACACGCGGCGATTCCGAGCCCGGCACGGCGCCAATCACTCTTTTCGTTTCCTAGCCGCGCAATCAGCAGCACCGCCACGGCCGCGATGAAACCCGAAGCCAGCACTTGATAGACAAGCATCGACTGGAGAAAGAATGCGGCTCCGGCGGCTGCCCCCCATCCGATGCACTTCGGTGATCGCGAAGCCATCAGCAGGCACGCCACCCCCACCGTGGATGCTGCCATTGCGAGCGAATCGATGCAGACCGTAAACATTGCGATCGCCGGGACGAGCGCCGCCAGCGCCATCGCGCGGCCCTCGATCCGATTGTCGGGGGCAAGGGCCCTCGCGGCGATGCCGACCCCCGCCAGAGTGGCAACGCCCGCCAGGAGCTTCATGGCTGTCGCGAGCAGGAGTCCAGTTGCCTCCGCCGTGGAGAAGCCCTGTGCGGCTCGATCGCCGACGAAGAATCGCCGCGAAAAGTCGAGCAGCGCTCCGTCTCCGATCCACGCGCCCATGCCGATCAGGCAGCGATAGAGCCAGACCAGCCCCGGCGGGTGCGTGGCGACGCGATGCGACCATTCGGAACCCGCGAGCGTGGTGTATCGAGTGAAGGACTCTCCGGCTGAATCGAGGCCGCGCGCAGCGGCGAAGAAGTCCTCCAGAAAATCAACCGTCGTGCGGAGGCCGAGAAAATGGCCGAGATCGCTGCCGCGCGCAGATACCGCGAGGAGCTGATAGGCGAGCGCGCACGCTGTCAGGACCGTCACCCACGCAATGCGGCGCCCGCGCTTGGCGGCAGCATCGGCAAGCCATCCGCACGTCGCCACAATAGTCCCCGCGATAGCCATCGGCACGAGGGCCCCGAGGTTTGAACCGGCGAGGTGGAGCCAGCGCCACTCCGGAGGCCACGGCCTGTAGCCGCGCAACTGCGGGAGCCGGTCGGTCACCAGCAGGAGGCACGCGATGGCAACCAGCGCCGCCACCCAGCCCCATCGCCGCAGGTGCGCCTCGATGGTGCCGGATGGATCGTTTGCGTTCATGGGGGGTGCACGCGCTACTTCGTCACGCGGAGGGTTTCCTCCGCCGTGGTGCGGCCGCTCTTAAGCAGTGCGATGGCCTCGCCGCGGAGCGTGGCCATGCCGCCCTGCACGGCGATGTCTCGGATCTGGGCGGTGCTGAGCGATGCAGCCTCCAGCTCGGCGCGAAGCCGTTCCGAGGGCTGCAGGAACTCGAAGATTCCCGTCCGCCGATAGTGGCCCGTTCCGTTGCAGACCTGGCATCCGGCGCCGCGCTTGAAGTCGAATCCGGTGGTGCTGCCGTGGATACCGATTTCGGAGAGTATGCGCTCGTCCGGATCGTCGGGCTGGGCGCAGTGCTGGCACACGAGCCGGATGAGGCGCTGGGCCACGACCAGCGACAGCGCGTCGGCGAACTGGCGCGGGCTGACGCCGAGGTCCATGAGCCGCGCGATCGAGGAGGCCGCATCCACCGTGTGCAGCGTGGAGAACACGAGGTGACCTGTGAGGACGGAGTTCACCGAGATTTCGGCGGTCTCCTTGTCGCGGATTTCGCCCACCACGATCACGTCGGGGTCCTGTCTCAGGATTGAGCGAAGACCCCCGGCGAAGGTGAGCCCCGCGGCGGGATTAACCTGGATCTGGTTCACGCCGGGAATGCGGAACTCGATGGGGTCCTCGATGGAGATGATATTCTTCTCGCCCTGGCTGATGGCCTGGATCGCGACGTAGATCGTCGTGGTCTTTCCCGAACCCGTGGGGCCCGTCATCAGGACCATGCCGTTGGGCTGTTGGATGGTGCGCTCGAAAACACGCTGCTTATCCGGCGGCATCCCAAGGTGCTGGGGCGTCATCTGGATCGAGCGAATGTCGAGGATTCGCATCGACGCTTTTTCGCCCACGCCGGTTGGGGATGACGCCACGCGGATGTCGATGTCGGTGTTGTCTATGCGGAACTGCATCTTGCCGTCCTGTGGGACGCGCTTTTCCGCGATGTTCATGTTGGCGGTGACCTTCACAGCGGAGACGAGCGCCAGCGAGAGCGACCGCGGGAGCGTCACCATGCGCGTCATGATGCCGTCGATGCGCTGGCGGACTTCGAGGCCGTTCTCGTCGGGCTCGATGTGAAGGTCCGAGGCGCGCCGCCGTACGCCGAGCGTGATCAGCGCGCGCACGAGCCGCACCACCGCCTCGTCCTTCACGTAGCGGTCGAGCGAGACAGTCCCCATGTTCACTCGTTCCGCCTCGGTGGCCATGGAGGCGCCAAGGGTTTGTATATACGATTCGAGCGTATGGAGAGGCACGATCTTCTGCTTGCAGGCGGGGCACTTGGAGAACACCAGGTCATCGTAGGCGAACATATTGTCGATGGGCTTGGAACAGTGGGGGCAGAGTTGCTTTCCACCTTTGCTGGGGGCGCCATGGCGTACCGCGCGGCTATCGCGGAACGTGGAGACGAGATACCCGATCAACGCGAAGATGCCGTACCAGCGAACATTGCGCTTCCAGTCCGACGCATTGAGGTCGCCCCTCGCCTCGAATCGATTGAGCGCGATGATCGGCAGCGCCCAGTAGAGCACGATGACGCCAAACACGATCATGCCGATGGAGAGCATGCGCCCCGGCGTGCTGGGATCGGAGGAAACCCGCTGATAGAAGCCACCGATGGCCTCGGCGTTGCCTTCGCCGATTACCCGGGCAAAGTATCCCGGCGTGGGGCTGGGCGTTGGTCGCGGCGTGGGGGTGGGAATGCCCTCCACCGTGAAGGGTAGCCCAGAAGACATGATCTCGCGAATCTTGGTAACCGCGATATTCGCGGCGGCGGTATCCGGCCCGGGGTTGTCCCTCGCCAGCTTGTATAGCCGGAGCGCCTCTTCCCCCACGTCCTTGAAGCCGCTGTCCCCGCGCACGACCATCGCGCGGGCGCGACCCTCGAAAATCTGGGCGAGTTGCAGGTTGGCCCGGGCGAAATTGGGATCTCCGGCCCGGAGGAAACGAAGCGCCTCCTGAAAGGCGGCCTCCGCCTGGTCGGCGCGCCGGGCATTCTGGTGGGCGTTGGCTTCCTCCCAATGTCCAGTCCCCCGCGCATAGCGGACCGCCTCGTCATATCGCTTGGCGAAATCCTCCGTCCCCTTTTTCGAGAGGGCTCGCGACGGGGCGGCATCCAATACCTCGGTGGTGGTCAGGAGCGTTCGGAAATCGCGCGACGAAATCGCCGACTGAAGCTGGGCCTCGAGCGCAACCCACACGGCGCCCGCAATGGTACCGTGTCTCTGCCATGCGGCAGGGTCAGCGGCGTCGAGTTCGAGGAGCGACTTCCAGGCATCGAGCGGCTTCCCCGACTCGAGTTGGGTGCCCGCGCGCGCGGCGACCTGATCGACCGCCTTGTCCTGTGCCCGGGCCCCGGAAAAGAGGACCAAGACCCAGAAAGCGAGCCACAGCCACCAGTGTTTCATTCCGCTGAGATCCTCCCCCGGGAGTCCTTCGCCGGTCGCCAGTCGGCCCGAAACAATGCCCGCGACACGCCGATTCGCAGGAGCATTCCCGGGAGGCGCCCTGACGCGCAAGCCCCAAGGGCGACGTAATCGCCTTGCACTCCCCCGCCGCCAGTATGGATCAAGGGGGGACAAGTCGGCACTCAGCAAAGGACATTTCGACCATGAAGCCCTCCGCACCCGTCACGATCAGCGCCCACCTCGATGCGAAGGGCCTCCGTTTCGCGGTGGTCGTTTCGCGCTATAATTCCTTGGTTACGAAGGAATTGCTAGCCGGCGCGATGGACACGATCGTGCGCCATGGCGGCACCGAGGCCGACCAGACGGTGGTCTGGGCGCCAGGCGGATTCGAACTCCCCATCGTCGTCAAGGCGGTGCTCGCCCGGGGCGGCGTGGACGGCGTGATCGCGCTGGGGTGCGTGATGAAGGGCGAGACCAGCCACAACGACCACATCGCGGGTGAGGTTGTGAAGGGACTCGCTTCCCTCAGCCTTGAGTACGCCGTCCCCGTCAGCTTCGGCGTGCTGACCCCCGATACGTTGGAGCAGGCACTGAACCGCTCAGGGCTGAAGATGGGGAACAAGGGTGGGGAGGCGGCCCTTGCGGCGATCGAGACGGCGCGGCTTCTCAAGCTGCTGCGCGCGTAGCTTCGCCGCCACTCCACCACCGCTCAGATTGCCGATAAAGGTCTTGCCTCAAAGGTCCATATCCGCGACGTTCCCGCCGCAAGATTAGATTTTGATGGGATCTACCGATGCGCCAGATTCGGACAATTTTTGCCGTGGCAGGCTCTCTTGCCTTGGCCGCCGCAGCAGCTACCAGCAGTTACGCCGCCAACCTTCAAGTTCCCTCTGGATTTCCAACCGTCCAGGCTGCGGTGAACGCCGCCGTGGACGGCGATTCGGTGATTCTGGCGTTCCTGCCGTTCAACGAGAACGTGACGGTGGCCAACAAGTCGATCACCATCTCCGGCTCGGGCCAGAAGCCCAACGTGCTGGGGATCAACACCTCCGGCTCGGGGACTGTGACGCTGAACAACCTGATCATTGGCGGGCCCGGGCCGGGCTTTTCGGACACTGTGGTGAACGTCCGCGGCAATACCCTGACGATGACGAATTGCGAGGTGCGGTCTCGCTTGGACGCGCGCGACGGCGGCGCACTAAACATCACGAGCAGCACATTCCTCGGCAGCCCGGAAACGGAGGCCGTCGTGGTTCGCAATACCCCCCTCGTGAGGCTGGACCGTAGCCTCTTCGTTGGGGGCGACGGCTTCGCGGGCCAGTGCGGCGGTAACCTGCTGGTGAATCCCAAACCCGGCAAGCCAGCCCTCAGCTTCACCAACTGCCCCAACATCGTCGTGAGCAACTGCATCGTGGAAGGCGGCACTTCGGGTGTGCTCGACGGGATCGCTGGCTGCGGATTCGCGCTGCCAATCAGCGCGCCCGGCGGCAGCGCGATCTCGCTTGCCCGCGGCTCCGACCTGACGCTCCAGAACAGCACCGTGCGCAAGGGCGAGGGCTCGCCGGAGGGACGCTACATCAATGCGGACATCACCTCGGCCTTCAGCGACGAGGGACCGGCTCGCTCCACGGCCTGGATGGTCGAATAGCCATCGGCGGCAGTGGACGGAATGCCGCCTTTTCCCGCTTGTCCTTGGTCCAGCATGGGACCCTAGTCTCCACCATCCCCTATGGAGAGACCGGCCTCCCCCCTGACATGCACCCACTCCACGATCTACCCCCGGGCGAGAACCCGCCCCTCGAACTCAACATGATCGTCGAGATCCCCAAGGGATCCCGGAACAAGTACGAACTCGACAAGAAGACCGGCCTTTTCCGTCTGGACCGCACGCTGTTCTCGCCGATGATCTATCCTGGGGATTATGGCCTGATCCCCCAGACCCACTACGACGACGGCGATCCGCTGGACGTGCTGACGCTCGGCAACGAGCCCACCTTCACCGGCTGCATCGTCGAAGTCCGCCCCATCGGTATCTTCCGCATGTTGGACAAGGGCGACCACGAC
>JBBQYG010000200.1:0-6844 GCA_038208905.1 Candidatus Sumerlaeia bacterium | reverse complement strand
GGTCCACGTTGATGCAGCGGTCGAAGTGGTCGATGCCCTCCGCCGCGTCGTGGGGGCCGACGACGCTGTGAGAGGCCTTGTAGCAGTGGTTCATCAGCAGCGGGAGAAGCGTCTCCATGATGAGGGAGGACTTGCCGCTGCCACTGACGCCGGTAATGCCGATCATCATCCCCGTGGGGATTTCCAGCGTCACGTTGCGCAGGTTGTGGAGGCGGCATCCGCGCAGCGCCAGCTTGCCGCCCGTGCCCGCGCGCCGCGTGGCGGGCGTGACGATGGCGACCTCCCCGTTGAGGTACTTCCCCGTCAGCGAGGCGGGCGCGGCGCGGATGTCGTCGGGCGTTCCCGCCGCCACGACGGAGCCGCCGTGGGTGCCCGCGCCGGGGCCAAGGTCCACCACATAGTCCGCCGCGCGGATCGTGTGCTCGTCGTGCTCGACAACGATGACGGTGTTCCCCTGATCGCGGATGCGGGTGAGCGTCGCCAGCAGCTTTTCGTTGTCGCGCTGGTGCAGCCCGATCGAGGGCTCGTCGAGTATATACAGCACGCCGGTGAGCCGCGATCCGATCTGGGTGGCGAGTCGGATGCGCTGGGCCTCGCCGCCGGAGAGCGTCGCGGCCTGGCGGTCCAGCGTCAGGTAGGTGAGCCCCACATTGCGCAGGAACCCGAGGCGGTCGGTGACTTCGCGGAGCGGCTGCCGCGCGATGGCGATCTGGCGCTCGGTGAACTCAAGCCCCACGAAGAAGTCGTGGCACTTCTCGATGTCGAGGGCACAGATCTCCGCGATGTTCTTACCCGCCAGCGTCACCGCCAGCGACTCCTTGCGAAGGCGTGCGCCGTGGCACTTGGGGCATGGCTCCTGGCGGAGGTACTCGCTGACGCGGTCATACTCCTCCTCGCCCTGCGCCTCCCCCAGCTTCTCCTGCAGGCGGCCGACGATCCCCGTCCACTTGGCTAGATCGACGACCTTCTTCCCGCGGCCCTTCTTCGCCGGGGCGTCGCCCTCCTTGTAGCCGCGCAGCAGCACGTCGCGCTGCATGGGAGATAGATCGCGCCACGGCGTGCGCTCGTCGATTTCAAGCTCCTCCACCACGGCGAAAAGCTGGCGCGCGTGCTGGCTCGCGTCGATGATCGAATCGCGGGCCTTGCCGGGGCGGCAGTCGAAGTACCACTTCCACGGCTGCACGGCCCCTTGGCGGAGCGACATCCCCGTGTCGGGGACCAGCCGTTCCTCGTCCACCACCGGCAACGTGCCGAGCCCCTGGCACGCCTCGCATGCGCCATACTGCGAATTGAAGCTGAACACGCGCGGCGCCATGTCCACCACCTGGGGACCGTGGGTCGGGCAGCCCATCTCCTTGCTGAAGATGCGTTCGCCCTCCCACGCGACGCCCTCGGGGAACACGCCGTGGCGGTCGGGAAGGGTCTCCAGAATCACCAGCCCATCGGCCTTTTGCAGCGCCGCGCGAATCGCCGCGCGGATGCGCTCGGTCATCTCCACATTGACGTAGAGACGATCCATCACCAGCGAGATATCGTGGCGGAATCCCTTCTTCAGCTTCAGCGCGGGGTCCAGCTCCATCAGCTCGCCGTCGATCCGCGCGCGGACGAATCCCTCGCGCAGGAACTTCTGGAACAGCGCCTGGTACTCGCCCTTTCGCCCGCGGATCACCGGCGCCAGGATCATCAGACGCGACCCCGCCGGCAGCGCGAATGCCTGCTCCGCGATGGAGTCCGCCGTCTGGTTCACCAGTTCGCTTCCGCACTTGGTGCAGCGCGGATGCCCCACCGTGGAGAACAGCAGGCGCAAGTAGTCATAGATCTCCGTCACCGTCCCCACGGTCGAGCGCGGGTTGCGGCTCACAGTTTTCTGCTCGATGCTGATCGCCGGAGACAGCCCCTCGATCTTGTCCACGTGGGGACGCGGCAACTGATCCAGGAACTGCCGCGCATAGGCGGAGAGGGACTCGACATAGCGGCGCTGCCCCTCGGCGTAGAGGGTGTCGAAGGCCAGCGAGGACTTCCCGCTCCCGCTCAATCCCGTGATCACGGTCAGCGACTGACGCGGGATCACCAGGTCGATGTTCTTCAGATTGTGCTCCCGGGCGCCAAACACCCGGATTTCGCGGAGGGCCATGGTCGGTTCAGATTCCTTGGGCGGAAGTGAACGGCATGGACTTGTGGGAGAGCAAGGGGAGGGCGAAGGGAAGGTGGAGAAGGGGGGGGCGCCATTCGGGCGGCCTACAAATTCCGGACCCCATTCGTCCCGGCAGGAACGCAACAATCGTAGCCCCGGACCTTTAGCCCGGGGAAGACGACCAATGCGCGACCGGACCCCGGGAGGCGTCCAACACGGGTATCAACTCGCGCCGTGTGGAACCACTGCCGGGGTTCGGTCAACTTCTGTCGGACGGTCCCCGGAATAAAGTCCGGGGCTACGATTGTTTCGCGACGGAGGCGGTTGGGTCGGCGAGTCCGGAAGTCCTTCCCGAGGAGTAGTTCCGCGATCACGCCGACGAACTCCGCCATCGGGAACTCCCTTACATTCCCCCTCCAAATGGATTGTAGGCATTCGGGGTATATATATTTCAATTGTTACGGCCCATTATAAATCGGCGCTCCACCCTTTTCGATTGCATAAAATTCCTCATCGGATGATGTTCATAGGATACAAAGTCCACATAGGCGCGGCGTCGCAAGGCGTCGTCCTATGCAAATCCTCCCTCATCTGGAAAGGCTTCCTGTATGAAGATTCCGTCCGCCCCCTTTTGGTCCTCCAGAATTGCCGCCGCGTTGATCGCGTTGTCGCTGGTGGCGCCCCATCGATCGTGGGCGGATGACAAGGAGGTGGCCCCCGGGAAGGCGGCAACCGAGCGCGTCGCGGAGTCGGGCCTTAGCCGCGCCCGTGCCATTTCTGGCAATGCGGGGCAGTCGGCGGAGGTGGGCGACCCGGCGGGCAGGGAGGAGAGCATTCCGCTGACCGGGGACGCGGGGAAAGCCCCCGGCGCCGCGGCAAAGGCGCTGGGCGATGGTCCGCCCTCGGTAAGCAGTGACTTCATCAACTTTGCGTATATCCAGAACAACAGCGTGCTCCCGTTTGTGCGGTGGAATTCCATCACCCATATCGGGACGACGTTCATTAGCTTCAATTCGGCCGGCAACTGGGTGAACCTCAGCTCGTTCACGGGGCGCGACGCGGCGCTGAAATCCGGCGGCGCCGCCGCGAACGCCGGGGTGAAGGTCATCCTGGTGGCGCTGAACGAGGGCTTCAGCACCACGGTGACCAACACGGTGATGCAGAACGCGACCAATCGCGCGACGCTGATCAGCAATGTCGTCTCGGCGGTGACCGCGGACGCGTATTGCCAGGGCGTCAGCTTCGACCTGGAGCCGTTCTCCTATGGCTCGGCAACGCGCGACGGCATGGTGACGTTCTTCGCGGACCTGCGCACGGCATTCGACGCCAGCAGCAAGCCCGACGCGGAGATCAGCCTTTATACCGACGCGGTGTATAGCAGCTCCAACTACAATATCCCCGGGCTGGTTCCCAATATCGACTACTTCAACTACAGCTCCTATGACTGGGCGACAGGAACAACGGCCAAGGGCATCGCCGACGCCGACAACTACATCAGCCGAGTGAATACCTACCTGACCCAGGGCATCCCGGCGTCGAAGATGGTGCTGATCGGCGTTTCCTATGGCGGCGACTGGCCTTCGACGAGCTCCGCCAACTATGGCGCAACCGGCGGGAGCCGCAATTCCATCGGCTTCATGGATGGCCTTTTCGACACGACGCTCAACACGGCCAATGGCGGGCCCTTCGCGGCGAACTATGCCACCGGCGACGAGGCCGGATGGTATGCCTACAACAACGGCGTGCAGCACGTCGCCACGTGGGAGGACCCCCGCGCGGTGGAGTACAAGACGCGCCTGGCGATGAGCTTTCAGGACAGCACCGGCGCCCACGCGGGAAAGCGGCTGCGCGGCATCGGCTGGTGGTCGCTATATTGGATGTCCAACTTCACCACGTCCTACAATCCGCTTCCGGTGGGCACGCCCCAGGGAAACACCTCGCGCACGCGCACGTATCCCCACATGTACCAGCTCGCTCAGGAGATTCTCTCGACCCCCGGCACCACGGCCCAGGTCTTCGAGAAGTTCGAGATCGACAATCCGCGGTGGGCCAGCTTCGCCTCGACTCAGAGCTCCTCACCCGACAACAGCAACTGGACATCCGGCTCCACCACCAAGGGCCTTGTGAATTCGCCCTCGGGTGTCGGCCAGCCGACGAACACGACGAAGGCGATGGACTTGCACTTCGCGTTCTCCGGCAGTTCCGCCGGCAAGATCTTCTTCCGGCACGAGGTGCTGCGCGACAACACCGTGGCCGTGTACGACACCAACGCGATGCTGGCGAAGTTCGACGCCAACAACGCGATCAACGCCCACGTCTATTCCACGGGGGCCTACACGGGCCTGACGGTCCGCATGGTGGTGATGGACAAGAACCGCCAGCTTGAGGCGTCGCCGCAGTTCGCGATGAACACGACCGGATGGCGCAAGCTAACGTGGGACCTGACCGACACGACGGGCGGCAACATCAACGGCCTGACGACGGCCGAGCCCGCCTTCGTCAGCGGCAATGGCACGATCAACACCGACGGCGCGGGAATCCGCGACATCGGCTTCGTGGGTTTTCTGGTGGAGAAGGCGGCCAGCGGATCGACCGTTGGCGATCTCTACTTCGACGAACTCAGCCACGAGCGCGTCTATCCCGGCGGCAAGAACTACAAGATCAACGAGTTCCGCTACAGCGGCAACGCCAACGAGTTTGTGGAAATCCACGGTCCCGCGGGATCGTTTCCCGCAAATCTGGAACTTCGCTTCTATAGTTCGACGAATGGATCAGTCCTCTCCTCCGTGGCGCTCAATGGCCAGTCGGTTCCCGCCAACGGCTTCTTCGTGGTGGCGGATCCGAACGTGACGGTGGGCGGCGGCGCGACGAAGTACACACCGACGGGATGGATGGACAGCGCCGACAATATCGCGGGCCCCACGACGGCGGCGGGCTCGGCCCAGCTCTATGACACGGTGACCGGCGCGGTCTACGACTCCGTCGTGTGGCAGGCCAACGGCGGCCTCGGCGACTTGGTCCGCCAGGAAACCCACGGCGTCACCGCCGAAGGCTACGCTTGGCTCGGCGAGACCTCCGCGGGCGCCGATGCCTCCGGCGCGTCGCACAGCGCCGGTCGCTATCCCGATGGCAACGACACCAACCGGAACCAGGCGGACTTCAGCAAGCAGAAGGCGACGCCCGGCGCGGCCAACGGCGCTCAGTTCACGCTGCCAATCCTCTTGGACTTCGAGACGGCCCCCGGCGGCGGCCAGCCGTTCACGACCTTTGGCACCTTTGGCGTCACGACTCCTCCGGCTGGAATCGCCAACGACGGCAACGCGCATCGCGCGGTGGATACCACGGGCGGCGGCACGATGACTTTCATCGGCGACAACTCGCTCGGCGATGATGGCGATGGGTACAATGTCTCCGGCCAGCTCTATGTGCAGCCCAACACCGCGCGCACCGCGGCCCAGGGCGTCGGCTTCTGCGGAAGCCAAGGGACGCGCTTCTTCACCAGCACGGCGAGCCACATCCGTATCGCCAGCTACGAGTCGGGCTACTGGCTCGCCTACGAAAACAAGGGCGGCATGAACCTGAACGACGGCCAGGCCGACCACGCGGGCGTGTTCAACTTCTATCACGCCACCAACGACAACATGCGCGAGGGCCGCACCCAGTTGCTCGGCAGCGCGAGCCTCTCGACCCTTGGCCTTTCCAGTTTCCTGACCGCGGGCGGCTGGGCGGATTTCCTCCTCTACATCAACCCCAACGCCGCCTCTGGCGATCAGTTGATCGCCTCCGTCAACGGCGTGGAGATCTACCACGGCGCGATTCCCGCCGGCGGGCCCATCAAGGGCTCCGTGATGGCCGGCTACCGCGAAGCCACCGGCGGCGCCTTTGCCAACACCGACGGTACCTGGGTCGATAACATCGTCATCGCCTCCTCCGCCACGCCCAACGCGCCGAATGGGCTCGGCGCCACCACCATCAGCCAGACTCAAATCAACCTCGCGTGGACCGACAACTCCACCAACGAGACGGGCTTCATCATCGGGCGCAGCACCACCAACGGCGGGCCCTACACCGACATCGCCACCGTGGGCGCTGGCGTCACGAGCTTCAACAACACGACGGGCCTCTCCGCCAACACCACCTACTACTACGTCGTCCGCGCGACCAACTCCGGCAGCGACTCCGCGAATTCGCCGCAGACCTCCGCGACGACGCTGCCAAACGCGCCGGCAGCGCCGAGCGGACTTGGCGCCACCACCATCAGCCAGACTCAAATCAACCTCGCGTGGACCGACAACTCCAGCAACGAAACCGGCTTCATTGTCGCACGTGGAACGGCGAGCGGCGGGCCCTACACCGACATCGTCACCGTTGGCGCGGGCGTCACCAGCTTCAGCAACACGACGGGACTCAGCGCCAATACCACCTACTACTATGTGGTGAGGGCGACCAACACCGGCGGCGATTCGGCAAACACGGCACAGGCCTCGGCGACGACGCTACCGAACGCACCGGCAGCCCCGAGCGGACTTGGCGCCACCACGATCAGCCAGACTCAGATCAACCTGACGTGGACGGATAACTCCAGCAACGAGACGGGCTTCATTGTCGCGCGCGGGACGGCGAGCGGCGGGCCCTACACCGACATCGTCACCGTCGGCGCGGGCGTCACGAGCCTCAGCAACACGACGGGACTGAATCCCAGCACGCCTT
>JBBQYG010000199.1:0-6845 GCA_038208905.1 Candidatus Sumerlaeia bacterium | reverse complement strand
GGCGAAGCTCTCGCCCGACGAGGATGCAAGCATTCGCCGTTTTCTCCAGAGAGTCACGACATGCCAAATCACCGAAGATATCCTGGAACCGGCAATTTCGCTTCGGAAGCTCCATCATCTTAAAACCATCGATTCCATCGTTGCGGCAACATGCATGCGCGAAGGGGCTGTGCTCGTCACCAATGACCGCCAACTCCTGAAGCTCGGGATTGTCCAATGCTTGCCGATCACCGCGAATTGATTGAAAAGCTTTAGCCCCACCAACGGAGAGCTACTCCCCCGGCCGCTCGTCCTTCATCACCTTGCTGTTGATCTTCTTGTGGTACTCGCGGCGGCGGGCGAGGTATTCGGTCTCGCTGATGCCGACGTCTGGATCGGCGTCGGGGTCGAGCTGGAGGGCCTCGAAGACTTTCTCGAGGAAGGGGATGCACCATCCGCAGCCGGTGCCGGCTCCGTAGCACTCGCTGATGCGGGAGGCGACCTCGGGCTTTTCGAGGCGGACGAATTTGACAATCTTGTTGAGGGGGACGTGGAAGCAGACGCATAGGTTGGACGGCCGCGGCGCCAGCCGCACCTCGCGGGGCTTGCTGGCGCCGGTTGGCTCGTCACCCATGCGATTAACCGTCCATACGCTTCCGTGCCTTGGCGAGGAGTTCCTTCACGGCTGGCTGGCGGGGCTTGAGCTCGATGGACTGGTTGAAGGACTCGGCGGCGGGCTTCCACTTGCCGCGCAGGGCGTAGAACTGGCCCAGCAGGGTCCACCAGTCGGCGTTCTCCTCCTCGGCGGCGGTGGCTTCCTCCACGGCGGAAAGGCCGCGGGAGTAGATGGGGAGCAGTTCGGAGTCGTCGGCGAGTTCCTCGATGTCGCCCAACTCCTCCTCGATGAGGCGAAAGCAGGCCCGCGCATAGTGGAAGTAGGCGGAAGGCTCGTCGGAATAGCGGTCGATGGAGCGACGCCACAGGGCCACGGCCTTGCGGGCTTCGCCGGTCTCGATGAGCTCGTCGGCCTGCTCCACCAAGAGAGCCAGCTCCTCGTCGCCCTCCTCTTCCTCCTCGTCCTCGTCGCCCTCGTCCTCCTCGAAGTCCTCTTCCCAGAGTGCTTCGCCTTCTTCCTGCTCGTCGTCCATAGGGGGCATGGGCTGCTCCAATGCGGGGTCGTGTTGCCGATGGCAGGTTGCTTTTCCCACGGGGGGGTGTCAGGCAAGGGGAAACGTGGCGGCGGGGGGAATAATCTGGGGGTGGGGGGGGGTAGATCGCCCGGAATCGCCGGCCGCCCCTTCTCCCTTGAACCCCCCTGCCCATCCTGCCACCGTCCGGGTTTAAAGGCAAACACCCCGCCACGGAGCCGCCGCGCGCCCGCCATGTCACGGATTCTGATTGTCGACGACGAGGAGAACATTCGGTTCACGCTGCGCGAGTTGCTGCGGCGGGAGGGGCAGGGCTATGTGATCGAGGAGGCGGCGGACGGGGAGCGGGCGCTGGAAATGGTGCGCAAGAACGCCTATGATCTGGTGATCATGGATGTGCGGATGCCACGGATGGACGGCATGTCGGCGTTGCGCGCGATGCGAGAGCACCAGGCCGACTTGATCGTGGTGCTGGTGACGGCCCACGGGACCCAGAAGCTGGCGATCGAGGCGATTCAGGCGGGGGCGTATGATTATTTCACGAAGCCCTTCGACCTGACGGAGGTCCGCATCGTCTTTCGGCGGGCCATCGAGAAGGCGCGGCTCCTGCGCCAGATCGACCTGATGCGCAAGCAGGACTCGGGGCGCTATTCCTTCGACCAGATCATCGGGCAGAGCAACGCGATGCAGGAGGTGTTCCGCCTGGTGGAGCGGGTGCTGGACAACGATGTGACGGTGCTGATCACGGGGGAGAGCGGAACGGGCAAGGAGCTGGTGGCGACGGCGATCCACAACAACAGCCTGCGCAAGGCAAAGCCGCTGGTGAAGGTGAACACGGTGGCGATCCCGGAGGCGCTGCTGGAGAGCGAGCTGTTCGGACACGAGCGCGGGTCGTTCACCGGCGCGGTGTCGCAGAAGCTGGGCAAGGTGGAGATCGCGAACACGGGGACGCTCTTCCTCGACGAGATCGGGGACATGTCGTTCCCGCTCCAGGCGAAGCTGCTTCGCATGTTGCAGGAGCGCGAGATCGAGCGCGTGGGCGGCAACAAGCCGGTGAAGGTGGACCTGCGCATCATCGCCGCCACGAATCGCGACTTGGTCAAGATGGTGGAGAAGGGGGAGTTCCGCGAGGACCTTTACTACCGCCTCAACGTGCTGCCGATCCACCTGCCGCCGCTGCGCAAGCGCCGCGACGACATCCCGCTGCTGATCGACTGCTTCATCACGCAGTACAACCCCAAGCTGAAGCGCAACATCACCTCCGTCAGCGAGGGCGCGCTGGAAAAGTTCCTCAACTACCAGTGGCCGGGCAACATCCGCGAGCTCGAGAACACGATGCAGCGCACGATGCTGATGAGCAAGGGTTCCACGATCACGGTGGAGGACCTGCCCCCCACGATGCGCGCCGATCACCCGATCGCCAAGCCGATGGAGTCGGGCTTCGAGGGGGCGGTGGGCGAGGTGCTGGACCAGATCGACCTGCGCTCGCTCTTCGACACGGAGGACTTCACGCGCCCGTTGTCGGACCGCCTCTCGCTGATCTCCGACCATATCGAGAAGTACCTCATCCGCGAGGCCCTCAAGAAAACCGACGGGCATCGTCAGGAGACCGCCGACCTTCTGGGCATCAGCCGCAAAAGCCTGCACAACAAGATGGTGAGGTACGGGATGTTTACCGAGGAAAAGTAGGGAACGGGGAACCGGGATTGGTTGTCCTGTCCTCGCCGTTGGTCGCTGACATCTCCGGCGGGAATCCCGTCTCTCGCAACGCACCCCTCCATGCCCTCTCATCTCCCCACACTCCGCTGGTCCGTCGGCGGGCTCGTGCTGATCGGCATCGCGAGCCGGGTGCTGGGCGTGTTTCGGGAGGTGTTGCTGGCGCAGTTCTTTGGCGTGGGGGCACTGCTGGACGCGGTGTATCTGGGCCTTGCGATTCCCATGACGCTGACGTTGGGGATCGGGGGCGGGCTCTCCACGGCGGTGGTGCCGATCGCGGTGAGGCTGGGGAAGGGCAGGTTCGCGGGGCTGCTGTGGCTGGGGACGCGAAGGCTGGTGGCGTTGCTGGCGCCGATGGCCCTTGTGCTGGCGGCGACGTCGCCGATCTGGACGTCGTGGCTAGCGATCGGGAGCGCGGCGCCGCCGCGGAATATCGTGCTGACGGCGGCGGCGCTCGGTTGCGTGGCCATCGTGGGGAGCGCCATCGCGGGGCTGTATCGCGGGCTCGCAAACGCACGGGGCCGCCATGTAAGCGGCTCGCTGAATCACCTGACCTACAACGTGATCGTGTGCGGGACGATCCTGCTGACGTGGCGGACGATGGGGCCGCTGAGCCTGCTGCTGGGAACCGTGCTGGCGGAGTGGAGCCAGGTCGTGGTGCTGTGGCCCGCGGTGGCGCCGCTGATTCGCCGCGTGCGCCCGGTGGAGCGCGAGGAGGACTGGCTCAGCATCCGCGCGATCTTCTGGCCCATGGCTTTGATCGGCGTGGCGCAGAGCCTGAACGTCTCCATCGACCGGGCCTTCGGAACGCTGTTGGAAACGGGGGCCATCGCGGCGCTGGCGTATGGCGAGCGGCTGGTCAACCTACCGGTCAGTTTGCTGGGCGCGGCACTGGCCGTGCCCCTGTTCACGCGCCTGAGTGCCTATCGCGCTCGCAACGACATGGCGGCATTCGACCGGGCGTTGCAGTTGGGCCTGCGGCTGTTCCTTTTCGCGGGAGCGCCGATGGGGATCGTGCTGGCGGGCGCGGGCCAGCCGCTGATCGGACTGCTGCTGGAGCGCGGCAAGTTCGACGCGACGGCGGTTGTCTATACCTCGCAGGTGATGCTGGGCTATGCGCCGGGGGTGCCGTTTCAGGCGATGGTGTCGCTGCTGATCGGGGCGGGCCTGGGAATGGGGCGGCACTGGGCGGTGATGTGGGTGATGGCGGTCTCGTGTGGGCTGAACGCGCTGCTGAACTGGGTGCTGGTGGGGCCGCTGGGGCTGATGGGCATCGCGCTTTCCACATCGATCGTGTCGCTGGCGCGGGTGGTGCTGCTGCTGTGGGCGATCAGGCCGGGGCTGTTGGGATCGGCGGGGCTTTGGCGCGCCGCGTGGTCGTCGCTGCTGTTTGCGGCGATGATCGCCGCGGGGCTATGGATCGTGCAGATTTCGACGGGACTTCTGACCGCGACGGGAACCGCCGCGCGCGTGGCGGGTGTCCTTGCCGCGGCGATGGTCCTGTCGGCGGCGGTCGCGCTGGCGTGGAAGCCGATGCTGCGGCGTGAGTGGGCGACGCTGACCCGGTTGCGCGGGCACGCGGCCCGCGATGCGGAATCCCCCCGGCGCGGGGGCTCCGCATGACGCCCCCGCGCACGATCCTGGCGTATGCCCCGGGCCCGTGGGGGTGGCCCGATTTCGGCGGGTCGCCGCGCTATCACCTGTGGACGCTGGCGGGGATGGGGTGGCCGGTGCTCTATGTGGAGCCGCCGCTGAAGTGGCGGTGGAAGCGCGGGCTGTGGTCGGCGCCCGACCGCCCGTTCCACGTGCTTTCGCCCGCGCGGGTTCCGCCTTTTTCCGCGCGTCACGCCCCGGTGAACGCCCTTGGCGAAAAGTGGCGCGTCTATACATCGGCGCGCCTCGCCGGCGAGGCGCGCGCTGCGCTGGCAACGCTGGGCCTGGCGCCCACGGTCTATTGGTTTGGCGCCCCGTGGCACGGCGCGCTGGCGGCGGATGCGCCCGATGGGCTGACCCGCGTGAATTTCGTGTATGACGAGCTGGTGGAGTCCCCGGCGCTGGACGCTCCCCATCGCTCCCGGCTTGCACGGTGGGAGTCGGAGCTGCGCGACCAATGCGGCCTCGTCGTGTGCAGCTCGTTGCCACAGGTCGAGCGCCGCCGCGACCTCGGCCATCCGAGGGTGGAGCTGCTGGAGAACGCCGTGCGCGACGACTTCCTCGCCGACTCGCCCGCGACGCCGCGCGATCCGGCATTCGCGGAGGCGGTGGCTCGTATCCGGGCGATGCCGCATCCTCGCGTGGCCTACGGCGGCGTGGCCGATCACCGGCTTGATCCGGCGGTGTTTTCGGAGGTTCTGACGATGGGCGAGGTGGGCTCGCTCCTGTTCCTGGGCAAGCGCGATCCGTCGCTGGACGGCAATCTGGGGGGGCGTTGCGACCAGAGCGGCAAGGCCGTCTTCCTGGGCCAGATTCCCTATGGCTGGTATCCGGCGCTCTATGCCGAGTGCGATGCGCTGCTCATTGCGCACCGCCGCACGCCCTTTACCGAGGCGATGTATCCGGAGAAATTGAACGAGTATCTTGCCAGCGGCAAGCCCATCGTATCGGTCGATCTGCCGGAGGTCCGCCGCGTCCGCGCAGAGGCCGGTTGGCCCGAGGCGATCCGCGTGGGGGGGAATCCCGCGGAGTTCGCGGCCGCGTTGCGCACGGCGCTCAGGCCCGAGCCCGCCGAGCTTCCCGCAGAGCGCCGCCGCCTCGCCGCCAAGCGTACCTGGAGCCAGATGGGGGAGCGGCTCGCCGGGTTGCTGGATCGTTAATCGCCCGCTACCCCGGGAACCGATCCCGCAGTTCCCGAATCAGCGGCAGATCCGATTCAATCAGGTCGATGGATTCCAATTCATCCACGGTTACCCATGCGATTTCGTTGGATTCCATGGGGGTCGGATCGCCAGAGAGGATGACCGCCTCATAGAAGATCAGCAGGAAGTTCTTCGTGGGCTGCTCGTGGAAGATCGTCTCATACACGGGCCCCGCGGCGACCTCGATATCCAGCTCCTCCAGGCACTCGCGCTCGAGGGCCCGCCGGGGGTCCTCGCCCGGTTCGGCCTTGCCGCCGGGGAACTCCCACTTCCCCGCGTTGGCCTTTCCCTTGGGGCGCTGGGCGATCAGGATGCGGTCGCCCTCGGTAATGAGGGCTGCGGCGACGATGGTGGTGGTGGGAACGGGCATCGGGTGTCCTTTTGCTTGGGAAATCTCGAGGCGGGCAGGCTCGGGAACGCGCCTACGATGGCGCAACCGCATAGACGCGGACCCGCTTCGCCCGCCGATTTTCTTTTTTTCTCCACTTGATCTTGACATGGTTGCGCCCACGCCCGGACCACTGGCGCGACTGCTGACTTGCCGCGGACGCCTGCGTCCGCCATCCCGCTCCCGTTCCCGGAGGATTTCCAAGCCATGATGTCCCGCTCCCTGTCGTTCCTGCTTGCCGCAACCGTTGTTGTCGCCACCACCGGCTGCGCCGGTCTCTCCCTCCAGAAGTACGGCTCCCATAGCCGGGGCTACTCCGTCACGCCGGGCGCCCGCTCGGTGGACGTGTTCAGCAATTTGGGCGAGGCCGATTCCAGTTATCGCCGCGGCACCGCCGAGGTGCTCGTCTATAAGAACTACGACGGCGCCAACTACTTCGGCCTGTTCAGCACCATCAAGCGCACCGATTATGTGGTGATCGTGGAGAACGGCACCGTCTCCTCCACCACCCAGGTCGATATGGGCAATGGCTTCACCCTGTTCTCGCCGGCCTTCGTCGAGGCCACCTACCCGGTCCGCACGACGGAACTGACCGAGAGCGCCGAGAACTTCGCCCACGAATCCACCGAAGAAGTCAAGTAACCACCACCAATACCGCGGCGCCGGGTTGCCCCCCAGGCAAACGGCCCCGCGGGGTTTTTACCCGATCCCCCCCCCCCACACACCAACGGCGGGTGGGGCGCTCGCAGGCTGGGACAG
>JBBQYG010000198.1:0-6860 GCA_038208905.1 Candidatus Sumerlaeia bacterium | reverse complement strand
CGGGTGGCATACCGCACGCTTGAGTGGGAGGAGAGAACGGAGTGGCTGGAGGGTCTCGCCGCGCGCGTTTTTCAGCACGAGCTGGATCACCTGGATGGCATTCTGTTCATCGACCGCCTGCCCGAGTCCCAGCGCCAACGCATGGCCGGGGCGCTAAACCGGATCAAGAAGCAGTCGGAATCCCCCGCGGAGACGGCCACAGCCGAGCCGCGCTGACAGAAAGCGAATCGCATGACACTCTGGATCGAGAAGAATCGCAGGCCACTGGGAATGACACTCGTCGTTGGTGGGCTCGTCCCGTTCGTTGCCCTGATGATCTACATCGTAGCTCAGGGAAAGGCCAACATCCCGCTGATGATCGCCACACTCTCCTGCTGGGTGCTGGTGTTCCTCGGCAAGACGCTCCTCAAGACCCAGGTCCCCGCCACAGTCCATGATTGATTCGCTGAGCGGCGTATTGGTTTCGGCGGAGGAGGACTTCGCCGTGATCGACGTCCACGGCATCCGTTTCCGCCTCGATGTTCCCGCTTCCACGGCGCGCGGACTGCCGGCTCCGGGAGTTGCCACCGCGTTCTTCACCCGGCTTAGCTTCAACGCCAACGATGGCGAGTTCGCGCTGTTCGGATTCGCAACGGAGACAGAGCGCAACTGCTTCGACATCTTCACGGGGATCAGCGGCATCGGCCCGCGCAAGGGGCTAATGATCCTCTCCCAGATCGAGATCGCCCCCTTTGCCCGCGCCATCGTGGGCGGAGACCTCAACTACCTCTCCCGGATCAAGGGCGTAGGCAAGAAGACGGCCGAGCGCCTGGTGGTGGAACTGCGCGACAAGATGGCGCCCTACACCGCCCCCACCCCCGGCGAATCGTCCACCTTGCTCCCCGCATCGCAGACCGTCGCCGACGCCGTCCAGGCGCTCATGGTCCTCGGCTGCCGCCCCGCCGTTGCCGAAAAGGCCATCGGCGAGGCGCTGAAGGAATTGGGAGCGGATGCGAAGACGGAGGAGCTGATTCGGGTGGGGTTGCGGCACCGGTAGGTGATCCCGCCAGTTCCCCAGATGCTGTTTCTCTGCTTATGCCTTGGCTCGCACAGAGGTAGGAAGACCCCGCCGTGCAAGCCCGGCGGGGTCTTCTTGTTTTGCGTCAGGTCGGACTAGGGCAGGGGAACCTGCTGCGCGATCCCGTCTCCGAACTTCTGGGAACGGAAAACGTCGCCGATTGAAACCGTGCCGTTCGTTGGGTCGTAGGAGATGCGATATGGGATGTTTGCTGTCACCTGAAAATCGACCGTGGCAGCGAAGTCCTTCGTATTTGTGAAGCGGTCAGGCCCGGCGCCCCATAGAACCCAAAGTCCCATGTTGTTCTTGGTGGTGGTAAATGCCACGTTCTGAACCTTCTCGCGCATGACCCAGTTGGCGAAATTGTAGTGGTCACGGCCAGATAATCCCGGATTGTTGACGATGTCGGCGCGCTGAGCCTTGAAGACGTCCTTGAATGCCGAAGCTGAGGAGAGGTAGGCGATCGGAGTCGTGACCTCAAATCCGAGCGTGAAATTTGCGCGGGGATCTGCCGTCCAGACCTGTCCGCCGGCGTAGGGTCGGTAGATCGGATAGGAGCCGTTGCCGCTATCGGTGGGCCCGATGAGGTAGTCCACCCAATAGGACTCGATCGCGATGGCCGTCGTGCGCATATCGGCCTTTGCGCGCGAAACCTTGGAACGCGTCTGCGCCTCCAGGAAATTGGGGACCGCGATCGCGGCAAGGATGGCGATGATGGCCACCACGATCAGCAGCTCGATGAGGGTGAATCCCTTCTTCGTCGGGGGGTGAATGTTTTTCAATGTAAGTGTCCTCGGTTGTTGGCGCGCGGGCCGAATTAAGTGGGGCTTCTTTTTCAGCCTCATTAAAAACACCATCGGTCCAATGCCGTCGGATGTCAACGGTTGCGTTGGGAAGCCGTCTCTATTCTGTCGGTGGAGGCGCCGCGTCCACGGCTTGGAATCCGGAGGCGCGATAGTCGATTCGCCCCGCAATGTCGGCGATCGCCGCGACGCCGTGCTGGATCATTAACGGCGCCAGCAGTCCGATGGATCGCTCTTGGGCAAGGCCATCGGGAAAAAGGGCATGGGTGATCTTCTCGCGGGCGCGTGCCTTGTCGGTATCAAGGGTCCCCAGCCATGCGCGGGCGCGCTCGCGGAGGCGGGCAAGGTTGCCTTCGGCGCCCTCCTTCAGCTTGTCCATCGCCTTGATCGTTCCCGTGTCGCGCGTCACAGCGGCAATGCGCGACTCGATGTGGTCGATGGCCTGGGCGAAGCGGGCAAATTCGCGCTCAAGGGATTCGCCGACTTCCCCCGCGGGAAGGGCGTCGAACGCCGCAACCAGGGCCGCGTAGGTCGATGCGCCCAGCTGGCCGTGATCAAGTCCCAGCCTGCTGGCCGCGCGGCGCACGGCGGGTTCGACGAGTGCGACAGAGGGGCGCGGCGCGAGTGCAGGTCGCGGCACGCCGAAGACCGCGTAGAGATCGGCGATCTGGGCATGGTAGGCGAACTCGGTCGGCCCCGGTATATACGCGATGGTGGGAAGGACGGCGTCCTGCACGAGGGGACGAAGGAGCGCGTTGGGAGAGAAGCGGTGGGGCTCGGCGGAGAGGATCGCGAGGAGTTCCGCGCGCGTATATACAGCGAGTTGCTCGCGGGTGCCCGGCGTCTCGATGGCAATGGAGTCGCCCTCCACGGTGGCCTTGCCGCGTATGTCCCCGACTTCGATGAAGAAGTTGGCCTCGTTTCCCGCGCGATGGACTGGGGGCTCCACGCCAAGGGCGGCGAGGCGGTCGGAGGCGCGCGCGATGTGATCGTTGGTGGCGGGGGCGGTTTCGATCTCGGCCCGCATGATGGCGGTGGCGCCCTGGCGGACGAATCCGAGGCGCGGCGCAAGCGGCACGATTCCCAATGGCAGCAGCCAGCGGCAGAAGAGGGAGAGGAATTGGCTTTCGAAGGTGGCGCCGGGCGAGAGCAGCGCCGCCGAAAGGTCGTCGAGGAGTGCCGGGCGGAACTCCGTCTCCGCGGTGGTGGTGCCAAGGAGATCGATGAACTGCTCCGCGCGGGGTATATCGACCGGAACGCGCCAAACTGCGCGCGTGTTACCAATGGCATCGGGCGCGACAGATGCGGCGCGTCGTTGCCCGTCGGCGCCGAGCCACTGGACCGGGGCGATCTCCGCCAGATCGTGGTCGTCGCTGGCGATCCAGAAGACGGGGACGCAGGGGCGCCCGGTCTCGGCCTCGACCTGCCGTGCCCAGTGGCGCGCGGCGAGGGCCTTCCAGAGCGCCAGCATCGGGCCCAGCCCGGCGCCCGCCTGCTGTCCGGTGACAACCACCATCGCGCGTGGGTCCGCGAGCCGGTCCAGAGGGGCGAGATGGGTGGCATCTGTGACGTATGGAGTAAGGAATCCGCGCCACTCGGCCAACGCCGCGGGAGTAATCGGGTTGGGTCGCTGAAGGGCCTCCGCTGGCCATTGCCACGGCCCCGCGGCATAGAGTGCCGCCACGGCGGGATCGCCCGCCTTGTAGGCCTCCTGCAGCTCGAACGGGGTCAGGCGAAGGGCGGCTGGCTGTGCCATGCGTCGGAAACTCCGTGATTTGCGCAGTAATCTGCTGATCTGGATTTCGAGGGGCAAGAAGCGAGCCGAGGAGAGCTGAATAGGCTGGCGCGTTTTTTTTCCTGAGTCATTTGGCGCCTGAGAATCGTCCTATGCCGCTTGACGCATCGGGACCGAGGGACCAGATTGCCACTCCGGTATCCGGTGGCTGAAATCCAGAATCCTGCGGGAGCCCCAATGGACCCGAACGTACTCATCGGGATTGTCGTTCTGCTGATCTTCCTTGCTGGCGCAGCGACGATGGTCACGAGAAAGCTGCCCGCGATCCTCACGCTTCCGCTGATGGGAGTCGCGATCGTTTGCTTCACGGCGCTGATCCAGCGCGTGCTGATGGTCGCGCCAGAGAAGCAAATATCCGCGATGGACATCCTGGGCGGTGTACTGACCGAGGGGTCGCTGATGCTGCACGTGGCGATGATCGTCGCGTTCTTTGGCGGTGTGATTTCCTTCGTGATGCAGAAGTCGGGAACAGCGGAGGCGCTGGTCAAGCAGGGGGCCGAGCTGATCGGCGACAACCCGCTGGCGGTGGCCGTGTTCTCGATGGGGTTGATCGCGCTGCTCTTCACCAGCATCGGCGGACTCGGCGCGATCATCATGGTGGCGATGGTGGTGCTTCCGATGCTTGCCACGGTGGGGATTCACCCGGTGGTTGCGGGCGGCATCATGCTGATGGGCATCAGCCTGGGCGGGATTCTGAACGCGGGAAATTGGGTGATCTATACCCAGGCGCCGCTGAGCGTGCCGATCGAGAGCGTGAAGAGCTTTGCCATCATCGTGTTCCTCCTGACCGCGGTGGCCGGCGTCACCTTCATCAGCGTGGAGCTTTACCGCAATGGCACGATCCGATCTCTGTTCCGCGTGATCGGCACCATCGTAGCGAGCGCGGGCGCCGGCGGGCTGGCGGTGTTTCTCTTCAGCCTGATCGGCAGCGCCCAGAAACCCGTCGCGTTCACAATTCCGGTCACGGATCCCGCGAAGAGCGCCCATCTCACACACTGGGCGCCCGATCGCGTGCAGTCGCTCTCCACGACCAATCAACTCGTGTTTCGGGTCGAGCCCGCCGTCGGCGGCGCGCCGACACCGTTCATCGGAATCGACGACCTGCCGACCAACGATCCTGAGGGGTCGGCGATTTTCCCCGAGGACTGGAGCGCCTACCGCGAACTCGAGTTTGCATATAGCTCCACCCAGCCGGGAATTCTGGCGATCTCCTTCGTGGGCAAGTCCGGAACGAAGGTGGTGGACTTCCGCGTGCAGGACGACAGCGTGGACAAGCCCCACACGGGGCGGCTCCGCCTGGCGCCCGTCGTCGGCGCCACGGGCACATCCGTCCAGGCGATCTCCGCTTCATTCAGGCCGGAGTCCACCAAGGGCATCGACTTGGCTGGCCCGTTCACGGTGTCGATCGGGGGGCTGAAACTGAATCCGCCGCCGATGACGCCGGGATGGCTCAAGATTGTGCGCGGCGGCGTCGGAGTCATGCTGCTCCTGCTGGTGCTCGCGATCGCCGTGGATGTGAAGGCGCGCGTGCGGCGCTGGCGGCATCAGGAGGTCCGCGTGCGGTGGTTCGCGTATCTGATTCCGGTGATTCCGCTGGTGCTGATTCTGGTTTTCGAGGTGCCGCCGCTTACGGCGTTCGTGATCGGAGTGCTCTATGCGATCGTGAGCACGCTGAGGCCCGGCTCCATCAGCCTCACGATTCAGAGCCTGATTCAGGGAAGCTCCACCGTGATGCCCGCGGTGATGCTGATGGTGGGCATCGGCATTCTGATCCGCTCGGTGCTCGGGCCCAGCGGCTGGTCGGAGGCCCACGGCGGCTCGTCATGGCCGGTGCTGGAATCGATCGGGCCGATCTTCCGCTCGGTTGTGCCGGAGACCAGGCTGGGCTACGTGTTGTTCTTCGGGGCGCTGGCGCCGCTGGCGCTCTATCGGGGGCCGCTGAACGTGTGGGGGCTCGGCTATGGAATCGCGGCGCTCCTGATGGCCAGCGGCAATATCGCAGGGTCCGCGGTGATGGCGATGTTGCTGACAGTGGGTCAGGTTCAGGGCATCTGCGATCCGACGAATACCCACAACGTGTGGCTGGCGAACGAGTTGCGCGTGGATGTCCAGGCGCTGATGTGGCGGACAATCCCGTATGTGTGGGCGATGGTCTTCATCGGCCTCGCGGTGGCGGCGTTCACGCCCGGTATCTGGGGGACGCCATGACGCTCGACGCAGGGAAGCTCCGCATCAAGATCGGCATCGACGTGGGGGGGACGTTCACCCACGCCGTAGCGGTGGACATCGAGACGATGGAACTGGTGGGCAAGGCCGTGGTGCCAACGACCCACAAGGCGGACGTGGGTGTGGCGCGCGGCGTGGTGGAGTCGATGGAGAAGCTGCTGGCGGAGACGAAGATCCGCGGCGACGAGATTCTCCTGATCGCGCACTCCACGACTCAGGCGACCAACGCCCTGATCGAGGGCGACGTGGCCCGCGTGGGGATTGTCGGCATGGCCACGGGCCCGGGCGCCGTCCGCGCCAAGTCCGAGGCCAACATCGGGAACATCGAGCTGTCGGAGGGAAAGTTCCTCCAGACGCGGTTCCGGTTCCTGGACACGGCGAAGCACTTCGACGAGGCGTATATACGCCAGCTCGTCAAGGAACTGCGCGACGAAGGCTGCGAGACGATCGTGGCCTCGGAGTCGTTCGGCGTGGACAACCCCGCTCGCGAGGAACGCGTGGCGGCCATCGCCATGGAGATGGGCCTCCCCTCCAGCGCCAGCAGCGCGCTCTCCCAGCTCTACGGCCTTCGCGTCCGCACGCGCACCGCCGTCATCAACGCGAGCATGCTGCCCAAGATGCTCGAGACCGCCAACCGGACGGAGCAGGCCGTCCGCCAGGCGGGCATCACCGCGCCGCTGATGGTGATGCGGTCCGACGGCGGCATCATGGACATCGAGGCGATGCGAAAGCGCCCGATCCTCACAATGCTCTCCGGCCCGGCGGCGGGCGTGGCGGCGGCGCTGATGTACGAGCGCATTTCCGACGGCTCGATGATCGAGGTCGGCGGCACGACATCGGACATCTGCGTCATCAAGAATGGCCGCCCGATCATCACCCCCGGAGAGGTTGGCGGCCACCGGCTCTTCATCCGCACGCTGGACGTGCGGACCGTCGGTATCGCGGGCGGATCCATTGCTCGCGTGAAGGGCGGTCGCCT
>JBBQYG010000197.1:0-6894 GCA_038208905.1 Candidatus Sumerlaeia bacterium | reverse complement strand
GAGAAGTCACGCACATGCAATCCGCGCAGCGTGACGTGGTTGCAATCCACGAGGTGGATGGCCGAAATCCCCTTTTCGAAAATCGGCGGTTCGGAGATGTTCTGTGCCGCAATCACGATGGGATCGTCAGGTGCGCCGTTTTTCTCGCGAATCATGACGCCGCCCGTATAGACACCGGGGGCGATCAGGATCGTGGTGCCGGGCCCGGCGGTGGCGAGGGCGTCGCGGAATTCCGCGGAATTAGTCACGTTGACCATGGCGCCCTTGGTCGCAGCAGGGAGCAACATCGCCAGCGCGGCAGTTGTGATGCAGCGGTTCCACATCGCTTGAATGTGCAGACAGACCCTCAGCGTGCAACGGGAACTACTCGGGATATCGGTAGAGGAAGTCTGCCGCATCGATGACAAAGTCAGCGTTGGCATCGAGAGAGGCGCCCGGACCCGGCCAGCCTGTCAGCAGCCAATGCGGCTGTCGCGGCTCTTGAAATACGGACCCGGGTGCGGGGGCTTCGGGAGAAGGCATGTATGGTCCCGACACTTGAGCCCCCCTCGCTCGGCGCCCTGAATCAAGTGGCGCGCTACTGCTTCACCCGCCAAATATCACCCACGCTGATCGATCCGTTGGAGGGGTCGTAGGTGTACTGGGTGAGCAGTATGTCCGAAGGCTGCTCCTCTTCGGTATTGTACACTTTCCAATCCAGACCGTAAACCTCGTCCGGCCCCGCGGACCAGATGATCCAGCCATCGCCGGTCGTGTGGTAGCGCAAGGTATCCCCCAAAGTTGGTGCGAAAGGGTCGAGGAAGTGACTCGAATTATAGGCGATTGGCGTTGTGATGCCGCTAGGTGCGGCGAGGGGAAGGGAAACAGGGTAAGTATTGTGATCGATATAGTAGGTCTCGATGGCCGTAGCCATGGAGCGCATGTCGGACCGCACGCGCGAGACCTTTGACTGCACCTGCGCCTCGAGAAAGCCTGGCACCGCGTTAGCCGCGAGCAGCCCGCCGCATACGAGGCAGCCTAGCAGGAGGGCGCCCCCGATGATTCCTCCGACAAGGAGCCAGTTGGTCGGCTTCTTGGGCGGCTGCGTGACGGCTTGATATGCGGGTGGAGCTGGCGGCGGCATTGACATCGCTGCGTCCTTTCGTGTCCCAAGAATCCAGTCACTCCCGTCTACCGCCAAAATCCCTCACCCATCCTACCTCATCCCTGCCTTATGCCTCTGTATAGACACCCATGCCGCGGAACTTTCCGAAGCGGGCCTCGATCAAGGCATCGCGTTCAAGCTTGGAGAGCTTCGTCAGGTTGCGGCGCAGGGCCTCGCGGAGCGATTCGATGGCGCCGCGCGGGTCGAGGTGGGCGCCGCCGTTGGGCTCGGGGACGATCTCGTCGATGACGCCCTGGCGCAGGACTTCCTCCGCGGTGAGGCGGAGCTGTTCCGCCGCCTTGGGGGCCATGGCGTTGTCCTTGTAGAGGATCGCCGCGCAGCCCTCGGGGCTGATGACGTTGTACCAGGAATTCTCCATCATGAGGACGCGGTCGCCGAGGCCGATGCCGAGGGCGCCGCCGCTGGCTCCGGCGCCGATGATGGTGACGATGACGGGGACGCGCAGCTTGAACATGTCGCGGATGCTGCGGGCAATGGCCTCGGCCTGGCCACGCTCCTCGGCGCCGGCGCCCGGAAAGGCGCCCTTGGTGTCGATGAAGATGAGGATCGGCATGTTGAAGCGGCTGCCGAGATTCATCACGCGCAGGGCCTTGCGATACCCCTCCGGGTGCATCATGCCGAAGTTGCGGCGCGCGCGCTCCGCCGCTTCCTTCCCCATTTCCTGTCCGACCACCACCACGGGACGGTCGTCGAAGCGGCCCATGCCGCAGATTACCGCCGCGTCGTCGCGGAAGGCGCGGTCGCCGGCGAGTTCGCTGAATTCGGTGATGAGCCCGGCGATGTAATCGCCCGCGCGGGGGCGGTCCTTGTGGCTGGCGAGCTGATAGCGATCCCAGGCGGAGAGAGCGGAGGAGCCGGCGGGCTTGGCGGCCTTGACAGGCCTGGCGAGCTTTGCGGGCGGTTTCGCCTCGACGGGCTTGCGTATCTTGGCCATGCGCTCTGGTCTCCGTGGTTCTGACGCTGTGGGGCCGGGCGGAGGATGCTCCTCCCGGCTGCGAGGCTTGTGACTGTCCGGGTTACCCGGCGGTGCGGCAAGATGGAAGTCTCGACCTTCGCGATCAGAACTGGACCTTGGGTGCCTCGCGCTGGGCGTTGTCCGTCAACTCGAAGTAGGGCTGCTCGGTAAACTGGAACATCCCCGCGACGATGCTGGAGGGGAATTGCTGGCGGGCGTTGTTATAGCCGAGCACCTGATCGTTGTAGTGCTGGCGGGCAAAGCCGATCTTGTTCTCCGTGGAGGTCAGCTCCTCCTGGATGGCCATCATGTTCTGGTTTGCCTTCAGGTCGGGATAGTTCTCCGTCAACATCATGAGGCTTCTGAGCGTCCCCGACAACGCATTCTCTGCGTCGATCTTGTCTTTGACGGTGCTCGCGTCGATGGCGATCTGGCGGGCCTTGATGACGGATTCGAGCGTCCCGCTCTCGTGCTTCATGTAGCCCTTGGCCGTTTCGACCAGATTGGGGATCAGGTCATAGCGGCGCTTGAGCTGGACGTCGATCTGGGCCCAGGCGTTCTTGACCTGGTTGCGCAGGCGCACGAGGGTATTGTAGGCGCCGAGTCCGATCGCCAAAAGGATCAGCAATACGACGAAAATCGCTCCGCATAGTCCGAGGGCAATAGTGCTCATTGCAGTCACGCTTTTCCTCTCCGGGTGTCTGGCCTAGGCAATTCCCCACAACTACGACCCCGGGGGGCAACGTATTCAAGGGGGGTGCGGGAAATGCGGGGAGAATGAGAGTTCGGCACGAAGGATTCCGTGGTGCCTCTCCGTCTCATTTTGCCAGTTTTCCGGGGGCGAGTCTCGGTTGGCGACAGATTTTGCTCCAAATGTCCCATTTTGCCCACAATTCCCTTGCTTCGGATGGCGGCACTATTGCTGCTTCTATGCTTACGGGGTGCGTGTTCCGGCTGAATGGGTCGCGCCTCCGTCGGGCCCTTGGTGCCCGGGTCAAAACCACCCCCTATTTTAGGTTTCGACCACTCTGGACGGCTGCCCCCACAGGGAGCCGCCGGATCGAAACTGGCCCCCCAGAAAGATTCTCGTACATGAGTTTTCTGCTTGGAAAGAAGAAGAGCAAGAAGGTGATCGTGTTCCTGTGCACGGGGAACACTTGCCGTGGACCGATGGCCCAGGGTTACATGCGCAAGGCAATGGAAGAGCGCGGCGTGAAGAACGTGGAAGTCAAGACCGCCGGTGTCATGACGATCCCCGGTCTGATCCCCACCCCCGAGGCGACCCAGGTCATGCGCAATGCCGGCATCGACATCACGGGGCACCGCAGCTCTCCCCTCACTCAGGAACTGATCCGCAAGGCCGACTTGATTCTGGGCATGACCCCTTTCCACGTACAGTTCGCGCGTCGCGAGAGCGAAGGCTCGAAGGGGAAGACCTACCTGCTCAAGGAATTCGCCGAGAGCGACGTGAAGAATTACCAGATCACGGACCCGATGGGCATGACGCTGGAGGTTTACAAGCGCGTCTATCGGGAAATGAAGCTGGCCATCGACAAGATGCTGGAGGGGAAGGACTTCTTCAAGGTGAAGGACGAGGAGGAGGAGCGCACGCGACTCCGCAAGGCGTCCGCTCCGCCGCCCACGGCGGCCCCTACGCCAGTCGCCGTCAAGAAGCCCGCCGCCCCCGCCGTTCCGCCCGGCAAGTCCGCCACGGGAAAGCCCGCACCGGGCAAGGCCACTGCTGGCAAGACAACGGGCGGTAAGCCCGCGCCCGCGAAGGCTCCGGCCAAGGCAGCGGCAAAGACCGGCGCCAAGACAGTGACGAAGCCAGCCGCCAAGGCCACCGCGAAGGCGAAGCCAGTGGCCGCCCCCGCAACGAAGAAGGCGCCAGCACCCAAGGCTGGCACCACGGCCAAGCGCTAAGCCGCCGACGCCTCGACCCCAGCAAATTCCCCGGGTCGCCGAATCAACGGCGACCCGGTTTTGTTTTGTCAGTATGCGTCGCCCCGGTCGACGTCCGCTGTCTCCTTCACGATCGTGATGCGGGCGTCGTTTATAAGGAACAGGAACATCTTGTGTGCCTCATCGGTCTTGTCTTCGGTCCATATGCTCAGGGTTCCCTCGACCTCGATGGCGGGCTCCACGAAGTCCTGAATCTTGTCGGTCTTGACGCGGACGAGCATCACTTCCTTGGGCGAGGGAGGTACGCAGAAGTAGCAGCCGACCGGCGACTCCATGAGCATGAACGTGCGGAGGTCGTTGAGGCTGTCGTAGGGAGCCATGAATCCACGGATCCGGACAGTCTTGCCATCGAGGCCATGAAGTCGCGACGTGAAGACGGGCGGCGGGCGACGCCCGAGCTTGGTGGCGATGAGATCCTCGAAGCTGAGAGCGTTCTCGCCCCTGGCGGCCAGTAGCGTCGCCGAAGTCGAGTCCTGACCGTCGCGAAGGTTGTGGAGTTCGCCCTCCTGGCTTGGCGCGGGCTGGAGTGCGCGCACGAAGGTCTCCTGTGCCACGGTGGATGGTGGCTCGGGCGAGAAGACGAGGAGTGTGCCGAGAAAAATCCCGGTGATCCAGAGGGCCCGCAGTGCGAGGCGATTGCGCCGTTCTGACATAGTGATAGTATCCTTCGCGAACTAGATGGAGCCCAAGTCCCGCAGCGGTTCCCGGCGATAGGCGAGCACGGCTGGGACGACACCCGCAACGATACCGACGGCGAGGACGATGCCAAGGGCAAGAAGCTCCGACTGGTCAATGGTCCACGGCGCGATGGAAAGGCCGGTGCGCTCGCGCAGTTCCTGCGCCATGAGCGCGATGGCCCCGTGGCCCACGAGCCACCCGCCGGCGACGCCGAGGATGGCGAGGAGCTTGGACTCCAGCAGGACGAGGGCGAACACCTCGAACCGGCGGGCACCCAGCGCGCGGAGAATCGCGATGTCGCGGCGGCGGCGCTCGGCCGACTGATAGAGTGTGGCGAGGATCGAGAGCGACGCGACGACAACCACCAGATAGGCGACGGCCAACAACGTGCGTTGCATGGGCGCGAGGATCTGGCGATACAGGCGGAGCATCTCGTTGATGGGAATCGCCGCCATCGCGTTGGTGCCAGTGTTGATTTCGTCGGCGAACCAAAGGCGGCGACCGGCGGTGTGGAGTTGCACAAGGACGGCGGTCACTTCGCGCACGCGCTGCTTCTCGGCGGCCTGGGCAAAGAACGCGAAGTTCTCGTCCACGGGTTCGTCGTCCATTTCGGGTTCGGAGAAAAGCGCCGCGTGGCTCGCCTCCTCGCTATCGTGAACCTTCCAGACGGAAGCCAGCGTTGTATAGACAGCGCGATCGGCGGATGTTCCCGTGGAGGCAAGCACGCCGACCACGCGATAGGGGAACTCGTTGTGAACCGCGGAGCCCGCGACCGCCACCAGTCCGTGGGCGCCCGCAAACGTGCCGCCGATTCCCATGCCGGAAAGGCGCGCTACTTCGGATCCCAGGACCGCCTCGAAGTCCTTCTGAAAGAGGGTGCCCTCGGCGATGGAGAACAGATCGACGGGTGCCTGCGATCCGAGCCCGCGCTTCTGGAGCTTGAAGAACTCGGGCGTGGTTCCCACGATGCGGTAGCCGCGATAATTGTCGCCAAGGCCGATGGGAATAGCGGCGCGAACCTGACGATCCTTGGCGATGGCCTCGTATTCCGTGTAGGCGATGTTTCCCGTGGGGATGTCGAGATGGTAGATGCTGCTGAGGACGAGTTGCAGCGGGCTCCCCTTGGCGCCGACCACGATGTCAAAGAGACCGGCCTCGGCGAGGAAGGTCTTCTCCGATTCGCGGCGAAGCGTCAGCACGGCGCAGATCAGCGCGCTGCCGAGCACCACGCCCGCCAGCGTCAGCAGAGTGACCAGGGGGCGGCTCCACAGATAGCGCCAGGCAATGGAGGCGAGCGTCACGGGTTGCCTCCCGCGGTCACATAGCCCCGGCAATCAACCTGGGTGGGGAGCCGCGACGCCAACTCCAAGTCGTGGGTTACGAGGAGGAGCGTGCAACCCTCGCCCTCGCACACGCTCAACAGCAACTGAAACACCGCGTCCGCCGTGGCGGGATCAAGGGCGCCCGTAGGCTCGTCGGCGAGGAGGATTTCCGGCCTGCCCGCGACAGCGCGCGCGATGGCGACGCGTTGGCGCTCGCCGACGCTTAGGCGCGCGGGCCGACTGTGGAGGCGATGGCCGAGGCCGACGCCCTCCAGCAGGTGCCGCGCCCGCGGTGCGCGGTCGTGGCGCGGGATCGTGCCGCCGAAGCGCATTCCGAGCACGACATTCTCCAATGCGGAGAAGGGTTCCAGAAGGTTGAAGCTCTGATAGACGAAGCCAATGTGTCGCCCGCGAAAGCGATCCGCCGTGCCGGGGGCGAGCCGGGCCACGTCGGTGCCGAGAATCCGCACCTCCCCCGAGTCGGGCCGTGCGAGGCCTGATACGATATTGAGCAACGTCGATTTTCCGCAACCGCTCGGGCCCGTGAGGGCAATGCGCTGACGCGGCTCCACGCGAAAGTCCGCGAGCGCAAACTCGACGGTCTTCCCCCCCGACACGCCGAGGCGACGGCGCACGTCGCGCAGGTGGATCAGCTCGCTTGGGGCTTCCGGCAAGGGGCGGCTCTTCTGCCCGGCGATCTGGCCGAGGCTATCGTGGACTTAGTTGGTGGATTGAACCGGCGCGGGCGTCCCGTGATCGTGCCCGGCGTGGTCATCGTGATCGTGTCCTTCATGGTCGCCGTGGACATGGGG
>JBBQYG010000196.1:0-6942 GCA_038208905.1 Candidatus Sumerlaeia bacterium | reverse complement strand
GACCTCCCCAAAGGGGTGTCTCTGATGACGCTGTGCCGCAAGGCTCCCCGTAAATAGCGGCGGTCCCCGACCCATCGTTTCCTTATCGACGCCGCGCCCGCCGCCGGTGCTAGGCTCCCGCATCTCTTTGTCGCGACGGAGCAACGGCCATGGACCTGAGTCAGGGAATGAACGCACCCGGTGGCGAGGGCGTCGTGGAGTCCTGCCTCGTGCGGGAGCCGTGGGGCGAGGTGTGGCGGGGGAGCCACCCGAGGCACGGCGCCGCGCTCTTCGTTGTATATACGGGGCCACACGGGCCGGCGCTCTTTGCGGAAGCGCTTCCGGGGCTGCGCCGGTGGCAGCAGGTCGCGCAGTCGGGCACGTGCCCGGAGCTGATCGCGATCCACGAAATCCGCGAGGGCTCGCCCGCCGTTGTCGTGGCGGCGGATCCCGGCGGGCCAACACTTCGCGAGATCGCAGCCAAGGGCCCCATCGAGCCGCGCAAGGCCATGACCATCGTCCGCCACGCCGCGCGGGCCGTGCTGCTGGCGCGCAGCTACGACACCCAGGCCGCCGGACTCTCTCCCGATCTCCTTTTTCAGGCCCCCGCCGGTTCCCCCGCCGACGCGCCGCCGTGGCGCCTGCTGCCCGTGGGGCCCAATGCGCCGCGCGCGATCGTGCACGTCGCGGGCGGGCGCTATCTGCCGCCAGAGACCGCGGGGCATCCGTCCTTCCTCGAATTGTGTCCCGATTCCTACGGTCTCGCGTGGCTCGCTGTCGAACTGATCGCCGGTGACTTCATGCTTCCGCGCGACCACACGCGCATCAAGGAGTGGATTCCCTACGCGCGCCTTCGCACCATGCTCGCCAACGGGCTCACCCCCGCCAAGGGAAGCTACGGCGATCCCAAGCTCATCCAGCTCGGAATCGATCGCTGGCTCAAGACCGAGGCCGTCGAAGACATCGCAGAGGTCGAAGCCGCAAAGCGCGCCACCGAACGCCCCCCCGCGCTGAACTGGATCCACCAGCACCGGCGCACGCTGATCCAGGCCGGCGTTGGCGTCCTCGTCCTTCTCGTGATTCTCTGCGGTATATACGCTGTGCCGCGGATGCTCACTCCCGGCAACACCACCAAGACGCCCTATGGCGTGACCAACCTCTTTTTCGAGGCGCTCGTGGCGCGCGACGCCAACAAGGCCCGCGGGCTCGCCCAGGGCGAGGGCGCCGGCCAGGTTGACCGCATCCTGGAGGAGATCGCCCGCATGGAACGCGACGGCCTCGCCAGCCCCTTCGCCAAGGCCGTCCCCCAGGTCGCCGGAGCCGGCCCCGCCCGCACCGTCAAGGTGGACCTGAAGGGGAAGAACAACGACCTCTTCATGATCGCCGAGATGACGATCCGCGAGACCGCCACCGGCGACTGGAAGGTGGACACCCTCTTTTTCGAGCCGACACGCACGAAGGAGAATTGAAAAAAAGAGGCCCACCCCCTCCTCTTTTCCTTGACGCACCCCCCACCCCCGGGCACGCTCCTCCTCCTGTTGGGCGGGACTAGCTCAGTTGGCTAGAGCGCCACCTTGCCAAGGTGGAGGTCGCCGGTTCGAGCCCGGTGTCCCGCTCCATTCAAAATTGCCGAAGTCCGGCGACTTACGCGCCCCCATCGGGGCGCGTTTTTCGTTGCCCAGCGCCCGGCGGTCCCCCCACTCCGTGCCCCCACATCTGCCACACGGCGGATGGGATAAGGCTTGTTTTAGCATTCGAGAGGACCGGGCAGGGTGGGTCTTTACTGGTCGGCTAAACCAGCAGGTTCCTGCCGTTCTCCACACCACCGGAACCTCACAGGCAAATTCCCCACTCGGATTCAGAATGCGGCGGGCGATCTGCATGGTGGCACTTCGCCTGATCGTGTGGGCGCGTGTGACTAAGGATGGAATCAATCAAATCCCGGGCTCTTGGCCAAGGGCACGCTGATTGCTCCTTCCGTATCACCTCGCGTGACGGCATAAAAGGAAGCAAGACAGGGTGCCGGTTCAAGCTGCTGCGCGACTCGCTCCTCAGTCGGAGGAAGCGCTACTGAAAAGGAAATTCCGCCACGTCGTGTCGAGTGACATCTCCAACTCCGCCGACGTCCACAACTATTCAGGAGCCTGCATCGATGCCTGCCAGAAAGAAGACCGACAAGCCGGATGCGAACAAGAAGCGAACGATGCGCATGGAGACTGGCAAGACCAAGGCCCTCGCATCTGACTCGGAGTCGGCAGCCGGGGAGTTCCTGACCACGAACCAGGGCGTCAGGATTCTGGATAACCAGAACACACTGAAGGCTGGAGAACGAGGCCCCTCGCTTCTTGAGGACTTCATCTTCCGCGAGAAGACGACGCACTTCGACCACGAGCGGATTCCGGAGAGAATCGTTCATGCGCGGGGCTCCGCGGCCCATGGAGTTTTCAAGGTTTACAAGTCGATGGCGAAGGTGACAAAGGCGGGATTCCTCTGTGACCCCGCGCGGGAGACGCCGGTATTCTTGCGATTCTCGACAGTTGCGGGCTCAAGGGGTTCCTCCGACCTTGCACGCGATCCCCGCGGCTTTGCCGCGAAGTTTTACACGGATGAAGGCATCTTCGATCTGGTCGGCAACAACATGCCGGTCTTCTTCATTCAGGACGCGATGAAGTTCCCCGATCTGGTTCACGCGGTGAAGCCGGAGCCCCAAAACGAAATCCCACAGGCCTCCTCCGCCCACAATACTTTCTGGGATTTCATTTCGCTCATGCCTGAATCGATGCACATGATCATGTGGGTCATGTCGGACCGCGGTATCCCCCGCAGCTACCGCATGATGGAGGGCTTCGGCGTCCACACGTTCCGGTTCATCAACGAAGAGGGGAAGTCGACCTTTGTGAAGTTCCACTGGAAGCCCCTTCATGGGGTTCACTCCGTGGCTTGGGACGAGGCGATGAAAATATCGGGCAAGGATCCAGACTTTCACCGGCGGGACCTTTGGGATGCGATCGACAGCGGCGCCTTTCCCCAGTGGGAACTCGGCGTCCAACTGGTGCCAGAGGAGGATGAATTCAAGTTCGATTTCGACCTTCTCGATCCGACGAAGCTCATCCCCGAAGAATTGGTGCCCGTCGAGCGCGTCGGCCTTCTGACGTTGAACCGAAACCCCGACAACTTCTTCGCGGAAACGGAGCAGGTCGCCTTCCACGTGGGACATGTCGTCCCGGGCATCGATTTCACCAATGATCCCCTGCTTCAGGGTCGGTTGTTCTCATACACCGACACTCAGTTGAAGCGCCTTGGCGGACCGAACTTCCACGAGATCCCCATCAACCGGCCCACATCCCCCGTGCACAACAACCAGCGCGATGGGCACATGCGGCAAACGATTAACACGGGCACGACGAGCTACCAGCCGAACTCGATCGCTGGCGGCTGCCCCTATCAGGCGGGAAATGCGGACGGCGGCTTCAGCAGCCATGCCGAGCGTATAGACGCGCGGAAGATCCGGGCAAGAAGCCCCAGCTTCCGCGACCACTTCAGCCAGGCCACGATGTTCTACAATAGCCAGAGCGACCATGAGAAGACGCACTTGGTCGACGCGCTCCGGTTCGAGCTAGGCAAGGTGACCGTCGAGGCCATTCGCGGGCGAATGCTGGGGCTATTGACCCAAGTGGATGACAGCCTCGCCGCGCGCGTTGCGGAGGGCCTTGGAATGGCGAAGCCCAAAGGGCCGGAACTGCCCATGAACCACGGTGTGCCCGCCGACGACGCCGGGGAGAACGAGACCATCGTAAAGTCCCCGTCTGTCTCCAGTTCCAAGGCGCTCAGCATGGCGGGCCAGCCGTCCGGCGACATCAAGACGCGCAAGGTTGCCATCCTCGTCGCCGATGGGTTCTCCAACGACTCCGTCAAGACAATGAAGGAAGCGCTGGAGGCAAAGGGCGCCGTGGCCAAACTGATCGCACCGAGGCTGGGCGCGGTGCAGGGCGACACTGGCGACGCGGTCATCGTGGACGAGAGTTTCCTTGTCGCGAGTTCCGTGATGTACGACGCTGTCTATATTCCGGGCGGCGGCAAGAGCCTGAAAATATTGGCGGGCGAGCCGGCAGCGATCCATTTTGTCAACGAGGCCTACAAGCACTGCAAGGCCATCGCCGCCGACAGCGGGGCACAGGAATTCTTGAAATCAACCTGCCTGAGCGGCGTTGTCGGCACGGCCAACGAGGGAACGGATTCGCGGGGAGTCGTGGTCGGCAAGGAGAGCAAGGGGAAGAAGGAGAAGTCGGGCGGCTTTCCCGAGCGCTTCGTTGCGGCAATCGGCCTGCATCGCTTCTGGGAGGACGAAGCCAAGCGCAATAATCCCGCCTGATCGGGACGCTTTGGTTGTCCGCGGGCGGGCGAGCTGATCGCTCGCTCGAAGTGGCTCGCAGACCGCGAATATTCGACGTGGGGCACCGACGCCTGGCTCGATCTGAGTGGCGCAGGCTGTGAAGCTAAGTCCTCGGGCAGCCGAAGTTCATAACTCTGGAACTGGACTCATGCCTCTCTGGTCACAAATTGTCTGGCTCTTTCTTCTCGCGATTCCCGTGGCGTGTGTGTCCTGGACATGGACGCAGGAGGAGATCACCCGCGAGATTCGGGAGTTCCTGCTGGCAAAGTGCGAATCCAGCATGAGTATTCTGATGCGCAAGGTGTGCTATGCCCTGACGTGCGAGTATTGCTTCAGCCACTATGTCACGGCGCTTGTGCTCTATCTGACGGGATTCAAGCTCCTGCGCGAGGATTTCACCGGCTACCTGCTTTCGGGTTTTTCAATCGTGTGGATTGCGAATATATACATGACGTACATGGCCATCCATCGCACCAGGCTGAAGCTGATGCGCCAGACCGCGTCGCGAAATGAGGAAGAGAGCGGAAGTACGGTGTCGAAAGGCAATGGCACATCGGGGTCCGCGCGCGGAGCAATCTCAGCGGCGCCGAAGGAACCAAGTCTTGCCGACCCCCGAGAGCGCACCGTCGCTTGACCGCGGGGCTTCCTGCAAGTTCCCCGGCATCGGAGTGATTTCGGCGTCGTTGCGCCCTTTCCGCCTCCTCGAAGGATTCCCTCGCAGCCTCAAAACTTCCCCTCTTGCGTGGTATGCTACAATGCTCGCTTGGGTTGGATGGGCATTCCACTTTGGCGGGTCACGCGCGATGAGTCGGGTTTCAGATGCGGTATCGAGTTGCTGGCATGTAATGATGGTGGAGCCCAATGGGTTCCGGTTCAACGATGAGACTTCGGGGAGCAACGCGTTCCAGCACCTGCCCCCGGGGGAGCGCGCGGAGGAGGTGGCCCGCCTGGCGCTGGCCCAGCACCGGGCGCTGGTATCGCTGCTGATTTCCAACGGCGTCTACGTAACGCTGTGCCAGGCCGATCGCGATTCGCCCGACGCGCCGTTCTGCAACAACTGGTTCTCGACCCATCCGGCGATGGCTGGCCTGAGGGACGCGCGCGGGATGATGGAGGAGGACGCGCCGGAAACGGTGGTGCTGTATCCGCTCCTCGCGGAGAACCGCCGCCGTGAGCGTCGCACCGACCTGATCGATGGCCTGTTTCGCCGCCAGTACCGCCGGGTCATGAACATGGCCCATCACGAGGCCCGTGGCGTCTATCTGGAGAGCACGGGGAGCCTGTGCATGCACGACGCCGCGCGGACGGTGTATGCGGCGATCTCTCCGCGCACGGACCGGGAGCTGGCGGAGGCTTGGGCGGAGAAGATGGGCTATCGCCTGGTCGCGTTCCACGCCACGGACGCCCACGGGATGGAGTACTATCACACCAACGTGATGATGTGGATCGGCCACGGGCTGGCGGGCGTGTGCATGGAATCGGTGGAGGACGCCGCCGAGCGACGCGCGCTGGCGAAGGCGCTGGCGGAGAGCTGGCTCGCCGTTGTTGATCTTTCGCGCGCGCAAGTGGGCGAGTTCTGCGGCAACGCGCTCTCGCTGACGAACATCCAGGGGGAGCGACTCCTCGTCATGTCGTCCCGCGCCTGGCACGGCCACACGCCAGAGCAGCAGCGCATCATCGAGTCCCGTTGCCGCGTGCTGCACACCGACCTCTCCGTGTTCGAGGACATTGGCGGGGGATCGGCGCGGTGCTTGATTGGGGAGTTGTTCTAGGCTGTGTTTGACAATTGCATTCGGCTTTCCGATGGCTGCGATCCTTCGTCCTGACGCGTCCCGATTCCTCGACGATGAACCACATCGCCTCGTCATCGGCGCCATCGTCAGGACTCGTTCTCGCTCAACGGACCAGCTCGAAGCCATTTATCAAACACAGCCTAGCCCCTTGCCGACGCGGGGCCCAGCAGCGCGCCGTGGAATCCGGGATGGATCGGGGCGCCCGGTCGCGTTCTTTCCTTTTCGTTTGTCAACCGATGCCCCATACTGGTAGCACAACTGCGCCGCGCGCGAGGACCACGCGCCCCCGCGGTGTTTTGGAGTTGCATGAACATACGCGGCAAGGCGAGGATCAGGCGAGATCATGGCGGCAAACACAGACAAGTCGATGCGTCTCAAGTGCTCATTTTGCGGTCGCGACCAGCATCAGGTGAAGACCCTGTTCAAGGGGCTCACCAACAAGGACACGCTGGGCAGCGTCTACATCTGCGACGAGTGCGTCGTTACCTGCCACGACCGACTCAAGCGCGATGGCCACAGCCGCGACGACCTGAGCCGCGTGGAGGAGGAGGCTCCCGAGGGCCTCAAGCGTCTGCCCTCTCCCAAGGAAGTGAAGGAGGAGCTGGACAAGTATGTTGAGGCCCAGGACCGGCCCAAGCGCGACCTCTCCGACGCCGACCACAACCACTACAAGCGGTTGCAGCAGGAGACGTTCTTCGGGAAAGACGACCCGTTCACGGGCGTGGAAATCGAAAAGAGCAACATTCTGATGATGGGGCCCACGGGAAGCGGCAAAAC
>JBBQYG010000195.1:0-6943 GCA_038208905.1 Candidatus Sumerlaeia bacterium | reverse complement strand
TGGCGGTCGGCGGGGTAAATGCTGCCCCCGCCGACCGCTTGCCGCTCCGCCCGCTTCCCCGCACAACCCCCCGTTTCCCCTCCTTCCCAGCTCGAAAGGCGGCCTGGTTTTTTGTCGATTCTGCAGCGCTATGTATTCCGCGAACTGATCGGGCCGATCCTGATCAGCACGTTCTTCTTCTCCTTCCTGATGATGCTCCGCCAGCTTTTCAGCTTTGCGGAGCTTCTGCTGGAGGCGCGGGTCGAGTTTGCTGTGCTTCTGGAGCTTGTGGGCGTCATCGCCGCCACGCTCATCGTCGTCACGGTCCCGATGGCCTCCCTGCTGGGCAGCCTGATCGGCGTGGGCCGCCTGACCAGCGAAAACGAGATTCTGGCGATGCGCGTCGCCGGCCTTTCGCTTGGCCGAATTTTCTATCCTGTCTTCATGGCCGCCGCCGTGGTCTCCGCCGGGCTTATGTGGTTCGGCTTCGATACATTGCCGGGCATGGCCAAGAATCTCTCCGACCGGCGAGACCAGATCGGCTTCAAGATCCTGACCGAGCTGGAACCGGTCCGCCTCTACGACCTCGACTCGATCGGCACGCGGATGACGCTCTTCTACGAGGAGCGCCTGCCCGCCGAGGCCGGCGACGGTCCCTACACCCTGCGCATGAGCCAGATCGCCATCCGCATCGAGGGCGCCGGAACCGACATAACCGGCGCCAGCATCGACGGTTCGGACCGCGCCAGCGCCATCGGCGAGGGAGACGTTGAGGAGGAAAAGCGCGAGACCCTTGTCTTTGCCGAAAAGGGAGTCATCCGCGGCAACCTGGAAAAGCGCCTTGTCTCCCTTGAACTCTCCAACGGCACCGCCATCCCGATCAGCTTCAGCGAGGTCAAGAACGAGGCGGGCCGCACGGTGGACTATCGCCGTCCCAACCCCGAGAACGAGACCACCCTGCAATTCAACCGCATGAGCGAGGACATCCCGCTCAAGCGCGAGGAGTGGCGCCTGGACGCGCGGACGGTTCCGATGGGCACCCTGAGAACACTGATCGCCAAGGCGCCCGAGGGCGAGATGTTCCGGGACGAGAAGAAGCAGGACCTAACCGGGGAGTGGCGCAACTACCTGGGCGCGCGTAACGAATACTACCAGCGCATCTCCCTGCCGTGGAGCCTGCTGGCTTTCGTCCTCGTCGCGATTCCGCTGGCGGTGGAGTTGCGGCCCCGCGCCAAGACGCTGTCCTTCATCATCGCGCTGGCGCTGCTGGTGGCCTACTACGTCATGTTCAGCGCCGCCAACGCCGCCGGCATGGCCAACCATCCCCTGACGTTTGCCGCCTACATGGCGCCCAATGTCATTCTGGGCGCGGTGGGTATCCTGCTCTTCTGGAGAGTCCAACGGTGACCGCCGCGGCCCCGCTCTATCGTTCCGAAATTCCCGGCCTCCCCGTGCATCGCGGCAAGGTGCGCGACGTCTACGACCTGGGCGACAAGATCCTGATCGTCGCCACCGACCGCGTCTCCGCCTTCGACGTGGTGTTTCCCGATCCGGTTCCGGGCAAGGGCGCCCTGCTGACGCAGCTCTCCGTCTGGTGGTTCAACCGCACGCGCGGCCTGGTGCCGAACCACTTCCTGACGGCGGACTTGAACGAGTATCCCAAGTTCCTCCACGAGCACCGCGACCAGATCGAGGGCCGCTCCATGCTCGTCCGCAAGGCCGTCCCCCTGAAGGGCGAATTCGTCGTCCGCGGCTACCTCGACGGTTCCGCTTGGAAGCAGTACGAGTTCAACAAGGTGGTTTGCGGAATCGAGCTGCTGGCGGGACTTCGCAGGCGCTCCAGCTTTGGCGCGCCGCTCTTCACCCCCACCACCAAGGCGGAGGAGGGCCACGACCTGCCGATCGAGTTCGCCGAGTTGGCCCTGATCGTCGGGCGCGAGGAGGCCAAGAAGGCCCGCGACTACTCCATCGCCCTGTACACCTATGCCCACAACATGCTTTGGGACCACGGGCTGGTGCTCTCCGACACCAAGTTCGAGTTCGGCATCGAGGAAAACGGCGAGCTGATCCTGATCGACGAGGCACTCACGCCCGACAGCTCGCGCTTCTGGATCCGCGAGACCTATACCCCGGACAACGACCGCGCCGTCTCGCTCGACAAGCAGTTCATCCGCGACTACGTGGAGGAGATCGGCTGGGACAAAACCCCCCCGGCGCCGAGCCTGCCGCGCGAAGTGCTCGAGCAAACCGCCGACCGCTATCGCCGCGCCCTCGACATGATCACCCGCGGATGAGTGGCACCCGCCATTGGGCGCCGCCGACCTTGACGACGCCGTTGACCGCGTGAACCCCGCCATGCCCCTCCCCTTCATCGACATCGGCCGCATCGGCTATGCCGAGGCCCACGACATGCAGCGCGGCATCCAGGCGATGCAGATCGCGGGGCAGCTGGGTCCCGTGGTGCTGATGGTCGAGCACCCGCCCACAATCACCAAGGGACGACGCGGCGGCAGCGACGAGGTGGTTGCGCCGGAGGTGGTCCTGCGCGCGCGCGGCGTCGAGGTGCACGAAACCGACCGCGGCGGCCAGGTTACCTACCACGGGCCGGGGCAGTTGGTTGTCTATCCGCTGATCAACGTGGAGAAGCTGGGCCTGCACGAGTTCCTGCGCTGCATGGAGGAGGCCGTGATCCTGGCCATCGCGCGATGGGGCCTGACGGGCTACCGCGTGGAGGGCCGCACCGGCGTGTGGGTCGGCAAGGAGAAGATCTGTGCCATGGGCATCCACGTGAGGAAGTGGTGGTCAACGCACGGCCTTGCGCTGAACGTGACGACGGACCTGAACCACTTTGGCCTGATCGTGCCGTGCGGCATCCGCGACCGCGGCGTGTGCTCGCTTCAGAAGTTGCTGGGCCCGGCGACTCCCTCGATGGAGGTGGTGAAGGAGGAGTTGCGCGCGCGCTTTGCCGAGGTCTTCCAGATCGAGACCTGCGTCGGCTCCGCCGAGGAACTATCCCACGTCGCGAGGATGCGCGGATAAACGCCGACGATTTCGCCTTCGAGCTGCCGGAGGAGTTGATCGCCTCGCATCCGGCGCCGACTCGGGATGCTTCCCGGCTGATGGTTGTCCGCGAGGATCCCGCGGCGCCCATCGAGCACCGGCGCTTCTCCGACCTGACCGAGTACCTGCGCGCGGGGGACGTGCTGGTGTTCAACGATTCGCGCGTGATTCCCGCGCGGCTTTTCGCGAGGCGCGCGGGCGGCGGGCAGTCGGAAATTCTGCTCCTCCATTCCGAGCCCGAATCCACCGCCGCCCGCCCCGTGTGGCGCGCGCTGGTTAGGCCCGGCCGCAAGATGACCGCGGGCGACAGGCTCCGCGTGGAGGGCGCCGACGTGGAGGCGGAAATCCTACGCCATGCCGACGATGGACAGCGCGTAATCGCCTTCACCGGGCCGGGCGACGTGGCCGAGGCGCTGCGTCGCGCGGGGCACATGCCGTTGCCGCCGTATATCCTCAAGCGTCGCGCCGCGGAACAAGCGCCCGACACCGACCGCGCCGCGCTGCACGAGGCGGCGGACCGCGAGCGATACCAGACCATTTATGCCCGCGACTATGGCAGCGTGGCGGCGCCGACCGCGGGGCTTCACTTCACGCCGGAGCTGATGGCCGCCCTCTCCGCGAAGGGCGTGGAGTGCGTCTTCGTGACTCTGCACGTGGGGGCCGGAACCTTTCAGACGATGGACGAGGGCGAGCGCGTCGAGGACCACGCGATGCACCGCGAGGAGTTCGAGGTCGGGTCCGCCGCCGCCGACGCCATCAACCGCGCCCGTGCCGCGGGTCGGCGGGTGATCGCCGTGGGCACTACCGCCGTCCGGACGCTGGAATCCGCCGCCAGCGAGGATGGAATCGTCCAGCCGGGGCGTTCCTCCACCTGCATCATGATCGCGCCGGGATACCGCTTTCGCGCGATCGACGCCCTAGTGACGAATTTCCATCTTCCCCGCTCGACCCTGCTCCTGCTGGTTTCGGCCTTGCTCGGACGGGATCGAATCTTGCACTCCTATGGGGTTGCCGTGGGAGAATGTTACCGATTCTTTTCCTATGGCGACGCGATGTTGCTGATACCACGGCGCGCCGAATAGGGATTGCTGCCAACCAACCGGCGTGCCCGGTCACTCTCCGGGGGGCTGCTCGATGGGCCCCTCTTCTCCATCACCACGGGACAATCCAATGAAACGCACCCTGCTGACTTCCCTGATCCTGGTGGGGTCGCTAGCCGCCCCAATCGCCGCCCAGTCGCCGACGGCCACGAAACTCCCCGATGGCATGGTTCCCGTCATCACCGTGGACGGTTCGGTATCGGAGCAGAACAATCCGTTGGATTTCTTTGCCCCCGCGACCCAAACGCTCCGCGACCTGACCGACGCGGTGCAGAAGGCCACGGCGGATCCGAATGTGGACGCCCTGCTCGTGCGCCTTGAGTCGCCCGGTTGGAGCCTCGCCCAGGCGGGCGAGTTCCGCGACGCGCTGATGGAATTTCGCGCCACGGGCAAGCCGCTTGTCGTCTCCGCCGACATGCTCAATCTTTCCTCCTACTATGTGGCCAGCGCCGGCACGCGCATCGCCCTGCCAGAGGTCGGCGGGCTGGATCTCTATGGCATGAGCCTGTCGCTCTACTACGTCCGCGACCTGCTCGCCAAGATCGGCGTCGTCGCCGACGGCATCAACACCGGCAAGTTCAAGGACGCAATGGATCCGTTCCTCCGCCAGGAGATGAGCGAGGGAACCCGCGAGCAGTATTCGCTGGTGATGAACGACCTCTTCGAGGAAGTCATCGACGCCGTGGCGGCGGGTCGCGGTATCGGGAAGGACAAGGCGGAGGAGATCCTGACCAAGGGCCCCTACTCCACCGGCGACGCGCTGGAGATCGGCGCCATCGACGAGGCCACGGGCCTGGACGACTTGATGGATCTGGTGGAAGAGGACCTCGGCAAGACGGTGACTTATGACTGGGAGTACGTGGGCGGGAAATCCAAGACGGCGGAAGCGCCAAGCCTGATGTCGCTTCTGATGGGGAGCGTCGGCAAGTCGGCCAAGGCGGGCGCCGGGAAGGACCAGATCGCCCTCGTCTATGCGCTCGGGCCCATCGTCGATGGCCGCGCCGACAACTCCAATCCCTTCACCAAGACGCGGTCCATCGCGAGCGAGGATTTCCTGGACCTGCTGGACGAGGCTGTCGAGGACGGCAACACCAAGGCGCTGGTACTGCGCGTGGATTCCCCCGGCGGCAGCGCCATCGCCAGCGACCGCATCTGGACGCGGCTGGCGCGCCTTCGCGAGAAGGGCATCCCCATTGTTGTCTCCATGGGAAGCGTCGCCGCCAGCGGTGGATACTACATCAGCATGGGCGCCGACAAGATATTCGCCGAGCCCACCACGCTCACCGGCAGCATCGGCGTCGTCGGCGGCAAGTTCACCCTGGGCGGCACCTACGAAAAAGTTGGCATCGCGCGCCAGCGCCTCTCTCGCGGCGCGCATAGCGATATATACGGCGAGACCGATGTGTGGTCGGCGAAGGAGAAGGAAGTCCTCGGCGTTCTGCTCGACGACATCTACGACACCTTCACCGCGAAGGCGGCAACGGGACGCGGCAAGACGCAGGACGAAATCAAGGCCCTGGGCGGTGGCCGCGTCTGGAGTGGAAAGTCTGCCCTCGCCAACGGCCTCGTCGATGAGCTGGGTGGACTTTCCGACGCCATCGCAACGGCGCGCGAGCTTGCCAAGGCGCCCGAGGCGGCCCTCGTCGAATACCCCAAGGAACTCTCCCTCATCGAGACCATCGAGAAGCTCATGTCCGGCCAGATTTCCATGAGTGTTTCCCAGAGCACGGCGCTCTCCGGCAACCCCCTGTTCCAGACCGCCAGCCTGCTGCTGCCGCCGCGCCAGCTCGCCCATCTTGCCTTCATGGTCACCGCCATGCGCGACCGCCCCACGGCGATGCTGGCAATGCCCGCGATCCCGGAATTCGATTGAGGCGGGTCGCCTGAACGGCGGGACATAAGGGACGGCAGGGACGGGGGCGTGACCGCCTCGACGGGGCGTTGCCATTCCCGCCTTTCCCGCTGTTCACGTATTTCCCGCCGTTCCCCATTCCCATTTCCCCATTCCCCATGTCATTCCTCCGCCTCGAACCCAGCCACGCCAAGTATTCCGCCGAAGGTCTCCGGTTCCTGACCTTCATGAGCCCGGCCCTTGGCGGGCGGGGAACCGCGAGCTTCTATCTGCCGGAGGGCTGGGAGGCGATGCGCGATCTGCCGATGGTGCTGGTGCTGCACGGCGTCTATGGCGACCACTGGTCGTGGGCCTTCATGGGCGGCGCCCATCGGCGGGCGGCGGGCATGATCGAGCGCGGCGAGATCCCGCCGATGGCGCTCGCCATGCCCAGCGACGGCCTCTTTGGCGAGGGGAGCGGCTACGTCAACCACCCGGGCCGCGCGTGCGAGTCATGGATCGTGGACGATGTGGTGGGCTGCGCGCGCGAGGCCTTCCCGTGCTTCGCCGCCGCGTCGCCGCTGTTTGTCACGGGCTTCTCCATGGGCGGATTCGGCGCGCTGCGCCTTGGCGCCAAGTACGCCGACCGATTCCGCGGCATCGGCGCCCACGCCAGCGCGACGCGCTACGAGCACCTGGCGCGCTTCTTCGCCGAGCCCCGCGGCGACGAGTCCCACCTCCGCGAGGAGGATCGCTCCGCACTCCACTGGATGCGCGCCAACCGCGCCATCCTTCCGCCGATCCGATTCGACTGCGGCGCAGACGACATCCTGGTGGATCACAGCCGCGAACTCCACGCACAGCTCGATGCCGAGGGCATCCCCCACATTTACGAGGAACTCCCCGGCAGGCATAGCTGGGACTATGCCCACGAGCATCTGGGGGATTCGTTGAAGTTTTTTGGGGGGATGCT
>JBBQYG010000194.1:0-6958 GCA_038208905.1 Candidatus Sumerlaeia bacterium | reverse complement strand
CGGTTCTCGAAAGTCTTGTCGCGATGGAGGACGCCGTAAAAGAGTATCGTGGGCATCTTGCCCGCGTGTGGGGGCGACGGGGCTCGGGCGAGACGCCCAAGCTACGTTGGAATACGACAGGACTTTCGAGAGTCACTCTAGCGGGAGTGGCGGGGGCTGGCCGGGTGGGTCTCTACTCCGGATCCATGCTCACCCGAAAGTCCATGTCGCTTTCGGGGCCGAAGTCGTGACGCAGTGCCGAGCCAAAGAGCGACAGCTCGCGCACCCGCCATCGACGGCAGAACTATGCCACGGCCGACGCATCAAGTCCCATGAGCGGATTTACAAGGCGTTCTCCCCGGGGGTCGTTGCATTGATTCTGGAATTGCGGAGGTTCGGGACGCATCCTCCAACGGGATAGGGCCTGCCAGATGCATGGGAGAAATGGGGGCCTTGACCATTGCGGAACGGGGCCCCGTGATATGGCGCGGCAGGAGGGCGGGGTCCTACTCCACCACCCTCAGAATCTCCCAGCAATACAGCGTCCCCACCGTGCTCCACGGCTTCCACGCCGCGGTCAGCTCAAGCGTCTGGCGGATCGTCGGCATTTCGTCCAGCGCGTGAATGCGGCGCAGCCCGGCGCGCAGGCCAAGGTCCTCGTGGGGAAGCACGTCGGGGCGGTTCAGGCTGAAGATCAGGATCATCTTCACCGTCCACGGGCCGATGCCCTTCACCCTGGTCAGCAGATTGATCAAGTCCTCGTCATGGTGCGCGCGGAGGCGGTCCTCGTGCAGTTCCTCGGCGAGCCAGAATTCGGCGAGGGAACGCACCGCCACCACCTTGGCGCGGGAAAGACCGACGGCGCGGAGCTGTTCCTCGGGAATCGACAGCAGCATTCGCGCGTCGATGGTGCCGTCCTTCTTCGCCGCGAGCGCGGCAAAGCGGCCCCCGATGGCGTTGGCCACCACCACAGAGAGTTGCTGACCGATGATCGAGCGGCAGAGCGCGCCGAGGTCCGCGGGGCGCGGCTCCAGCTTGACGGGGCCCACCGCGTCGATGGCACGCGCCAGCGCCGGATCAACGGAGCGCAGGTGGGCGATGGCCTTTCGGGGGGACTTGGGAAGGCTCTTCGGAGTCACGGCGAAACGCCGGTGACGCGGTGGACGAGGGCGATGAGTTCCTCGAACTCGAAGGGCTTGGCCAGTAGCGCGTCGGCGCCGGCGGAGCGCGCCAGTTCCTCTGCGGAGGTGGTGGCTCCAGACGCGACACCGGTGATCATCATCACGGGAAGATGCTTCGTTGCCTCGTCCTTGCGCAGCGCCGTCAGCACCTCGTAACCGTTCATGCGCGGCATCGCGACATCGAGGAAGACGGCATCGGGCTTGTTGGCGCGGACGATGTCCAGACCCTGCTGGCCATCGTGGGCCACATGGCAACGATGGCCCCGCGACTCGAAGAAGAGCCGCAGGATGTCGCACACTTCGCGCTCGTCGTCCACTATGCAGAGGGTCAGGCCCATACCTTCGATATTCCGGTGGTCAGACTGGGATAATGACGCAACATGGACCGTTCCCGGCGGTGCGCCAACCAGAATTCCATTCCTCGGGCACAGCCTAGTCCCGCTTGTCCATCATCCGATCCAGCGCCACGTTGGCCCATTTGCGCGTCTCGGCATCCACGCGGATGACGTTGCGCTCCCTCCCGGCGACGAGTTCCTCCAGCCGCTCGCACAGCGCCTCGGGCGAGATGCGGAACATCGTGGAACACTGGCAGGCGAAGGGCGCCAGGGTGGAGATGAACTTGTCGGGATGCTCCTGGGCGAGGCGATTGACCAAGTGGTGCTCCGTGCCGATGGCCCACTTGCTGCCGGGGGGCGCCTGCTCCACTGTCTCGATGATGTAGCGCGTGGAGCCGACGAAATCGGCCTTCTGGACCACCTCGAACTGGCACTCGGGATGGACCAGAATGTTGATTCCGGGATACCGCGCGCGGATCATGTCGGGGTGCGTGGGCTGGAAGTTCTGGTGTACGCTGCAGTGCCCGCGCCACAGGACGACCTTCTTCTCGGCATAGACAGGCGCCGCGTTGCCGCCGCTGCGCTCGTGAACGTCGTGGGGATCGTACACGACCATCTGATCGAGCGGGATGCCGAGGTCGAAGCACGTGTTCCGCCCGAGGTGCTGATCGGGAAAGAAGAGCAGCTTGCTCCCTTGCTTGAACGCCCACGAGACGATGGACTTCGCATTGGAGGATGTACACACGGCGCCGCCGTGGCGTCCGCAGAACGCCTTCAGCGCGGCGGTGGAATTGATATACGTGATGGGAACGAAGGTCTCGCTGGTGGCGGCGGTCAGGACCTCCCACGCCATCTCCACCTGGTCGATTTCGGCCATGTCGGCCATGCTGCATCCCGCGCGCATGTCGGGAAGGATCACCTTCACGGTATCGGGGGTCACCACATCGGCGGTCTCGGCCATGAAGTGGACGCCGCAGAAGATGACGTACTCCACGTCGCGGGTCTTGGCGGCGCGCAGCGAGAGGTCCAGGCTGTCGCCGCGCACGTCGCAAAATGCGATCACGTCGTCGCGCTGGTAGTGATGCCCCAGGATAATCACGCGGGAACCCAGCGCCGCGCGGGCGGAGGAGATGCGCTCCCGCAATTCCGGCGCGATGGGATCATTGCCTATAAGCGGCGAGAGAATGGGTGGCGCGAGCGACATGGCAGACCTTTCCGAATCACTGGGCTCCACACTATAGACAGGGCGGGTTGGCGGTCAAAGGGCTTTGCGCATCCGCCGCGCCGGATTCCGTTGCCTCCCGCGGCCCCTTGGCGGAATGCTCCCAACATCCCCGCGAGGAGTTCCCCCCCGTGACACTGCTGGAGCGCGCCAAGGCCCTGAAGAAGCTCGGATTCCTACCCGAGGACTCCGACCCCGCCGCGCTGGTCGCGCGCGCGGAGGCATCCGACGAGGTGGACATCAAGGAAGCCCCCGCGTCCGCACTGCTACTGGTCGCGGGCCGCCTGCTGGAGCTTCCCGCCGACGCCGCGCCCGAACTCGGCGACTACGAAAAGATGCTGGCGAAGGTCGCCGCCTTCTGCGACGGCAGGATCGCGCTTTCCCGCGTTCGCGCCCGCTTCGTCGAGCGCGAGTTCGAGGACGAGGTACAGGCCGAGACCGAGCCCGACGCCGTGGTGGAACTCAAGTTCCGCCTCGACGACACCGAATACGAGTCCGAACTCGTCCACGATCCCGAGCTGGTGGACGTGTCCTTTATGAACGAGTTCGACGATCATCTGGAATCCATCGGCGAGGATCGCCGCCTGTGCCCCCTCGTCGAACTCATGGACGACACCGCCCGCTACGTCTTTCACCTCCCCGAAAAGGTCGAGGAAGCCGAGCTCCAGGAAGTCATCGCCGCAACGGATTTTGAGGGCGGATGACACCGGGGTGAGGCAGGGAACGGCAGCGAACGGCAACCCAATCTGTTTCTTTTCGTCCCCTGCCGTTACCTGTCTTTCCCTGCCGTTTCCCGCTGTTCCCATTCCATGCGACGCGCTGTGCGTTGCGCGGTCTCCGCGCCGTGGAGGAGTTCCACCACGTGGAGGCTCATGTCGATGCCGGCCGAAATCCCAGCCGCGGTAACGACCTTGCCGGTTTGTGTATAGCGCGCGGGCACGGCGTGATGGCGGGGGAACGTCTTGTCGAACTCCGCAAAGGTTGAGTGATGGGTGCTGGACGGACCCGGCGGAAGGACGCCGGCGCTGGCGAGGATGAAGGCACCGGTGCAGACGGAGAGCGTCATCTCGCTGGCGTGGTTGGCGTGGCGAACCCATTCAAGCGTGGCGGTGTCGTGCATCGCGATCTTGCGGCCGTTGCCCCCGGGCACCAGGACGATCTCCGCCGCCGGCGCCGAACCGAAATCGTAATCCGGCACCATCACCAGCCCGCCCACGGCGCGGATCGCCTTTCGCGTGGCGGCCACGGTGAAAACCTGGAACAAGTCGCCCCCCGCCGAGTCGCATGTCGTGGCAAAGACCTCGAACGGACCACAGGCGTCCAGCACCTCCACATCGTGAAACAGCAGAATCGCAACGCGCCGCATGGGTTGCCTCCGGGGCGTGGGTAACTCTGGAACCATCAAGCACTGGGCCCGGCGGCGGCGCAAATCGCTTTCACTTGAGCCCGCGCCCCCCGATGGCCATCGTGCCACCATTGATTTCAACGGGGGCGACGCCGATGGCGACTTTCGACGTGGTGAGCGAGTTGGACCTGCAGAAGATCGACAATGCGATCAACGTGGCCAATCGCAAGATCGGCCAGCGCTACGACTTCAAGGGCCACCACATCCTGGTGGAGCTGAACAAGAAGGACAAGACGCTGAAGGTGGAAGTCCCCGACGACATGAAGCTGAAGGCCGTACAGGAGATCGTCCTCGGCGCGCTCTACGATCAGGGCGTCTCGGCCAAGATCATCGATTGGGGCAAGCGCGAGGCGGCCGCGCTGGGCGCGATCCGCCTCAACTGCAAGATGCTGGAGGGCATCGAGAAGGAGCACGCCAAGACCATCACCGCCGCAATCAAGGAGAGCGGCCTGAAGGTCAAGACCGTAATCCAGGGCGACCAAGTCCGCGTGGATGGCAAGAGCATCGACGACTTGCAGGAAGTGATCGCCCTGCTCAAGGGGCTCGACCTGCCGGTGCCGTTGCAGTTCACCAACATGAAGCGGTGATTGGGAATGGCGTGAAAGTACTGGACCCAGTGTCAGCCGGGTTCAAGCGATGGAGACTGAATTCACATTCGATGATGTCAACGATGTCCATAAGGTCCAAGTTCTTCTTCCAGAGCTGAATGCACACGAGGAGGCAGGTTATGAAGCGCTTTGCAATGGCGGCACTTATGGTTTGTCTATACGCGGGGCCGGTTTGCGCGGTGGAAACCGCGATTCCCACGGAGGCGCCAGCCACGGCCGCGCCGGAGCCTACGCTGAGCCGCGCGCGGCAGCTCTATGTGGATCGCATCGCGCTCTTCAAGGAGGAGAACGCCAAGCTCGATCCCGCCAAGCGCTATGTGGTTTTCCTGGGCGATTCGCTGACACAGGGCGCGCCGCTGGAGACCCTTTTCCCCGACACGCCCACGCTGAACCGCGGCATCGGCAGCGACGGCATCACCTGGTTCCCCGCGCGCTCCTTCGACCGCGGCGTGATCAATCGCATCAAGGAAAGCGTCGCGGATTGCCAGGCCTCCACCATCTTCCTCCTGATCGGCACCAACGACGTGGCCCACGGCGAGGTGGAGATGGACCACTGGAAATCGGGCTATCGCGAGCTGGTTGCGCTCATCCGCAAGGAGGCGCCGCAGGCCAAGCTCGTCATCCAGACGCTCCCGCCGTCGCGCCCGCCCTACACCAAGGTGGAGCTTCTGAACGCGCGCGTGGAGCAGTTCAACGTCTTCCTCAAGGAATTCGCCGCCGAAGAAAAACTCCCCCTCCTCGACCTGAACGCGATCGTGAAGGGGGATGATGGACTGCTGCGCGCGGAGTTCACCGGAGACGGGCTGCACCTGAAGCGCGATGCCTACGAACTCTGGGCGGTGGAGGTGCGCAAGCACCTGCCGGAGTAGGCCTCACGCCTCCAGGCCACCATCGACCTCGATGCTGGTGGCTGTGATATACGTGGCGCCCGGGCCCGCAAGGAAGGCGACGATTTCGGCGACTTCCTCCGGTCGGCCATAGCGCTTGAGCGGTACCATTGACTTCATCGCCTCCGCAAACGCGCCGTCTTCGGGGTTCATGTCGGTATTGATCGGCCCGGGCTGCACGTTGTTCACCAGGATTCCCCTGGGCGCCAGATCATGTGCCGCCGCGCGCGTGAGGCCGGACACAGCGAACTTGCTGGTCGAGTAGGCCGTCATCCCGGCGAGACCCACGCGCTCGCCCAGCACGCTGCCGATGTTGATGATTCGCCCGCCCTTGGGCAGGATTTCCGCAGCCTGCTGGATAAGCTGGAACAGCGCGCGCACATTGACAGCCATTGTCTTGTCGAAGCGCTCCAGCGTGATTTCGGAAATCGGAGCGGCGTCAAAAATACCCGCGTTGTTGACCAAGATATCCAGGTGCCCGAAATCCTCTACGACCTTCGCCAGCAGCCCGTTGAGGTCTGCCTCGCTGGCGGCGTTGGCCTTGATGGCGATGGCCTTGCGGCCAAGGGCCTTGATTTCGGCGACGACCTTTTCCGCGGGGGCCGAGGCGTTGGAATAGGTGATGGCAACGTCGGCGCCAAGCTGGGCAAGGCGAAGGGCGATGGCGGCTCCGATGCCGCGGCTGCCACCGGTTACGAGGGCGACTTTTCCTGACAGGCTCATGGGAAGGCATTCCTTTGTGGGGCTGTGGCGGATTACCCGCCGCTTCTGAATCTGTAACCATCATAGGCACAAATTGGGCCAAGTCTTGCGCGTCACTTTGGTGACAGCTTCCTGATCCTAGCGGCCACCTGAGCGATGGTGGTCTCTGCAAGCGACGCCTCCATCGACTTTCGAGCCTTTTCCAATGAACCTTCCATCGCCCTGGCGATGTGACATCCGACGATGCAATCGGGATTCGGGCTGCTGGGGGGCGGGGCAAACAGCGTCGGTTCATCGATGGCCCGATAGACATCGAGCAACGTGATGTCGCGCGCCAACCGCGCCAGCGTGGCACCGCCGCCCGGCCCCGTCGCCCCCCGCGTCAGCCCCGCCCGGTTCAGCCGCGCCAGCAACCGCCGCACCACCGCCGGGTTGGTGTTCACACTGACTGCGAGCTGCTCCGACGGCACCGCCTCGCCCCCGCTCAGCGCCAAGGCTGCCAGGAGGTGTGAGGCGACGAGGAAGCGGGAGTTGGCGGGCATTAGGCGAAGGTCAGGAAATCAGGTGGCGCGAGGAAGCCGCGCCGCATCATCGGCGGTGGGCTCTCCTTCTCGCAAAGGGCGCGTAGGCGAGGGAACG
>JBBQYG010000193.1:0-7003 GCA_038208905.1 Candidatus Sumerlaeia bacterium | reverse complement strand
AGAAGGAGGGCTCCCCCCAAGCCCCAGCGAACAGCAAAGAACTCCCGGTCGCTCCGGCTCGGTCGGGTGCATGCTCTCGCTCCGCTCGACCTCCCTCCGGTCGGCACGCGGCACCCGCCCGGCCTGTCCGCCGTAGCCTTGGCGAAGGAGGGCCTACGCTCACTTGGCCCACGTCACTGGACTGGAGAAAGAACGCGGAACCCGATGTTGCTGTCCCGGCCCGACGGGACGACGGAGTCACGATAGGCCGACCGGCAGTACTGGGCGAAGTCGTCCCAGCTGCCGCCGCGAAGCACGCGGGTCGAACCCGAAGACGGCCCCGTCGGATCCGTACCCCCCAGGAGCGTGCCATCGTACCAATCCGCGCACCATTCCAAAACGTTTCCGTGCATGTCGCGCAGGCCCCACGCGTTCGCCGGGAAGCTACCCACTGGCATGGTCTTCTCCCGATATACCCCCTTCGCCGCGTTGCCGTAGGGATGGTTCCCATTGTAGTTCACCTGATCCGCTGTGATCGTTGAACCGAAGTGGAACGGCGTCGTCGTCCCCGCACGGCACGCGTACTCCCACTGTGCCTCCGTCGGCAGCGTCACCGCCACTCCCGAGGAGGCGGACAGCTTGCGGCAAAACTCCATCGCATCGTCCCAGGAGACCATTTCCACCGGCAGCGTGTCGCCCTCGAACGTTGATGGGCTGGTGCCCATCACCGCCCGCCACTGCGCCTGCGTCACCTCCGTCTCCGCCATCCAGAAGCCCTTCGAGAGACGCACCTGCACTTGATTCTCGTCGTCGCGGCGATCCGCCTCGTTCGGGGGCGAGCCCATCGTGAACGTTCCCGGCGGGCACCAGCGAAACGCCATCACCGCACCACCGGGCAGCGTTAGTTCCGTGCGGTCGCCGGGGGTGCTGCCGGGGCGGGAGATGGACCCGGTTGACTGCGTTGACGTTATGGACGAATCGGACGGGGTGGACGGTGAGGGCGTGGCAGTCCTCGAGGGACCGGCGCCGGAATCATCACCGCAGCCCGACAGGGCGAAGGCGGCGGCCAAGGTCAGCAACCCATACAGCGCGCCCTTTAAGGTTAAGGTCGGCGAAGTGAACATGCAGGCTCCTGAGTAGAGAGGTGGTTAGCTTGAGCGTAGGGGTCTCTATTTTACCCCGAATCGTCAAGGAAAAGAGGAGCACGGTGGCGGAACCCTACCTGCCCATACCGGTTGAGACACTCGGCCTAGAAGTTTACCGACCACGGCGGAGAAACGGCACGATGACCGACAGGGACGAGAAGAACGGCGGGAAACCGGGGAAGGACGCGTCCGGCGAGGTGGCCCCGCGGGCCACGCGGCGGACGTTCACGCGCGCCTACAGGCTGGCGCGGCCCCAAGCCCCGCTTCACCGGGGAGGAGAAGGCCATGCAGAAGGTGCAGCGCGAGAACGAGCGCCTGCGCAGGAAGCTCGCGCTGACGGAGGCGCTCCTGGACCTTCAAAAAAAACGTTGGCCATGCTGGAGACTCTCGAGCTGAAGGAAGGGCACGAACGTTGAGCGCCGCGCTGGAGGCCGAGTGGAGTCGGACGCCCCAGCCATTCGGCATGGACGCGCGATCCTCGTCCACCCCTTTGCCTCCGCCCGCCGTGGGTGGTATGAAAGTTCAATATGCGGACCCGTCTCAATTCGTGCGGCGGCGCCCGACTCCCGCAACGGCGGAACGCGTAGCCGCCACCGCGGGCAAACCCGACCCAGTTGGACCTACCTCCACCCGGTGGGCGGTAGTTGCGGGGGCGGCGCTGATGCTGGCACTAACCGGCGTGCTGGTCTGGTGGCGGCGTCGGGCGGGTCGACTTCTCCTGTGCGCGGAGGGCATTGTTCCATCCTGCCGCGTGGGGATTCTGATCTTGGCAATCAAGCACCTCACCCCTCTCCTATTCCTCCGCTTTGCAATTCCCCCCCCTACTTCAACACTTCCTTCCCACCCAGAATCGCTTCCATCAGCGCGCCGTCGTTGCTCCAGAGCGACATGGGGTGGCCTTGCCAGACGACCTTGCCGGCGGGGTTGGCGACGAAGGCGTGGGGGATGCCGCGGACGCCGAGTTTGGTTTTGGCGCGGCCTTGGGTATCGAGGCCGATCGGTTGCTTGAGGCCCTTGGCTTTTACGTAGGCCTCCACGGGGGCCGCGGCCTCGTCGCTGATGGCCATGGTGACCAGGCGTCCATCGAACTTGGAGTGGATCTTCTCCGCCTGCTCCAGCGCGACGCGGCACGGCCCGCACCAAGTGGCCCAGAAATCGACGAGGACGTACTTCCCCTCGGCACTGGGCGGGGGTTCGGTGATCCATTTTTCCACGGGGACGTCGGGCTTCTGTTGGCCGCGGATGTCGATGGCATAGAGCTGCTCGTTGAAGCCCTCGGGCATTCCGGGGGCGGCGGGTCCGCCGGCCTTGGCGCCTCCCACCAGGGCGGCGGGCACGGCCTCGCCGTCGATCACGGCCTCGGCGGCATAGCGGAATGCGGCCTCGCGTCCGGCGGCGAATCCGGCGTGCTGATAGACGACCTTGCCTTCCTTATCGAGGAGGATCGTGCGCGGGACGCCCTGGCTTGCGATGGCGGCAAACAGCTCGCGCTTGGGATCGGCGACGAGGGGGAACCCGAGGCCTAGCCGCGCCGCGAGTTCCTGGGCGTCCTTGGCGGTGCTTCCCGCCGCGACGCCCACGACGACCAGGCCGCGCTCCGCCAGCGGCGTATAGACGATGGAGTTCATCGCGCGCAGGCTCTCCTCGCAGCGCACCGAGGCGCAGTCCACGAAGTGAATCATTCGCACGGTGTCCCTAGCCGCCGCCGGTGCCGCCGCCTGCAACGCGGCCACCCACTCTGCCGGCGCCGCCGAGCCCACCACCGTGCTGAAGTCCGCCTTGATCGGAGCCGCCGCCGGGTCCGCCCCCGGCGCCACCGCGGGCCCCGCCAGCAACGCCGTCGCCAGAATCAGGTGTGTCAGTTTCATGGATCGAATCCCCCGTGTGATTGAATGGGAAATAAGGGACTTAGGGGACGAAAGGGACTGGAGACCGCCCCATTTTTTCGCCATTCCCCGTTCCCCTTTCCCCATTCCCGGCTATACGGTCTCCAAAACCACCGCGTCCTCGTCATCGACTTCGTCGAACAACACATGCACCCGCTGATTGGTGGCCGTCGGGATCGAGACCGCGCAATAGTCGGCGTGGATCGGGTACTCGCGCAGTCCGCGATCCACCAGCACCGCAAGGCGGATCAGCGCGGGACGCCCGAAGTCGGAGATTTCGTCCAGCGCCGCGCGCACCGTGCGGCCCGTGAACAGCACGTCGTCCACCAGCACGATCATGGAATCCGTCAGGTCGAAGGGGAACTCGCTCCCGCGCACCATCGGGTTCGGCCCCAGGCGGGAGAGATCGTCGCGATAGAACGTGATGTCCAGGATGCCGCTGGCGACGTCCACGCCATAGTGCTGCGAAAGGTTCGCCGTGATGCGCTCGGCGAGCAGCGCGCCGCGCGTGCGGATGCCCAGAATCAGAAGGCGCTCCGGCGTGGGGAACTCCTCCGCGATGCGGGCACAGAGCTTGGCCACGGCGGACTTGAGCGCGGGCGCGGCGAGGAGCACTTCGCGGCGTGGCGTGGCGGACTTCTTCGCGCTGGATTTTTTGGCCGAGGCGGCCTTCTTGGTCGGCTTCGCGGACTTTGCGGCGGGCTTTCTGGCGGCTGTTTTTTTCGGAGCGGATTTCTTGGGGGAGGCCATGGCTGGATCACCCTTCCCGGTGGAGTGCCCGCGCGGCGATATCGCGGCGCAGGTGCCTACCTTCGAACTTGATCGACTCGGCCACACGATAGGCGCGTTCCGCCGCCCGCGCAAGCGTTGTATCCCACGCGGTGCAGGCCAGCACGCGGCCACCCGCCGTGACCACGCGCCCGCCGCCGTCGAGCGCGGTCCCCGCGTGGAACACGATCTCGTTGGTTGCGTCGTGCCAGGCGTCCAGCCCGGTGATCGGAAGCCCGGTTTTGTAGTCGCCCGGATAGCCGCCCGACGCCATCACAACGGTGGTCGCGTGGAGCGGCAGCGTCCCCACATTGGTCCCCGCAAGGCGGCCCTCGGCGCAGGCCAGCAGGATCTCCCCGAAGTCACCGTCCAGCAGCGGCAGCACCACCTGCGTCTCGGGATCGCCCAAGCGGCAGTTGTACTCCACCACGCGCGGACCCGTCGCCGTCAGCATGATGCCGGCATACAGGACCCCGCGATAGTCGATGCCTCGGCGGCGCAGCTCCGCCACCGTGGGCTCCAGCACCACGCGGCGAATCGTCTCCAGCATCGCCGCATCCACAAACGGCGTTGGCGCATAGGCCCCCATGCCGCCCGTGTTGGGCCCCTGATCGCCGTCGAGCGCGCGCTTGTGATCCTGCGCCGCAACCATCGGGACCACCGTGTTTCCGTCACAAAGGCCAAAGACCGACGCCTCCACGCCGTCCATGAATTCCTCCACCAGAACGCGCGCGCTGGAGGCTCCGAACCGTCGTCCGATTAGATTCTCGTCGATGGCCTGCGCGGCCTCGGCGACTGTTGTTGCTACGGTTACGCCCTTCCCCGCTGCCAAGCCATCGGCCTTGATGACCACCGGCAGCCCGAGGGATTTGGCGAAGTCCTGGGCACGCGCGGCGTCCTCAAACGACTCCGCCCGCGCCGTCGGAACCCCGGCGGCGATCAGGACCTCCTTGCAGAAGGCCTTGGACGACTCGAGCCGGGCGCCCGCCTGCGGCGGACCAAACACCGGAATCCCGCGCGCATGGAGAAGGTCGGCGAGGCCGGCCTCCAGCGGCGCCTCGGGGCCGACCGCCACCAGGTCGAAACGGCCCTCCGCCGCATAGACGGCCCAATCCTGCCATGAATCCAGCATCACACGGGGGGCCTCGGCCACGCGCGCGATCCCCGGATTCCCATTGGGGCAAACCACCGCGGACACCGAAGCCGACCGCCCCAGTCGCCATGCCATCGCGTGCTCGCGACCACCGTTGCCAACCAGCAAGACCCTCATCCGAGCGCAACACCCCACGGGAAAGTGATGCCCGCATCGTCATGCCCCACCCACCGCGAGGCAACCAGCATGGGAACGCCGATCTCCCGATCGGCTGGCGAACCGATCCGATTTCGTGTAATCCCCGGGGCTTTCGGTCGCGGCGCCAAACAGGAGTTTGGCGTTCCCAGTTCTCCCTTGCCTGATCCTTGCTTGTGGATGACCCTGATGCTCGCCGATGGCCTGTTCAAGCCGTTGGCCCGCGACCCAGAGGATATCAGGCTTCCCATGGCATTTGCTCCGCTGCGCAAGTTGTTGCTCATCAACCCCCCCACCGGGCTGTACCGGCGCGACGACCGTTGCCAGTGCACGGTGGAGGACCAGTCGGTTCAGGTGATTTTCCCGCCGATGGACTTGGCGACGGCGGCGGCCTGTGCGGAGCAGACAGGGGCGGTATGCCGGATCCGGGACTACCCGGCGGCGCGCAAGACGTGGGGCGATTTCATCGCGGATATCGATGAGTTCCGCCCCGATGCGTTGATCCTGAATTCCACAACGGCGACTCTGGCGGGCGATTTGGAGACTTGCCGCATCGCCAAGGAGCACATCCCCGGCATCCTGACGATCGCCAAGGGCGAGACGCTGGTGGTGAACGCGATCACGGTGCTGGCGGATCATCCAGAGCTGGACATCGTCCTCCCCAACGAGCCCGAGGGCGCCGTGCGCGAGCTGGCGTCGGGTCGGGCCCTTTGCTCCATCGCGGGTCTGCACTTTCGCGGAGAGGTTCTGGAGCGCTTTGGCGAGGAGCCCGCCGCGACGCTCGTCGAGCCGGAAGGAAAGGCCCAGATTGCGAAGGTCAAGCGCCGCGCCGCGGCGGAGGAAACCGTGGCGGTGATGGAGCCCCATGCGTCGCTGACGGGGCGTGTGTTCTTCACCGGCAAGCGCGACCTGAACCAGGATCTGGATGCGATGCCGCTTCCCGCGCGGCATCTGCTGGACAACGGACTTTATCGCTCGCCCGAGACGGGGAACCCGATCGCGGTGGTTCACGGCAACCGTGGCTGTCCGTCGAAGTGCGTGTTCTGCCCGGCGGGGACGCTGACGGATTTCACCGTGCGCTATCGCAGCCCGGAGAGCATCGTGGCGGAGCTTCGCGAGTGCGTGGAAAAGCACGGCATCCGCGAATTCCTGTTCCACGGCGACACGTTCACGATCAACAAGAAGTGGATGCTGCGCCTGTGCGAGCTGATCCGCGAGGCGAAGCTGGACATCCACTGGGGCTGCAACAGCCGCGTGGACACCATGGACGACGAGCGCGCCAAGGCGATGAAGGCGGCGGGGTGCTGGGTGGTGGCCTTTGGCGTCGAGACGGGCGACGACGGCATCCTGGAACACGCCAAGAAGAACGCCACCACGGCACAGGCCCGCGACGCGGTGGCGTGCGTGAAGCGCAACGGCCTGCGCGTCCACACGTTCTTCGTGATCGGCCTTCCGTGGGAGACGGAGGAAACGCTGGAGCGCACGTGGAAGTTCATCCAGGAACTGGATCCCGATTTCTTCGACTTCAACATCTCCACGCCGCTCCCCGGCACGGAACTGCACGAGATCGCGCTGCGCGACAACCTGTTCGAGAAGGACTACGACCCCGCGCGGACGGGCTACGCCGCCGGCGCCACGCGCACGTATAGCGGGCTCGGCAGCGAGTACCTCCAGGACTGGCGCCGCAAGCACCTGCTGAGGATGTACCTGCGGCCCTCCTACATCGTGCGAATGCTGACAAAGGCGGGCGGGGCCAAGAACACGCTGCAATACGCCAAGGCAGGTGCGCGCAGGCTGGGGCAGCTGCTGGGGGCGAAGGCGTCGGCGGCGAAGTAGTGTCCCATCCGTCCTGAAATAAGCGGTTTTTTCTAGCCGTTGTTGGTGCCTGCGGGCGTGGCTTGGCGCAAAGGAGACTTCCCATGCGCAAGCGCCAGCAC
>JBBQYG010000192.1:0-7152 GCA_038208905.1 Candidatus Sumerlaeia bacterium | reverse complement strand
GGCTGGACGGGGGCTGGCGCGGGTGGGGGTGCGGACTGGCTTTGGGCCGGAGTTGTCGGCGGCGGCGTGGTGTTCGCCGCGCGGGGAGCTATCAGGGCGCCGCTGGTGGCGCTGGACTTGGCCGGCGAGGGCGGGGACCCGCCGCCCTTGTTGGAGGCGTCGTAGTCGGCGCGCTTGTTGGGGTCCTTGAGGGTGTTGTAGGCCTTGCTGATGACGGCAAGGCGCTCCGCGTTCTGGCGCCCCTCGTCGGGGGACTTCGCCTTGTCGGGATGGAGGTCCCGCGCCAGGTTGTAATAGGCGCGCTTGATCTCTCGTTCCGGGGCTTGGCGGTCAAGTCCGAGGAGGCTGTAGTAGTCTTCCCTGGCCATGTATCTCGAAGGCTTTCGGTGATCTACGCTGGTTTGGACGGCTGGCAATCTCTGGGCGCCCGCGAGCAACGAGGGTCTTGCCCCGGGGCGTCTTGTGTCAACGGTTTTGCCCCGTTGCGGGGGGCGTTTCATGAAGCTCCCCCCGGGCGGAAACCCGGGGGGAGCAGCGTTCGACAAGGGGTAATGTGGCCGGGGTGTCGGGTGGCCGGATGGTGCTTATTTGGCATACTCCGTATTGCGGGTTTCACGGAGCACGGTGATTCGGATCTGCCCTGGGTACTGGACATCAGTTTCGATCTTCTTGGCGAGATCGCGGGCGAGCAGGGCGCACTGGTCGTCGGTCAGCTTGTCGGGCTGGACGATGACGCGGACTTCGCGTCCGGCCTGGACGGCGAAGGCCTTGTCGACTCCCTCGACGCTCTTGCAGATCGTTTCGAGCTGCTCGATGCGCTTGATGTAGGAATCGTAGGACTCGCGTCGGGCGCCGGGCCGGCTTGCGCTGATGGAGTCCGCGGTGATGACGAGCATCGCCGTCAGGGTCTTGGGTTCGACCTCGAAGTGGTGCGCCTCGATGGCGTGGACAACTTCGGGGCGTTCCCGGTGCTTCTTGGCGAGCGCGGCGCCGATGGCGGCGTGGGGGCCTTCCATTTCATAGGAAACGGCCTTGCCGATATCGTGAAGGAACGTGGCCCTCTTGGCGAGTGCCGCGTCCAGACCGAGTTCGCTGGCGAGGACCTCCGCGATGCGCGCGCACTCGATCGAGTGCTGGAGGATGTTCTGGCCATAGCTGGTCCGGTATTTCAGGCGACCCATCAGCTTGACGAGTTCGGGGTGAACGTCGAAGATGCGGAGCTCGACGCAGGCTGCTTCGCCTGCCTCGCGGGCCGATTCCAGCACGGCCTTCTCCGTCTTTTCGACGATCTCCTCGATGCGCGAGGGATGGATGCGTCCGTCCGCCAGGAGCTTTTCGATCACTTGGCGGGCGATTTCGCGGCGCATCGGGTCGAAGCAAGAGAGCACGATGGCCTCCGGCGTGTCGTCCACGATGATGTTTACGCCGGTGGCCTGCTCGAGCGCGCGGATGTTGCGGCCCTCGCGGCCAATGATGCGGCCCTTCATTTCGTCGCTGGGGAGCTGAATGACAGACACCGTCGTCTCCGACACGTGGTCGGTGGCGGTTTTCTGGATGGCCAGGGTGATAATCTGGCGAGCCTTCTTGTCTGCCATCTGCTTGGTCTCCAGCTCGAGCTGACGGAGGAGGGCGGCGGCGTCCTGCCGGGCGTCCTTCTCGATCTCCGCGACGAGGACCTTCTTTGCCTCTTCGGTGGAATAACCCGCTGCCTGTTCGCATCGGCGGATGAGTTCGAGACGGCGGTTTTCCACCTCCTTGAACTCGGCCTCCGTGGACTTGAGCGTATCCTCCACTTTCTGTTCCTTCTGACCGATGTTTTCCTCGCGACGCAGCATGGCCTCGTCCCGACGGTCAAGCTGCTCTTCGCGCTTCTTCAAGCGGCTTTCGGTACGATCCACCTCGGTGCGCCGCCGTGCCAGATCCCGCTCCAGCTTTTCGCGGCGCTCCTCGGTGTCCTTCGTGGCTTCCAAATCGGCCGCCCTCTTGATTTCGAGGGCTTCCTTTTCGGCTTCTTGGCGGAGCAGTTCGACCTTGAGCCGCTCCTCCTTCACTTCCTGCTCAACCCGGCTGCTTTTGACACCCCGGACCACAAAACCCCCGATTCCGCCGGCGATGGCGCCGCAAACGACGCCAACGATTAGGGAAACGAGTTCCATGTGGCTAATGCCTCCTTGGGTTCAGGAAACGGTCGTCCGGTTGCTCCTTGGGGGGAGAGAAACGCATAGACCTTCCTCGTCCCGCCGATTGGCGCGACAAGACTTACAAGAAACTCGCCAGGGGCCAAAGCGGTCAACGCCTAATCGCGTTTCCACAGGGAAAACATGGACAATCGGCGAAGGTGACGTGACGACTCCCGCCATTCTTGATTGGACCACTTCTTGTTTAGCCTTTCCCCGCCAGCGCCAACCGCTGAATTTCGCGCAGTTCGGCGCCATCAGGCCATCCCAACGGAGTCCCCCTTCGACCCATGTCCATGTTTCGCTTCGCCCAACCAGGTTATCCCGAGGAAGACGTCAAGCCGATGCGCGAGGAGCTTGAAGCCGTTGGCGCCACATCCCTCCGCACCGCCGCCGCGGTAGAGGAGGCCATAGTCGGCCAAAAGGGAACAGCTCTTCTCGTGGTCAATTCGGTGTGCGGATGCGCCGCCGGCGGCGCCCGCCCCGGTGTCTCCGCCGCGCTCCAGAACGCTTCGATTCCCGACGCAATTTATACCGTATTCGCCGGCGTAGACAAGGAGGCGGTCGGCAAGGCCCGCGAATTGGCCGTTGGCTACCCGCCCTCCAGCCCCGCAATCGCCCTGTTCAAGGACGGCAAGGTGGCCTATATGATGGAGCGCCACATGATCGAGGGGAAGATGCCCGACCAGATCGCCGAGGAGCTTGCCGCGCAGTTCGACAAGCACTGCTCCAAGCCCGGCCCGTCGATCCCGACAGAGAAATTCTCCAGCCTGCGCTTCGTGCAGGTCTGCGGCAGCCAACTCGCCGCCAAGGCAAAGCGATTGGCGGCAGGGAAAGCCTGATCACTACGCCATAGCAGCCCAAGCATGACCGCAACGGGGGCGGAGCAGACGATTCTGCTTCGCTCCCGTTTGCTTTGAGGGCCCCGTCTATGGCTGCTCGTCGGCGCTCGGGCCGTAGATCGCTGGAACCGCGATGTCGCACAGGCGCAGGTACACGCCAAGCCAGGCGCGGTTGGATCAAGTTCGGATTCCGCCGTCTGTGGCGTGATCAATCCGTAGCCGGGAATCTCGGTGAGGTGGCCTGAGAGCGCCTGCATCGTCATCGATTTCGGATGGGGCCTGAATGCGAGTCTGTCTGCGGGGATGGGCTCCAGAGTCTTGATCGTTCCGACACAGTCGTGGGAGAACTCCATCGCGAGTTGTTCTACAAACGACATGGTTAGGAACCTCCGGTTGACCGGCGTGGCGGTTTGAGTGGGAGCATCGGGCCTCGCCATGAGGTCTCCCGCCGCCGAATCCCCAGGCAAGGGGATCGACGGGTCCGATTGGTGACATTCCGCGGGCAGAGGTCGAAGCGATTGGAACGGGGCTGCATTGGCGTGCCGGCGTGGATCGAGCTGTCGGGGCTTCCGCTCGCGCTTAACGATGCCGCGAAGCTCCCTTACTGCTGGGCGGTCTTCCGCAAGTTGGTGGAATTCGACATGGAGGCCAACCGCGTTCGCCCCGCGGAATTCGAGGTCACTGTTGCGGAGCTTGCGCTGCGCTGCGGAATCGACGGGGCCAAGGCCCACAAGGCGATCAAGACGATCCGCAAGGAAGGGCTGATTCGCTGCTTCCTTCCCGACACCGACGAGGAGCCCGCGCTCTTCCAGCTCATCCTGCCGCTGAAGACTCCGCAGACCGCGGACGAAACGCGCGCGAAGTGTCGAGACGCCTTTATCGATGCAGAGTGGCCGCCACGATACGCCGCGGAGCCTCCCCCGCCGACCATCGGCGAATCCACCAGCCGCGCCGCGCGCACCCAGCGCGTGGTGGACCTGTACCTGAACACGTTCTCCATGAAGCTCAACTCCCTCATCCTCGACGAACTCCAGCTCATCACCGACCGCTATGACGACCGCCTGATCGAGAAAGTCTTCCGACGCGCCAAAGCCGCGGAAGCCACCTCCCTCGGCTGGATCGTTGCCGAGATTCGGAGGGAGAAGAAGGCGGAGGAGAAGGTGCCTTTGTAAGGCAGGCAACGGTGGGGAACGGCAGCGAACGACAGGGGAAAGGCAGGAACAACAACTAGCGGTTGCGGCCCCCTAGCTGCTGTTCGCTGCCTTTCCCTGCCTACTTCAAAGCGACTCTCCTCGTCAAAAACGCTCCGCGCGATTCCTCGACCAGTTTCTGCTGGGAGACGATCTTGGTGCCGCGGAGATAGACGTCCTGAACGGCGCCCTTGAGCGGGACCGAAGAGATGGGGTCCAGGAAGTCGAGCTTGGTGGTGCCGGTGAGCGCGAGGGGGTTGGTGGGGCGGTCGGCCATCGGATCGAGGATGACAATGTCGGCGTCGCTTCCGGGCTGGAGTGTTCCCTTTCGCGGATAGAGGCCCGCAAGCTTGGCCGGATCGGCACAGGCGCACAGCGAAATGGAGCCAAGCCCGAGGCGCCACTTCAGCGTCCCCTCCGAGTGCAGCAGCGGCAGGAAGTGCTTGAGCGTGGTCATGCCGGCGGGGGGTAGCTTGCCGTTGCGCGCGGTGGCGAGCGACTCCATCGGTGTGCGTGGCTTGTGCTCGGAGAGCACGGCGGAGATGAGCCCGTCCTCGAGCGCGGTGTAGAGCGCCTGCTGGTCGGCCTTGGCGCGGATGGGCGGCCATGCGCGGGGGGTGCTGTCGCCATCGGAGAAGAGCAGGTGCGGAAGGGCGACGGCGGCGAGCAGGCGGGGATTGCGCTCCCGCGCGGCGGCCAGGGCAGCGACCGACGCGGCGCTCGACAGCCCGTGGATGAGGACTCGGGCGCGCGACCCGGCGAGGATCTGGGCGGCCTGTGCGACGAAGGCTGCCTCGATGGAATCGGGCAACAACTCCGACCAGTTGCCGTCGGTGATGGCGCACTTCGCCTGAAGGCGCTGCAGCGCGGCAGAACATAGCGCGGCGTCCCACGGCGAGACGATGGCGATGGAATCCTCCGGCAGGTCGGCCAGCATCGTATAGAGCAGCGCAGGCGCGGGATGCGCAGCGGCTTTATCTGTCCGCACGACCCAAAAGGATGCGATCCCGCCGGCAACGGCCTCGCGTGCCTGGCGCGCGCGCTGGTCGTTCCAGTCCGCCACACGGAGGTGGTATCCGAAATCGACCGCGGCCCGGGCGCCGTCGGCCTCGGACTGTTTGCGGATCGAATCGGCGGTGTTCTCCATCTCCTCGATCGCCATCGTGGCAATGATCGTGGTGACTCCACCGAGGGCCGCATCGCGCGAGGCAAGGGCGAAGCTGGATCCGGATTCGGGATCGAAATCGCCGTTCTCCAGCAGGTTCACGCCGAGGTCCACCGCGCCCGGGAGCAATACTTTCCCCGTGCAGTCGATGGTCTGGGCGGCCGGAAGACCCTCTAGGTCGCCGATGGCGCGGATCACTCCGCCACGGACGCCGAGGTCTGCGTTGATCTCCATCCCGTCGGTTACGACGAGGCCATTTCTAAACAGCAGGTCCAAGGGCCCGTAGCCTTCCCGGTCGCTAGTTTCGTCCGCCTATTGAAATTCCTGATGGACATGGGAACAACAGGAATTGGAGGCGCGGGAGTAGGAAGGAGGGAAAAATGGGGACCCCGGAGATTGCGGCGGCCACGGAGAACAACTGGCTTTAAGTTAATCCTTGCCGGTATACGCGTCCGCCCCGATTCCCTCAAGTCGCGGGTCGCTTGATCCGATACTGAGGCGGGCTGTGCCCACGTGGTTCAGCTTGGGGTCCACGCCGACGAGGCCGTCGGCCTCGTCCACGGGGAGCTTGGGGGCGGAGGGGACGCCCTCTCCAAACCAGGCGTTCTTGCGGAAGGTGAATGTCTCCGGCGCGGTGCCGCCGCCGATGTTGACCGTGGTGCTCAGCTTCGAGTCGAAAACCACGAGGTTGTGCTCGAAGACGCCTGTGGAGCATGGCGCGAAGTCGGGGCTTTCGGTTTCCTGCAGGATGCGGAACACCCAACGCCCGGGCCGGTGGATTGTGTTGTGGTGGACGTGTGCGTCGTGCGCGGTGACGAAGGCGATGGCGGTCTCTCCGCCGATGAAGCGATTCCCGGCGACCTCGATCCGCGCGGCCTCGAAGCCATCGGGCCGCGGACGAAAGTATCGCAACCCCGTGGACCCGCCGAGGTTGATCGCCCGCTGGGCCGCGTTGAGGAACGTCGAGCGCAGCACGCGGATATCCGTGGTGCCGCCCTTCATCTGAATGCCGCTGTGTTGGTCGTGTCCGCCGAGCCCCGCGAAGGTACACGACTCAACCACGCCCCGGTGGCAACCCACCATGTCGATGGCCGAGCCACCCCACCCGCGAAACGTGCTGTTGCGAATCTCGAAATCGTCGACGCCGGACATCTTCAGCGCATCAACATTCCCCGTGGGGCCGATGCGCTCGAAGATCATGTCCTCCACCACGATATGCGTGCTCGGCGTCTCGAAGGATCCGCCATCATCGATGTTGATCCCATTTACCGAGAAGTCACGCACATGCAATCCGCGCAGCGTGACGTGGTTGCAATCGACGAGATGAATCCCCTGAATCCCGTTCGCAAACACCGGCCGCTGGGCAGGGTCCTTGGCGGCAATCACAATGGGATCGCCGGGTGCGCCGTTCATCTCCCGAATCGTCACGCCGCCTGTATAGACAGCGGGCGCGAGCAGTATCGTGGTGCCGGGTCCGGCGGTGGAAAGCGCGGCATGGAATTCGGCGGAATTAGCCACCTCGACCGTGGCGCCACTTAGCGCAACAGGGAGCAGGATCGCCCAGGCGGCGGTTTGGACGCATCGGTTCCACATCTCTTAAAGGTGCAGGCAGACTCTCAGCCTGCAACGGGAACTACTCGGGATACCGGTAGAGGAAGTCCGCCGCATCGATGACAAAGTCAGCGTTGGCATCGAGAGAGGCGCCCGGACCCGGCCAGCCTGTCAGCAGCCAATGCGGCTGTCGCGGCTCTTGAAATACGGACCCGGGTGCGGGGGCT
>JBBQYG010000191.1:0-7155 GCA_038208905.1 Candidatus Sumerlaeia bacterium | reverse complement strand
GCCAGGAGGTGTGAGGCGACGAGGAAGCGGGAGTTGGCGGGCATTAGGCGAAGGTCAGGAAATCAGGTGGCGCGAGGAAGCCGCGCCGCATCATCGGCGGTGGGCTCTCCTTCTCGCAAAGGGCGCGTAGGCGAGGGAACGTTGCCGCAGCAGCAACGACAATGCGTGGCTCCTGCAGCGCGGGAACTTGGTCCGTCCAAGCGGGCGGCGCTATCCCGGCTCTCAGACAGAGCAACTCGACTAGGCTCGCGGCTGCGGCGGCTTCCAGCGCGTCCGAAATCAAGGGAGACTCCAAGGTTCCCAGCGCCCCGGCATCCGCGAGGGGTTCCTGAGCTAGCTGTCGCAGCCGGAGCGCCTCGAATCCAAGAAGGGCCTTGGCCATTTCACGAATCTGAATCATTCCCGGGATTCCCTTAGGTCCTGATATGCATACTTGGCCTTCAACTCCCTGCCCGGGGAGGATGAATGGTTCCGCGAGCGTCCAGGGGTCGGCACCTTGCGACGCGATCAAATCCAACAGGCCGCTGGCGTCGGAAAAGTCCACGTCGTCCCTCCACGCGGATAGCTTCATAGCCAGAAGCTGCGGCAAAGAGAGCGTGCTTTCGACGACACCGGGGGCTTCCAGCAGAATCGGACCCTCCGATCTTCCGTGCACATACCCCTTTGCTCCGTCGTTCAGCCAATCACCGCCCAGGCCCTCCTCTTCCGCCACGACACGGGAAAGCCGATGAACAAGCCTCAGTTCATCGGGGTTTACGCCCACGATATCCACATCCCGGGTCGTGCGGCGCTGCTCCAGTAGCAATGCGATGGCCGCACCCCCACAATTGTCAGCGACAAATGCGCGTGCTCTTCCTCGGCAAGCGATCCCAGCCGACTGAGGCACCTTACGATATCACGTTTTGCAAGAAGCGGTAGCATGCCCAAATTGTCTAGCTTCGCGCTGTTCGATGTCGAGGACTAAGCGTTCGGAATCTCCCGCCGAGCTCTCAAGGAAAGCATCCCCCCTACCGCGGCACCTTCTCCGACCCACCCCGCTTCAGCGTCTCCAGCAACGCATCGTGAATGCCGCCGTTGCTGGCGAGTACGCGGGGGCGGAAGGGGTCGAAGGGTTCCCCTGAAAGCCCCGTCACGCGGCCACCGGCTTCCTCGACCAGTAGCCATCCCGCGGCCATGTCCCAAGGCTTGATGCCGTATTCGTAGAAGGCGTCCAGATGCCCCGCCGCGACCCACGAGAAATCGATCGCGGCGGCGCCGAGGCGCAGGACGCCGCGGGTGTCCTCCAGCGCCGTGCGGACCATCCCGACGAGGGGATCGAGGATCGCCTTCCGGTTGGCGGGGAATCCCGTCACCACCAGCGCGTCGATCAACTCCGTGTTGGGAGAGACGTGTATCCGCTCCCCATTGCGCGTTGCTCCGTTGCCACGCGCGGCGCAGTAGCACTCGTCCAGCGCCGGCGCATAGACACATCCCGCGATCGGTTTTCCCTCGTGCATCAACGCAATTCTGACACTGAATATCCGTAGTCCGTGGACGAAGTTGGTGGTGCCGTCGAGTGGATCGACAACCCATAGGAAGGGGCTCCCCGCGTTGCCGCGCCGCCCGCCCTCCTCGGCCAGGATCGCGTGGTCGGGATAGCGGGCGAGAATTGCCTCCACCACAAACTCCTCCGATTCGCGGTCGGCAATCGTCAGCAGATCCACCGCCCCCTTCTTGTCATAGCTGGCCAGCCTGCGGAAATGCCGCATCAGGATTGCGCCGGCGCCGCGGGCGATTTCCTCCACGGGGGCAAGGTAGTCTGGGGCGACGGGATTGGGCATGGGGAGGGAGGCCGTGAAAGAGGAGTTAAGGGGAAAAAAGGCTCACCACAGAGGCACGGAGCACACAGAGAAAAAGGAAAACGGAGTGGCTGAGAAAGGAGAGTCTGACGAAGGCCGCAGATGAAGAGCCCTCCGCCCAACATACTTCTCTGTGCCCTCCGTGGCTCTGTGGCGAATGAGTTTTTTCTGCCCGCCCACAATCCCTTTGACCTGATTCCGCCGCAAGCCGGACTCTCCGCCTCCCCGCGCCCGGTGTGGGCGGGACTCCCCGGAACGGCCTCCACGCGATGTCAGACGAAAACCCCGATCTCTTTGAAAGCCCTGCGTCCGGGGGCGGCGAAGCCTCCGCGGAGTATTCGCAGGAGCTGACGGAACTCCTGACGGAGATCGGCAGCCTGACGCCCCAGGCCCGGGCAGAAATCGCCCAGGCCGCCGACGGCAAGACGATCGAGGACCTGCGCGTCAACTGGCTCGGCAAGAAGGGGAAGTTCGCCGACTTCAACAGCCGCATGGGAAAGCTCTCCAACACCGAGAAGCCCATCGCCGGCCGCATCCTGAACCTCCACAAGGGCGGCATCGTGACGCTGCTCAACGACCGTCGCGACGAGATCGAGCGGAAGGAACTGGAGGCGCGCCTCCGCGCCGAAGCCGTGGACATCACCCTTCCCGGCATACGCCCCAACCGCGGCGCCCTGCACCCGGTCCACCAGATGACCGAGGAAATCCGCCGCATCTTTCGCGACATGGGATTCCGCGTGGAGTCGGGCCCCGAGATCGAAACCGAGTGGACCAATTTCGACGCCCTCAACGTGCCGCGCGACCATCCGGCGCGCGACATGCAGGACACCCTCTATACCAATCGTGGATTCGTCCTGCGCACCCACACCTCGCCGACCCAAGTGCGGACGATGCTCAAGCACAAGCCCCCGATGGCGTTCCTCACCACCGGGCGCGTTTATCGCCATGACAGCGACGCCACCCACAGCCCGATGTTCCACCAGATGGAGGGCTTCGCCGTGGGCGAGGACATCTCCTTCGGCCACCTCAAGGGCGTGCTGCACGAGTTCCTTCGCGCGCTCTATGGCCCCGCCGTCAAGATTCGCTTCCGCCCCTCGTTCTTCCCCTTCACCGAGCCCAGCGCCGAGGTCGATGTGTGGTCCGAGGCCCGCGGCGGCTGGCTGGAGGTCCTTGGCAGCGGCATGGTCCACCCCAACGTGCTGCGCAACGGTGGCATCGACCCGGAGAAGTACGCCGGCTTCGCCTTCGGCCTCGGGATCGACCGCCTCGCCATGATCAAATACGGCATCCCCGACCTGCGCCTGCTCTTCGAGAACGACGTCCGGTTCCTGCGCCAGTTCGCGTAGCGCGGCGTCGGCAACTGCCGTCTCGGCCCGCTTCAGCGGGATATTTCGTGTCTCTTTCGTCCCGGCAGGGACGAAACAATCGTAGCCCCGGCGGCGAAAAGTCGGTGGCTTCGGGCCTTCGGGAACGCCACCACCCTTTCAAATTTTCCCCCGCTTTTTCATCTTGCCGGTGTGCCCGCGGATCGTTCATTCCAGTCGCGTTGGATTCGAGAACGACCGGGGAGAACAATGCAGAGCGGAATCACGGAAGTCGCCAGTACCGCGCAGGGCCCGCTGGAGGCCGCGCTTCGCCGCTTCGAGAGTCACCTGCGCGTGGAGCGCAACCTGAGCCCCCGGACGCGGGCCGCCTATCTCTATGATCTTGGGCGCTTCGCCAACTGGAGCGCCGAAAAGCGCGGAGGCCATCGCGCCCCGCCCGGCGACTTCACGCGCGAGGACGTGCAGCTCTACGTCCAGCACCTCAAGGAGGATCGCGGCTGCCGTCCGGCGACGCTGGCGCGGACAATTTCCTCCATCCGCGTGTTCTTCGATTTTCTGGTGGAGCAGGAGGAGCTCGAATCGAGCCCCTGCACCGGCATCCGCAACCCCCGCCAAACGCGCAAGCTCCCCGTTTACCTCGTGCGCGGCGAACTCAAGCGCCTCTTCGACGCGCCCGATGTCACGACCCCGCTGGGCCTGCGCGACCGCGCGATGCTGGTGACGTTCGCGTTCTGCGGCGTGCGCCTTCAGGAGCTGGTGGGGCTCAACATGCGCGACGTGGATTTCCAGAGCCGGACGCTCCGCGTGATGGGCAAGGGGAGCAAGGAACGGCTGATCCCTCTCAATGACGATGTCGCGCGGACGTTGCTCCAGTGGCTGGAGGCCCGCACCCCCGCGGAGGGCGAGAAGTCTGTCTTCGTCAACCGCTTCGGGCGCCGCCTCTCGGGCCGCATGGTGGAAAAGATCGTGGACAAGTACGTGGCCGTGGCGGGCCTCGCCAAGGACGGCCTTTCCCCCCACAAGCTGCGCCACACCTTTGCGACGCTGCTGCACGGCAACGATGTGGACCTGGTGGAAATCCAGACGCTCCTTGGCCACGCATCGATTTCAACAACCCAGATATACACCCACACCGACCGCCGCAGGCTCCAGGGCGCCGTGGAAAAACTCGCGGTCCTCGACCCGGGAACGTAGGCGCCCCCGCGCAAGAACTCCCAAAGCTCCTCCGCGCATCTCCATTCCATCCTGACGACGTTTCAATTCCGGAACGCAGTCGTCCCGGCAGGGACGCAACAATCGTAGCCCCGGACTTCAGTCCGGGGAGGAAAAACGAAACGCGATTGGACCCCTGCAGGGGTCCAACAAGGGCGCCGAATTGAGCCCTGTGGAACCCCTGCCGGGGTTCGAACTGTTGAAACACCGACGTCCCCGGACTGAAGTCCGGGGCTACGATTGTTTGGCCGCCCCCGCGGCGGATGCGCGACGAGCTCGTGATCCGGATACCGCCGTGGAGCTCTAGGAGTTCCTAGCGCCCCCCGCGCGCGCTTCCCCTTTACAGCAGGCATCCGCCTGCCCAACATCACCGTCGCTGGGTGCGGGGCCAAGAAGCCCCTGAGACGCGGTTTTCGGCCAGGCCGGATGCACCGCGGGAGCCTTCGAACCTGATCCGGGTGATGCCGGCGTAGGGAAAGCGCCTCTTCGTTCTCCGCCCAGCGTGTGCCGTCCTATCCTGTTCCCTATGCGGAGATTCCCCATGTCCATCGCCCCCGAGAAGCCCACGAAGAAGAACGATCCGAAGCAGAACTTCGCCGCGGAGATGATCTCTCGCGGGCCGTTGCCGAGTTCGCGCAAGATATATGTGGAGGGCGAGGTGCATCCCGAGATCCGCGTCCCGATGCGGGAGATCGTGCAGTCGCCGACGAAGGCGCGCGGCGCATCGACGGAGGAGCCCAACGCAACGGTGGCGGTGTACGATACGTCGGGCGCATATACGGATCCGGCGGTGGAGATCGACGTGAGGCGCGGGCTGGAGCCTCTCCGCGCGGCGTGGGTGGAGAAGCGTGGCGACACGGTGGAGCTGGACAGCCTCAGCAGCGAGTATGGCCAGAAGCGCCTCGCCGACAAGGGGCTCGATCACCTGCGGTTCGACGCGCTGAGGCGTCCGCGAAAGGCCACGGGCGGCGCGCGCGTCACGCAGATGCACTATGCCAAGCGCGGCATCGTCACGCCAGAAATGGAGTTCGTCGCGATTCGCGAGAACCAGCTCCTCGACCGCGTCCGCCGCGAGTGGGAATCGCGCCACGGCGAGTGGCAGGGCGACCGCGCACGACCCGGCACGGGGAACCTGGGTGTCTATACGGCGGCGGGTTATGGCGCTGGGTCCGACGATCCCGCGGGCGATATGTATGTGCGCGCGGCGGCGGCGGTGGCCAAGACGCGCGCCGGGCGCTTTCCCGGCCAGCATCCGGGCAACGGTTGGGGCGCGGCCATTCCCGCCGTCATTACGCCGGAATTCGTCCGCGAGGAAGTTGCCCGAGGCCGCGCCATCATCCCCGCCAACATCAACCATCCGGAGCTTGAGCCAACCATCATCGGCCGCAATTTCCTCGTAAAGATCAACGCCAACATCGGCAACAGCGCCGTCACCTCCTCCATCGAGGAGGAGGTCGAGAAGATGGTCTGGGCCACACGCTGGGGCGCCGACACGGTGATGGACCTCTCCACCGGCGCGCACATCCACGAGACGCGCGAGTGGATCCTTCGCAACTCCCCCGTCCCCATCGGCACGGTGCCGATCTACCAGGCGCTGGAGAAAGTCGGTGGGCGCCCCGAGGCCCTCACGTGGGAGGTCTATCGCGACACCCTGATCGAGCAGGCCGAGCAGGGCGTGGACTACTTCACGATCCACGCGGGCGTGCTGCTGCGGTTCATCCCCAAGACGGCCGACCGCCTGACTGGGATCGTCTCGCGCGGTGGCTCCATCATCGCCAAGTGGTGCCTGGCCCATCACAAGGAGAACTTCCTCTACACGCGGTGGGATGAAATCTGCGAAATCATGGCGGCCTACGATGTGAGCTTTTCCATCGGCGACGGCCTGCGCCCCGGCAGCATCTCCGACGCCAACGACGAGGCCCAGCTCGGCGAGTTGTATATCCAGGGCGAGCTGACCAAGCGCGCATGGCACTTTCACGTGCAGGTGATGAACGAGGGCCCCGGCCACGTCCCCATGCACATGATCCACGAGAACATGCAGCGCCAGCTCGAATGGTGCCACGAGGCGCCGTTCTACACCCTCGGCCCCCTCACCACCGACATCGCCCCCGGCTATGACCACATCACCTCCGGCATCGGCGCCGCGATGATCGGCTGGTATGGCACGGCGATGCTCTGCTACGTGACGCCCAAGGAACACCTCGGCCTTCCCAACCGCGAGGACGTGAAGGAGGGCGTGATCACCTACAAGATCGCCGCCCACGCCGCCGACCTGGCGAAGGGACACCCCGGCGCACAGTACCGCGACGACCAGCTCAGCAAGGCCCGCTTCGAATTCCGCTGGGAGGACCAGTTCAACCTCTCCCTCGATCCCGAGCGCACCCGCGAATTCCACGACGAGACCCTCCCCGCCGACGGCGCCAAGGTCGCCCACTTCTGCTCCATGTGCGGACCCAAGTTCTGCTCGATGGAGATCACCCAGCAAATCCGCGACGCCGCCAAGAGCGCCGACGCCGAGGAGGGAATGAAGCAGAAGAGCGCGGAGTTTGTGAAGGCCGGTGGAGAGATCTACGGTTAGCCCATGGGAACGCCGATCTCCCGATCGGCGGCCTACCAACCAGCCATGCGGTAAATGGCGGGGGCTTCGTGAACCGCCGCCAATCAGGAGATTGGCGTTCCCAGTGCACTCCCCACTTGCCCGTCTTCGTGCCCTCCGCCCCCCGATTGCTTTTGACACTTCCCGCGCCCCTTGTCCACCCTTGCTGAATCGGGCTCCACAC
>JBBQYG010000190.1:0-7187 GCA_038208905.1 Candidatus Sumerlaeia bacterium | reverse complement strand
GACGAGCGATCCCGCGCACAGCCAGAGATTCCTGCTCACGGGTTTCTTCATATTCCCACTCTCCCGGCGCGGTGTGAAGTCCTATCAGGCAAAGTTGTATTGCGAAGACGGGGGTATTCAAGGGGACTTTAACTCGCCCGTTTTCAGGGAAACGGAGAAGAGCAGGAATCACCGCCCCATTCGCCCCCCTTGCGCTTCAGCGCCCCCCGACGGTATCGCTCGGTCCATGCCCCCACCCATCGAAACCGACCAGACCGCCACCGTCGTGATCACCCACCGCATTCGGCGCGGGTGCGAGGTTGACTATGAGCGGTGGCTGGCGGAGATCGTTCCGGCCAGCAAGGCCAGCCGCGGCCACCTCAACGTGACCATCATCCGCCCCGTGGCCGGGGCCACCGAAACCTACACGGCGATCCTGCGGTTCGACACCCACGACAACCTGCTGGCGTGGATGCACTCCGCCGAGCGCGGGGCCCTGGTGGACAAGGCCCGCCCCCTGCTCGCGGAGGACGACCGCTTCGTCGTCCAGAGCGGGCTCGACTTCTGGTTCACGCCGGAGGGCTCCGGCGCCAAGGTCCCCAAGCGCTGGAAGCAGTCGCTCATCACGTGGTCGGCGATCTATCCGCTGGTCCTGGCGACGCCGCTGGCGCTGAAGCCACTCCTCAACCTCGCGGGCGTCGGCCACGTCCAATGGCTCGACGCCCTCATCGGGACGGGAGTCATCGTGGTGCTGATGGTGTATCTGGTGATGCCGAGATATACGAAGCTGGTGAGTGGGTGGCTGTTTAAGTAGCGAGGGGGGCGGGAGTGGGTGACCTCTCAACCCCCCATTTCCCTCGCCCATCCTCCCCCGCCCCCGAAAGCTCGCCGCCACGATGACGCGCGACGATGCACCCAGCCCTCCGCCCCTGATCCTCGACGACGTCGGGCGCCTTGGCGCGTGGGGGGCCGTGGCGGCGGTGGGGTGGAGCGTGCTGTTGAACGCGGCGTTGGGGTTGTATCGGGTGATGCGGGGGTATTTGTTCTATTCGAGCGACGATTACAATCGCATGGGGTATGCGTTGCACTGGGCGGCGAATCCGTATTTCGCGCCGGGGGACTACCTGTGGCTGTCGGGGAATTTCTATGTGCTGGGGTCGTTGATCCGGGCGCTGGACGATCCGATGTATGCAGTGTTGGCGATGGGGTTGCTCTCCTGGAGCGCGGTGGGGCTGGCGTTGTGGTTTCTGGCCCGGGTGCTCTCCCTGCCGACGCTTGGGATGCTGCTGGGCATCGTTTGGATTTCCGTCAATCGCTTGGCCCAGCCGGTGGCGATGTCCTCGCTGCCGGACTGGCTTTCGTGGGCGGCGGCGATCGGGGCGATGGCGGCGTTGACCGGCGCGTGGAGGCGGCCGGAGCACGGGCTGGCGATGCTGTGGACTGGGTCGGCGTGCGCGGCGGCGGCGACCACGCTGCGCTACGAGGCGTGGATCCTTGCGGGATTCATGGGCCCGGTGCAGCTCGCGTGGCTGTGGGTTCACGGGCGGCGAAACCCGCGCGCGCTGGCGATTGGCATTCCCGCGATGGCGCTGCCGTTTGTGTTTCCGGCGATGTGGATGGGCAGCGCCTGGCGCACGCTGGGCGATCCGCTGGCCTTTGCGCGGCCCGACCACAATCCGCTGTATAGACACTACGAGTGGTCGGGCGTTCTCGGATTCCAGAAGGGCCGCGAGACCACGCTCTCGGGACGCCTTCGGGACGGTGTGTACATGACCAGCTTCGCGTGGCAGCTGGGCTGGTCGTTGCTGCCGGGCCTCGCGCTGTTTGCCGCGCTGGGGCGGCGGGGCACGCGATGGCTGGCGGTGATTCCCGGCCTCGCGTGGCTGGCGGTGGTGTTTGCGATCACCTTTCGTTCCGGCATTTCCGGCAACCTTCCCGCGCGGGTGGTGCTGGCGGCGCTTGCGGCGCTTGCGCCGGTCAGCTTTGCGGGGCTGGCGCTGCTGCTGGTGCGCGCGTGGAGCCGACGCACCCCCGCATGGATCGCCGGCGCCGCCATCGCCTGCGTCGCCATGTTCCTTGCCACTCAGAAGAACAACGACGGCCTGGCGCGCGAGCACCGCATCATCGACCACAAGGCCGTCGATACCAGCAGCCTGCTGATGGGATGGCGCATGCGTTACGAGTTCAACGGCAGCGGCGAGTTCCTGGACGCCTATCGCGGGGAAACCATCGTGATGTGGGCGCCGTGGGACCGCGCACAAAACGGCGACTACTATGCGATCATGGCGCTGAGCGGGGAACCCCTCCGCTTTCACGGCCTCTGGCAGGACGACCTGCCGCTGGAGCACCTCGCCAATTCCAACACGCGCATCTTTCTGGAGTGCTTCCTGCCGCCGGGGCTCGTCGAGGAGAACGGATTCCGCCTCGTCACCGCGGAGGGCATCTGGCGCCTGTGGGCGCGGCGCGACATGTTCACCAAGTACGCCGACCTCAACATCGAGGCGCTGGGCACCGCCGAGGAACCGATCCTCTTTCAGCCGCATAGCTCCCTCGAATGGGCCATGCACGCCTCGCCGACGGAGATGACATTCGCCGAGGCCGCCGACTACGCCGCCGCGTCGCGCTATGCCGGGCACGACGACTGGCGGATTCCCGCGGAGAAGGAACTCTGGAAGATCAGCGCCTACAGCCTGCGCAACGATCCCGCCATCGACCACCGCTTCGCACCGCGCCACCGCACCATCTGGTCCGCCACCCCCGGCCTGCGCCCCCGCACGCGCCTGACCATCGACTTCTCCGCCCTCCTCCCCGTCACCTTCTCCGAGGACCTACGCGCGGGGGCGGTGCTGGTGCGGGATCCATGAGGGAGCCAAGGACCGACCATGCCCAGCATCTATGACATCAAGCCGCGGTTTCAGGCGCTGCTGCGTCCGTTGACGCGGGGGTTGGCGCGGGCGGGGGTGACGGCGAACCAGGTGACGGTGGCGGCGATGGCGCTGTCCTTCGCGGCGGGGGCGGCTGTCTATACAAGCGGGGGCGCGGCGTGGTCGTTGCTGGCGGTGCCCGTGGTGCTATTCGTCCGCATGGGGCTGAACGCGATCGATGGGATGCTGGCGCGCGAGCACAATATGAAGTCCAGGCTGGGCGCGGTGCTGAACGAGCTAGGCGATGTGCTGTCGGATTCGGCGCTGTACCTCCCCTTCGCGGTGATCGCGGGGGTCCAGCCGGCGCTGGTGGTGGTGATCGTGCTGCTGGCGGCGATCAGCGAGATGGCCGGCGTGGTGGGCGTTCAGGTGGGCGGAGAGCGGCGATACGACGGCCCCATGGGAAAGAGCGACCGCGCGTTTGTCTTCGGGCTGCTGGCGCTGCTTCTCGGCCTCGGCGTCGCGCCGGGCACGTGGTCGCTCGTGTTCCTGGCGGTGGTCGCGGCGCTACTCGCCTGGACGATCCTCAACCGCGCCCGGGGTGCCGTCCGCGGCGGGCGGTGACGCCGGGCGTCCGCGGATGGCCGCCTCGCAGGAACTCACCACCTCCTCCCAACCCCGACGGCTGTTGGGCGCGTTGTCGAATCGCAGCGGCTCGCCGACCTTGAGGATGATCCGATAGGGGCGCGGCATTCCCTTCTCCGGCGGGCACGCCTTGAAGGCGCCGCGAATCCGGCACGGGATGATCGTGGCCTGGGTTCCGGCGACCAGCATCCCAAGACCCGGCTTGAAGCGCAGCATCTTGCCGTCGCGCGAGCGGGCGCCCTCGGGGAACAGGATGAAGCCCGTGTCTCCCTCCGCGATACGCTCCCGCAGTTGGCGCATCGCGTGGGGCCCCGCGCTCTTCCTCCACATCGGCACGCAATTCAGCAGCAGCGTGGAAAGCATCGCGCGCCGGGCGGAGGCGAAGAACACGTCGCCCGCGGCCACGATATATACATCGTGGCGAAGCCGCGCCGGCAGCGCCGCCGCCAGGATCAGCGCATCCAGGTGACTCGCGTGATTCCCGATGATCACGAAGGGCGGCTTCAGGTCCGCGGGGAACTTGCCGATCACCTTGAACCGGTGGTAAATGCGAAGGTAGAGCCAAATCGCCGTCCATGAGAGGAACTGCGTTCCCGCGCTGGCCAGCGCCGTCTCCCGGTTGACGCTGAACGCGCTCTCCGCCGGGCCAAGGTCGATGTCCCTCGCCGTCTTGTAGCGCCAGCGATCCATGCTATTGTCCGGTCAACAAGTGGATCGGCAGCGGACTATGCGCGCCGCCCACGTAGTGCGCGAAGTAGAAAAACCCCGGCGCCACCAGCAGCAGGCTGTTGCAGCGGTCCAGCAATCCGCCGTGCCCGGGGATCAGCGCGCCGCTGTCCTTCACGCCTACGTCGCGCTTGATCGAGGACAGCGTCAGGTCGCCGAACTGACCCATGCCCGAAACGCCGAGGCCCAATGCGATCAGGTAGATTGGCGTATCCACCGGCGTTCCGCGGAAAACGAAATGTCCAATGATGGCCGTCAGGATTGTCGTCAGGATCAGCGCGCCCACGCTCCCCTGCACCGTCTTGCCCGGGCTCGTGTTCGGCGCCAGCTTGTGCCTGCCGAATAGGCGCCCGCATGTGAACGCAAACACATCGTTGAGCTGAACGCACACCAGCAGCATCAGGATCATCGGCCGCCCCTGGGCGTCGTTGGCCAGGTAGCCCAGATGCGCCAGCCCCGACCCGATCAGCAGGAATCCGAATGTCCCCAGCGACACGCGCTGTATATACCCCTCGGGATGGTCCCTCAGGATCGCCACCATCGCGATCAGCGTGGTGATGATCGGCACCAGCGCCACAAAGAGGCCGTACCAGTTGTCCAGCGACGCGAAGGCAAGCCCCAGGATTCCCACCACCACCGTCGCGCTGACCAGGCGCTCGCGAAAGAGTCCCGTCATGCGGGAATACTCCCGATAGCACAGCAGGCTCAGCAGTGCGAGCGCCAGAATCGTCCACCCCGAGCCGGCCAGAACCGGCAACAGGATCAGCGGCACGATCACCGCCCACGATTTCGTCCGCGCCACCAACTCCGCATGGCGCTCCGGCGGCACCAGCTTCGCCCGGCCAAGCACCGCGATCAGCGCCGCGCTCAACGCCAATACCGCGACCACTCCAACCACCAGCGCCACCGTCGCCGGGTGATCCAGGGCACTCTGGAAATCCCACCACCGATTCACGCCCATGCTAACGCGCACCCATCAGGAACATTCCCCCAACCAGCAGCGCCATCCCGCCCACGTTCGCCAGGCTGATCGGCACGCCATCGTGGAAGTACGCGATCAACGCCGCCCAGATGAACGTGCTCGCATAGATCGGATACAGCACCGTCAACTGGCCGCCGCGCTTGAACGCCGCAACAAAGAGCACCATCACCGCGATGTAGCACACCACCCCCGCCAGCAGACGCGCGTTCAGCAGATAGCTTGCCACGCCGCCCTTCGCCGCCGCCGCTCCCGACTTGTACAGGAACTGCCCCACCGCGCCAAACAACGCAGCCAGCACAAAGCACCCAATGGAGAACGGAGGAGTCTGCATCGAGGAACGTCCCCTTGCCGACAATCATGTCGATTCGCTTCGCCGCCACACAGGCGGCGACCACCCGCCCGGCGCTAGGCCTTTCCGGCGGGCGGGCCAGCCCCACCGCATTTGCCTTGGCGTCCCCACCCCGCAATGCGAGACACGCCCCGTGCCCGGGTGGCGAAATTGGCAGACGCAAGGGACTTAAAATCCCTCGGGGGCAACCCCATGCGGGTTCGATTCCCGCCCCGGGCACCAGTTCTCGCGTTTCCCTACTTCACCATCCCCGCCAGCGCCTTGCCGCTCTCCGCCAGCGCGTCGGCGACCTTGTCCCAGTCCACGTCGAGGATCGCGCGGTCGCCGATCGGGGGGAGGCTGGGCGGGCCGGGGACTGCGGCGCGGACGGGGATCTGGGCGGAGCGGGATTGGGCGAGTTTGCCTTCGACCTCGGGGCGCAGGAGGAAGTCGATCAGCGCGCGGGCGGCCTCGGGATTGGGGCCGTTCTTGATCAGGACGAGTGTGTTGGGGAGCAGAAGCACGCCGCCGGGGGCGCCATCGCCGGGGGGAAGCGCGTCGGGATAGACGATCGCGACGGGCTTGCCGTCGGTGATGGCGCCAAAGGCGTCGTCGGTGTCGGTCCAGCACCAGGCGGCCTCTCCGTTGGCGACGGCGTTGGCGGCCTGCGCGTTGCCGGCCTCCATGATGGAATTCGCGATCGCGGCGCGCCACCAGTCGGCGGACTTCTCTGCGCCGATGGTCGCCCACATGACGGCGGCATGGGTGCTGGTGGTGCCAAAGAGCGGCTTGGCAAAGGCTGCCTTGCCCTTCCACTTTTCGTCGGTCAGGTCGGCGAGGGACTTGGGATAGTTCGCGGCGTCGGGAATCAGATTGGTGTTCACCATGAGGACGCGGGCGCGCGCGGCGAAGCCGGTCCAGTGCCCCTCGGCGTCTTTCATCGCCGTGGGAATGTCGGCGGCGGAGGGCGAGACATACGCCTCGGTCAGGCCCTCGCGCTTGAGCTGGATGCTGCGGACGATTTCGTTGTTCCAGAACACGTCGGCCTGGGGGCGCTCGCGCTCCGCGAGGAGGCGGTTGACCAGGCCCACGGTCTTGACGGCCTCGGTGTCGTACACGGGCTTGACGACGATGCCGCTGGCCTTCGCGAACTCCGCCAGAATCGGCTCGCTGAACTGGCGGTCGAGCGCGGTATAGACAACCACGACCTTGTCGCTTCCGGTGGAGGCGGCGCCGGGGGATTCGGTTTTCTCTCCGCCACAGGCGGCGCACATTAGCGCCACGGCGGCGATCCATGTTGAGGCGAGGGGAAATTTCATCGGCGGTCTTCAGTGTGGTGATTGAGACTTGGGGGTCCTGTCACATTCCAAGGTAGCCTGGGCGTCTCGCCCGAGCTCCGTCGGCATCTCGGGTTCCGCGTGGCCACGTCTTCCTCCGGCGCGGGCGGGACGTCCACGCCACTCTTTTACGGCGTTCCCTTTCGCGGCAAAACGTTCGAGAACTACTCTAGAAAAGTACCCACTCCGATCGCTCCGCAAGCCCGATCCGGAAATCGACGGCGATCGGCAGGTGGTCGCTGGCGTCGCGGGTGTCGTTGGTCTGCACGCCTAGCGCCGCCCGGGCGGTGGTGGTCATGGAAAGCGTGTTGAAGACGAAGGACGCG
>JBBQYG010000189.1:0-7338 GCA_038208905.1 Candidatus Sumerlaeia bacterium | reverse complement strand
CCCCTCCTCCCCGAAACCCGCGCGCGGAGACCCCCATGGCCCCCCACCGTAACCACGCATTTACCCTGATCGAGTTGCTGATCGTCGTCGCCATTATCGCGATCCTTGCCGCCATTGCCGTCCCCAATTTTCTCGAGAGCCAGACCCGGGCAAAGAGCACCCGTGCAAAGTCCGACATCCGTGCCGTCTGTATAGCGCTCGAGGCCTTCCGCGTGGACAACAGCCGCTATCCGCGTTGCGGCGTGGACTTCGATGGAAACGTCGGCCTCGCCGAGGTCACCTCCCCCATCGCCTATATCGTCGGCCAGAACGTGAAGGACATCTATCACGGCAAGCTCGGGACCGGACTTCTTTCCGACGCCTATGGCTACGCCTCGCGAGACAAGGACGGCTTCGCCTTCAGCAGCGGAACCAACAACGGGCAGTTCTACTTTGTCAGCAGCAACGGCCCCGACACCAAGCTGGACAACTATTGGGACGCCCTCAACGCCGACAACACGGCGGGCTTTATCGAGACCATCTACGATCCCAGCAACGGCACCATCAGCCCGGGGAACATCTATCGCTCTGGGGGCCAACCCATGGGCAACGGCACCGACGCGGCCCGCTTCGTGAACCAGTACGCTCCCAGCTCCACAAGTTCGAAATAAGGATCGGTCCGATCAGTCTGATCGGACCGATTCTAGGCTGTCTTTGACAATTGCATTCGGCTTTCCGATGGCTGCGAACCTTCGTCCTGGCGCGTCGCGATTCCTCAACGATGCACCACATTGCCTCGTCATCGGCGCCATCGTCATGACTCGTTCTCGCTCAACGGACCAGCTAGAAGCCATTTATCAAACACAGCCTAGTCTGGCTTGCCGATTGCTCTCAACATCCGGCGTGGCATAGGCTTTGAGCCGCAATCGCCCGCCGGAGCCCGCGCCGCCATGATCCCCGTTTCCGACAAGAGCCTCGCCCCCATCGCCGCCAAGGTCGCGGAGGGAGTCCGGCTATCCTTCGAGGACGGGCTAGCGCTCTATGCCAGCCACGACCTGCCGTCGATCGGGGCCATGGCCAACTCCGTGAGGGAGCGACTTCACGGCGCCAAGACCTACTTCAACATCAACCTGCATATCAACCCCACCAACACCTGCTTCATGTCGTGCAAGTTCTGCGCGTTTGGACGCAAGGCGTTCGACGAAAAGAGCTACATCCTCAAGCCCGGGGAAATCGTGGACCGCGCGCGGCGCATGATGCCCAAGGGCTGCACGGAGATCCACCTGGTCGGCGGACTCGATCCACGGCTCAAGATCGACTACTACTGCGGCTACCTGAGCGCCCTCAAGGCGGCGTTCCCCGACGTGCATATCAAGACCCTCACCCCCGTGGAGGTCGTGTTCATCGCGCGCATGTCCAAGATGACCATCGGCCAGGTGATCGAGCGCCTCGGCGACGCGGGCATGGGCTCGATGCCGGGTGGCGGTGCCGAGATTTTCGACGAGGAAGTGCGCGAGCAGATCTGCGAGCACAAGTGCGACGCCCAGGGGTGGTTCGAAACCCACCGCGAACTCCACACGCGCGGCTTCAAGTCCAACTGCACGATGCTCTTTGGCCACATCGAGGAGCCCCGTCACCGCATCGATCACTTGCTGCGTCTCCGCGCCCACCAGGACGAATTCGGCGGCTTCCAGTGCTTCATCCCCCTCAGCTTCCATCCCGCCAACACGGCCTTCTCCCACCTGCCGCCTCCCAGCGGATTTCTCGAACTCCAGACCATCGCCATCTCACGCCTGATGCTCGACAACATCCCCCACATCAAGGCCTACTGGATCATGCTCGGCATCAAGCAGGCCCAGCTGGCCCAGTGGTTTGGCGCCAACGATATAGACGGCACCGTGGTCCACGAGGAAATCTACCACGACGCCGGCGCCGCCACCCCCCAGGGCATGACCGTCGAGGAACTTCAGCGCATCGTCCGCGACTGCGGGCGAGTGCCGGTGCTGAGGAATACGGTGTATGAGGAGATTGGTGCGGGGGTGTAGGAATGACTCGCTCCGCTCCATCGCCATGAGCCACCCGCTCGCACCCACTGCCACCCAACTCCGCCTCCGCCGCTGCGACCCCGCGTCCTGCGAGGCGGCATGTTGCTACGATGGCGCCTACCTGCTGGCGGGGGAGGAGCAGTTGATCGGCGAGGTGGTGGCGCGCTTTCCCGAGGACTTCCCGATGCTGGCGGGCGCCGAGCCGGTGGAGGATGGATTCTGGAACGGGAAGCTCCACGGACGGAAGACCGCGATGCGGGCCTTCGAGCCGACGGCGGATGATTGGCCGGGGCACTTTGCGCATACCCGGTGCGTGTTTGCGGGCCCGAATCACTTCTGCGGATTGGAGTCGCTGGCGCGACGGCTGGAGCTACATCCGTGGACCTTCAAGCCGGCGGCGTGCTGGCTGGCTCCGCTGCGCGTGGATCGAAACGGCGTGGTGCCACCGCCCGCGGACCCCGCGCGCGATCCCGATAGGCTGGGGCCCGAGTACCCCGGCTACTCCTGCTTCGTCCGCTGTGGACGACATGATCCCAATGGCGAGCCGTGGACCGAAGCGCTGGCTCAGGAAATCTCCTACTACGACAACTGCGACGGCCTCCCCGTGTGGGCACTCAAGGGAATGACCCTCGACGAGATCATCGCAGCGTCCCGCGCCACCAACGAATCAGAAAAGCAGGTATGAAGGAGGAGGGATGAAAAGCAGGTGCGTTCATCCCTCGTCCCTCCTACCTCATCCCTGCCGTTCATCCCGGTCCCGCCCTGTCGAAGAATCGCGTCCACGATGGATAGAACAGGAGACTGACGGGCCCGATGGCGCCATTGCGGTGCTTGCGGACGAGGATTTTGGTCTCGATGGGGAGTTGCTTGTTGGCGGGGGTGTTCTCCTCCTCCTTGGTGTCGGGGCGCTCGCGGTGGACGAACATGACAATGTCGGCATCCTGCTCGATGGCGCCGGACTCGCGGAGGTCGGAGAGCATCGGCTCGGCAGACTTTTCCTTGCCGCTGCGCTGCTCGATGTTTCGCGAGAGCTGGCTGAGCGCCATCACGGGGATGCCGAGTTCGCGCGCCAGCGCCTTGAGGCCGCGGGAAATCTCCGACACCTCCTGTTGCCGGTTCTGGTCGCGACCGCCCTTGTCGGTGCCGCTCATGAGCTGGAGGTAGTCGATGATCAGCAGTTCGATCTTCTGCATGGAGTGAAGCCGCCGCGCGCGGGCGCGAAGCTGCATGATCGAGAGGCCCGGCGAGTCGTCGATGAAGATCGGCGCCTTCTCCAATTCGGTCGCCTTCTGGCGCAACTTCGCCAGCGTCGCCTCTGAGATGTTGCCGCGGCTGACCTCCTGGCCCGACTCCTGGGCGTAGGAACAGAGCAGGCGGCGGTTAAGCTGCTCCTTGCTCATTTCCAGGCTGAAGATACCGACCGGCGCATTGCCCTTAACCGCCACGTTCATCGCGATATTCAGGGCGAACGCCGTCTTGCCGACGGAGGGACGCGCGGCGAGGACGAGGAGGTCGCTCTTGTGGAGTCCGTTGAGGATCTTGTCGAGTTCGATGAAGTGCGTGCGCAGGCCGGTGACGTCCTGCCGGTTGGCGTATAGACGCCCGATCTCCTCGATGGCGCTGCCCATCATGTCGCCGATGGAAACGAAGCTGGCGGCGCTGGTCTGCTGGCCCACGTCGAAGAGCTTCTTCTCCGCTACGTCGATCTGCTTCTCCACGTCGCGGCGCTCCTCCGCGCAGTCGCGGAGGATGTCCTCGGCAACGCCCATGAGGCGGCGGAGGACGGACTTCTCGGAGACGATCCGCGCGAGGTCCGGCGCGGAGCCGGTGGAGAGGACGTTCTGCTCCAGGTTGCCGATGGTGAGGACGCCGCCGGCCTCCTCGAGCTGGTGCCGCCGCTGGAGCGTGTCCACCAGCATCGTCATGTCCACGACCTGGTGCTCGTCGTAGATCTCCGTGATTGCGGCGAAAATGAGGCGGTGCGCCTCCAGGTAGAAGTCGTCCTTGCGGGCGATCTCCGTGACCTCGGCGATGCAGTCGGGATCGAGGAGCATGCAACCGAGCAGGTTGCGCTCGGCCTCCAGGCTGTGGGGAAGGCGATAGGCGCCCTGGTGCGGCGCCCGCGTGGGGGCGCCATTTGTCTGCTGTGTTGATTCGGCCATGGTCGGGAGGAGCGGGTATTTCTGCGGGTCTGGGATCGGCAGGTTTTCGCGCGGAGCGTCTGCCCGTCAACTAGGAAGAATCTCTCCACAGGCGGTGGAAAACTCCTGTGGAAAACGCTGTGGAGAAGTCTCGCGCCCCCGCCAACGCGCCGCCAGAATCCGCGATGTTTTTATTGCAATAGTCTCGGTCCTCCGGGCAGGCTTCTCTTGGTTCGCACAGTCCCCCCGGACGGTGGGATAGTTTCGCCGAACGAATTAATGAACGGAGCCCCTTGATGAGCGCGGCTGCTGATACCTTGCCGGACTTGTCCGCCACTTACCTTGTTCCCCAGGCCAAGATCGACTACTACCGCCACAACGGACACGTGGTGCTTAGGAATATCTGCACGCGGGAGGAACTCGATTACATCTATCCCAGCCTTGCTTCCTCCGTTGACCGCTTCAAGAAGGAGAAGCTCAAGCTGGAGGATCGCGACACCTACCACAAGGCGTTCATTCAGGTCACGAATCTCTGGCGTCTCGACGAGACGGTGAAGCGCTTCGTGACGGCCCAGCGCTTTGCCCGCATCGCAGCGGACCTGATGGGCGTGCGCGGCGTGCGTATATACCACGACCAGGCCCTCTTCAAGGAGCCCGGCGGCGGCCACACGCCGTGGCATCAGGACCAATACTACTGGCCCATCGAGGGAAACAATGCGATCACATTGTGGATGCCCTTCGTGACGGCTCCGATCGAGAAGGGGACCATGTCCTTTGCCGGAGGCCTGCAAAAAGGGCCTCTCGTCCAACTCGGCATCAGCGATGCCTCATCCGACTGGTACTCGGCCTACATGCGCGAGCACGATATCCCACTGACGACCTATGAACTCAGCGCCGGAGACGCGACGTTCCACGGCGGATGGACCCCCCACAAGGCGGCGGGTAACTCCACCAAGGACATGCGCCCTGTGATGACGGTCATCTATGTCGACGCCGACGCCAAGGTCTGCGAGCCGATGAACGAGCACCAACCCGTGGACATGGCCGCCTTTTTTCCCGGCCTCAAGCCTGGCGACAGCATCAATACTCACCTAAATCCTGTGGCCTGGGAGCAGAGCGCCAACGGCGCCCACTGACGTTCATCAAGAGTCGTTTCGTTCAGCGACCCCGCGCAGAGCCCCGGCTTTGCACGGGGTCACTGTTTTGTCACGGAATCATCGCCAAGTCGTCCGTTTACGCGGCGCGGCTGATTGAAGTCTGCTCCTCGCGTCTTGCTGTGTCCAGCCATCGCCAAGGAAACCCGTCCTCCATGCGCCTCTCTATTTTAGCGTCCGCCTTTGCCAGCCTTATTGCCTTTTCCGCTGTTTCCGTATCAGCCCAGACCATCACCGGTCTTGCCGTCCCACAGATCGCCCACGGCGGAGCCAGCAACCGCCTCGCCACCGGCGTCCTCGCCCGCATCGATGGGCTCGATGCCAGCAAGACCTATCGCTACGTCACCCAGGCCGTGACAATCGCCGAACTCGCCGAGGCCCCCGCCATCACCAACGGCGCCGGCAACCCGCTTTTTGTCGCCAGCCCCAACTTCAGCTACTCCACCAGCCCTGGATTCACCACCGCTGGGGCCTACGGCGAGTTCACCACCGACGTCGCCGGCAGCTACACTGGATGGTTTGGAATCGTTGCCACCGGCAACGCACGTTTCGCCGATGGCGAGCAGTTCCACGTCCGCCTCCGCTACAACGACGGCAACGGAGGCACCGCAATCGTCGGGCGCCTGACGGTTGGAGATTCCATCACCAGCCGCCTCTTCGGTGCCACCGCCACCAACTCCACAGGAATCCGCGCCGTGGCCTCGCCCTTCGCCGCGAAGAACTGGGTCGCGCTCTATGACAACACCACAGGGACGGGGCGCCCGCTCTCTGTCGCGCCCGTCCACGCCATCGGCGCCACGGTTGCCAGCTCCGCCGCGTTCTACACCACTGGAGTCGAGAACGTCGCCACCGCTTGGGCCGCGTCGCTTCCCAACTCCCTCCCCAACGGCCTGCGCCGCATCGAGGAGCGCGATGCCTTGGGCAACCTCATAACGACGATTACCGATGACGACGGGACATGGCCCAGCGGAGCCAATACGGTGAACCCCACCGGCGGCACCACGGCCATCAACCTGGTGAATCCCGCGGACTTTCCGGTGATCACGCCAAGCAGCGCCGACGGCTGGTCGCTGTATCAGTAACCCAAGAATCCAACATCGCCGCACACACACCGCCCCGGGACGATCGTCCCGGGGCGGTTTCTTGGCGGGCACTGCCTCCCGATGGACCGGGTTGGCTGAACTGACCAATTGGACAGCATGGGCTGTCCTACCGGTGTCCATCGTGTCCCGCCAGTCCCTTTAGTCCATCGAGGTGTGCCGGCAACACGGAAGCCAGTATCCCTCTTCTGGCGGTCCTTCACAACCCCCATCACTTTGTTTTTGACCACCCCGCGCGCCTGACGCCTAATCCCGCTCGCGTTCGGTCGAAACTCGAATTTCCAATGTTTTTGGAGTTTCGCGGCCGGCCCCGCCCACTTCACACCTCGTCGAGGGATTCCTCCACATGACACCCGGTACCCCCCAGAAGGCCCAGAGCACCAAGGCGAAGGCGACCCCCGTCGGCAAGAATGCCGCCGGAAAGCGCCCGCTTCCCTCTGCTGTCGAGAGCCATTTCCTGGAGCAGTCCGGGCGAAAGCCCCGCTACGAGCCCACCGAGCGCGCCACCGTCATCGAGGTCGCCAACTTTCCCAGCCTTGGAAGGCTAACGGCGCTCCGGTTTCTTGAATGGGTGCAGGACAACCCCAACGGCGTCGTCAGCCTCCCCACGGGAAAGACGCCGGAGTACTTCCTCAAGTGGACCAAGCACTACCTTTCGGGCTGGGCAAAGAAGGAGGTGAAGGACGAATTGGCCGCGGTCGGCATCGATACCTCCCGCAAGCCCGAGCTCAAGGGCCTTCACTTCGTCCAGATCGGTGACGACCTTGCTTTGGAATTGTATGATATGGATATTGACCAGGGGTCTCAGAAGCTTCTTGATGTAATAAATGAAAGATGCTAACCAAGCGATCCACCGAACACCTACCCGCTGGCACGCCGAGTGCTTGGTCGCTACGCTCCCGGCACTCGTCGCGCCAGC
>JBBQYG010000188.1:0-7405 GCA_038208905.1 Candidatus Sumerlaeia bacterium | reverse complement strand
GTTCTCGAAAGTCTTGTCGCGATGGAGGACGCCGTAAAAGAGTATCGTGGGCATCTTGCCCGCGTGTGGGGGCGACGGGGCTCGGGCGAGACGCCCAAGCTACGTTGGAATACGACAGGACTTTCGAGAGTCACTCTAGATAGCCTCCCGCTCGATCCACTTGCGCAGGCGGGGGCTGAGGTCGGCTCGGTCGCGCACCACGTCCACCGGCGCGTGGAAGGCTTGCTCGAGGTGGTCCTTCAGGTGGACCATGGTAAACAGGTCGGTGGGGGGCATCGTCACCACCACGTCGATGTCGCTGTCGTTCCGGGTTTCGTCGCGCGCCACCGAACCGAAGATCCCCGCCTTCACCACGCCGAAATCCCGGCGCAGCGCTTCCATCTGGGCCTGTAGGATCCGCGGGGCTTCCTCGCGCGTCATGCCTCCACCTCCATGAACTTCGCTTGTGCTTGCCGTCGCCAGCTCGCTATCCGCCGAGTGCAGTGAGGATGGCACAGACGGGTCGTCCAGCGTAACCTTGGCGGTGGAAGGAGTCGCGGAAGTGCTCCATCCCGCCGGGGGATGGGAATCTCGACGGGCTCCTCCTTGACAGCGAGCCCGGCGCGAGATGGTATAATGGTACCCTAAATGGTAGAAAGGAGTATCCCCCATGGGCCTCAACATCAAGAGCGAGGAGGTACACCGGATGGTCGCCGAGCTGGCCCACCTGAAGGGGCAGAATCTGACTCAGGCGGTGGCGGAGGCGGTCCGCTCAGCTCTGGCGGAAGAGAAGCGGCGGCGGGGTCGCGAGGGGCTCGCGGAGGATCTTCTCGCCATCGGACGGCGCTGCGCTCCGCATATCGATCCCGCGCTGACTTCCCTGAACTTTAGCGACGCACTTTTTGACGAAACGGGGATGCCGTGATGGTCGTCGATTCCTCGGCACTGATTGCGATCCTCGCGGCCGAGCCCGACGCGGCGCTCTTTGCGAAGGCGATCGAGCAGGCGCCGGTCTGCCGCATCTCCGCCGTGAACTGGATGGAGGCGGGGATCATCATGGATCGCCAGAAGGATGGCGTGGTGGGCAGGGAGTATGACTTGCTGGTTGATCGCTCGAAGGTTCTGATCGAGCCGGTCACCGAGGAGCAGGCGCGCCTGGCGCGTCAGGCATACCTCGTGTACGGGAAGGGCCGCCACCCCGCCGGCCTGAACTTGGCCGACTGCTTCGCCTATGCCTTGGCCAAGATGCTGCGCGAACCGCTCCTGTTCAAGGGCGAGGGCTTCCGCAAAACCGATGTGGAGATTGTGCCACTGACGTAGCACGCCCCTTCGGGCGTGTCTCGAACGGCTTCTGTTCCGGGGAGAGAAAATGGAGCTGATAGTCGGACTCGAACCGACGACCTGCGCATTACGAATGCGCTGCTCTACCGGCTGAGCTATATCAGCCCCGGAGGCAGGGCCGAATCATTGTCCCGGCCCGCCGGGTGTCAAGCGAGGAAAAACCCCCTCTCGGGGAATCGGCGATGGCGCCCCGGATCAATCCGGCTCGGGGCCGCTGCTGTCGCCGTCGCGGCGGCGGTGGATCGTCAGCGCGTTGAGGCCGTAGCTCTTGATCTTCTTGTCGAGCGTGGGGCGCGAGATGCCCAGCGTGCGGGCGGCTTGGGACTTGTGGCCCTTGGATTCCAGCAGGGCGCGCGTGATCTCCTCGCGCTCCATCATCTCCGTCAGCACTTGCAGGCGCGGCAGCTTGATCGTCGTGCTCTCGTGATCCTCGCCGATCTCCGGTGGAATCTGCTCCTCGTCGATCACGGTGCCCGAGTTCAGCAGGACGATGCGCTGAATCACGTTCTGCAACTCGCGGACGTTGCCCGGCCATGCGTGGGAGAGGAGTCGGCGATAGGCCTTGGGCGTGACGGTGTAGCGCCGCTGGCCGTTGAGGTCCTCCTGCATGCGCGAAATCAGATAGGGGACGAGTTCGGAGATGTCCTCCAACCGCTCGCGCAGGGGGGGCATGTCCATGCTGAGGACGTTGACGCGGTGATACAGGTCGCGGCGGAAGCGCCCTTCCTCCACCATGCGCTCCAGATCGCGGTTGGTCGCGCAGAGGAATCGGACGTCGCTGCGGATCAGTTCCGTGCCGCCAAGGCGGTAGAAGGGCTGGCCCTCGAACACGCGCAGGAGCTTGGCCTGCAACTCCATCGGCATCTCGCCGATCTCGTCGAGGAAGAGCGTCCCGCCGTTGGCCAGCTCGATCTTGCCGATGCGGCGGCTGGCGGCGCCGGTAAACGCGCCGCGCTCGTGGCCGAAGAGTTCCGACTCGATGAGTTCGGGCATCATGCAGGCGCAGTTGACCTCGAGGAACGGGGCAAAGCGCCGCCCGGAGAGCTGCCACAGGCCGCGCGCACACAGTTCCTTGCCGGTTCCCGATTCGCCGCGGATCAGCACCGTGACGGAGGCGCCGGCGTAGGTGCGGATCTGCTCGCGGGCGCGGTTGATGACGTCGCTGGAACCGACGATCCCAAGGTTATCCGGCAGCATCCCGGCGGCACCGTCGCTGAGGGCCTGGCGCAGCGGCACCGCGCGCAGGCACTCCGACACGGTATCGGCAAAGCCCAGCGCGCCGTCCTCGAAGGCGCGGCCAGCCTCTCGCCGAAGAAGCAGCACCGCGCGGACTTCCTCGTCAACCATCAGGGGCATAACCATCACCTGTCGGTCGCCGCCCGGATCCGGAAGAAAGAAGGACCGCCAGCGCGTCCGGCGGCGCACCGCGTCCAGAACCGCAACGTGCTCGGGGGTAAGGCTGACAGGGCCCTCGACAAAGGCCGGCTCGTAGAGGGGATCGATCAGGAAGGCCCCCGCGGCGTCGGCCCGGAATTCACGGCGGATCGTGGAGACGACGGGGCCGAGCGAGTGGCGCAGCCGGCAGAGGGCCGACACCTTTCCCGACAACTCCGTCGCCCGCCGCAGGTCGCGGCGGCTGATCTGGATCTTTTCCTCCATCTCTGGATTCGCCGGATCCCAGTCCGAATCGGGACCGAAGCCGTGGCCCCCGCGCGTCTCCACGCCGGAACTGCTCTCGGTCGCCAGCGGGTCGTCCGCGGCGATCAGCGCGAGCAGGGTCTTGCCGAGACGGATGCGGTCGTTTACCTTGACGAACTGGGCCTCCTCCGCCTCCTGCCCGTTTACGAAAGTGCCGTTCTTGCTGCCCAGGTCGCGAATCACCAACTGCCCATCGAGGGACTCGATCAGGGCGTGGTGGCGGGAAATCATCTCGTCGTCGAAAAGCACCCGCGACTGGGGATCGCGGCCCAGCAAAACAGGGCGATCCAGCAGGATACGCTGACCCTGAGATTGCCCCGACATAACGAGGAGGGCGAGGGGCGCGCTTGGCGTGGATGGGGGCATCGTCGTGAAAGCGGAGGGAAGAGGGAGTGGGAAGATTTCTACTTGGTGGTGGTCAAAAGCGCGTCAACGGTCTTTACAAGCGAACTGGCCGGTATTCCGCTGCCACGGCAAGAGGACTGAAAATCAAGGGCTTAGGCAAGAGAAAAATTCGTCGGCGGTTTGGCGCGATAAATGCAAGATGAGGCGCAGGGCATTGGAGCTACTTCCTCTTCCCGCGTCTCCTTCCTGCTTCCGCAAAACGGAAGCGCCAGAACCTCCGGTCGGCATGTGTATGTGGGGTCCATATGCCGACCGGACCTCTTTCGCCCCGGACGCCACCCGGGGCGAAAGTTTTAGTGGGGGTGGTTTTCTCCGGGGCGTTCATCATTCTAGCTCGCTGATTTAAGGGCTTTTTGCAGGGCATCGCGCTGCTGCTGCAACGCCGCAACCTGCTCCATCGCCGCCACGTACTTCTTGTCCTTCTTCTGCCCGCCCTTGATCAGCCAGGCAAACGTCCGATAGAGCGCAAACAGGGCAAACAACCCCGCCAGGCCCATCGCCGCCATCGCGACCATCTGCTGCTTGAAGAAATCGTGGGCCATTCCGCCGAACTGCCACACGGCCACCAAAACCGCCGCCGCGATCCAGCTTGAGAGCGGGAAGGCCTGATTCCGCGAGTTCAGCGAGGGCACGCGGTTCGAGGCTGAGACCGTCAATATCTGCTTATCGAGCGCGGCGATCTGCTGCATGATCTGGGCTTTATCCATGACTCGGCTGCTCCTTGGGCAACGGCTGCACAGTGATTGTACAAATAGATAGACAAGTCGCCCGCCGAAGCCAAGCCCAAATGTTCGCCGTCCGAACGTGAACCCCATCGCTGCATGCAAAACCAGACGATTGGTTCTATTGCACTTGCATGGCACCGCGATACACCACCGAGCGTGCCACCTCCTCCGCCTTGGCCTGACCGCACAGGTGCGCGATGATGGCCAGCGCAAAGGGAATTGACGTTCCCGCGCCCCGGCTCGTGATCATGTTGCCATCGATCACAACGTCTTCGCGGACGACGGTTGCACCCACCAACTCGTCTTCGACGGCGGGAAAGCAGGCGACCCGCCGCCCGCGCAGCAGAGCCGCCTTGGCCAGCACCGTGGGCGCCGCACAGATCGCCGCCACCGAACGCCCCGCCGCCACCTGAGCCTTCAGAGCGTGTTGCAATTCTGCAACGTCCATCAATTTCCGAGTTCCCGGCCCGCCGGGAAGCATAATCAGATCGAAGGAATCCCCCACCACATCCGCCAGCAGGGCGTCCGCCTCCACAACGATGCCATGGCTTCCGCGGACTTGGCGCGACCCGACGCCAGCCGTGACCACCTCCAGCCCCGCACGGCGCAGCAGGTCGATAGGCGCCACGGCCTCGATCTCCTCGAATCCTTCGACCAGCGGAATCAGGACTTTTCCCACGATCACACCTCGCGATTGAAACTCCTGGACGAATTCACTTCCCTGGTCCCGATGGCTCCAGCAGCTCCAGAGGGATCAGAACCTCGATCCCGTCCAGCGGCACCGTCACCGACACCGCCCGGCGCCCGGGCCCGGGATGAATCGAAACGGAGACGGTTCCCTCCTTCAGCGGCGCCAGCTCGAAGTATCCGAACCGGTCCGTCACCGCCGCCAGGCGGGGCTGGTTCTCGCCGCCGGAGCTCACCTCGGCGCCCACCGCGGGACCGTCTCCGCGATACACAAGACCGGAAAGTCGCCGCTCCGCTGGCTGCAGGATGATCGGAGGCACCGTCGTGGTCCCCTTCTCCTCCACCGCCACCGGCGCGCTCGCCGCGGAAAGCCCATCGCCCTCCGCCGAAACAATCACACGATACAGGGGGCCGCGTTCCAGCAGGGGGAAGTAAACCTCTCCCCCGGCGCGGGAACGCTCCCGCCCCACAATTTCCACCGTCGCCGAGCCGGCCTTCATCCGCACCAGTTCCACCACGCGGCCCTCGACCGGCTGTCCATACAGGGACAATACCCGCGCCGTGATGCTTGGCCCCCGCGCCAGCACATCCTCCGCGGCGTCCATCGCCGCCGCCGCGTCGCGGTCCAGGTCCAGCGCCTCCTCCGCGTGGCGCACCCCCGTCAGCATCGCCGAAATGCGCAGCGGGTGAAGCTCACCCGCCGGGATCGGCGTGCCGGTCGAGCGCGAATGGGAGAGGATTCCCGGCAGCTCCCGGATATACGCCAGCCGCTCCGCGTCGCTCATCGATTGCAAGGCGGCGGGAAAGATCCGATGGAACGAAACCATGCGCCGCGACCCCGTGGCGCGCGTGACCACCACCCCCGCGGACCGATACCGCGCGTCGGCCAGCACCGCCGGATCGTCCCCGGCCGCGGGCGCGCGATGCAGCTCCACCCGCGCCATCCCGCCGGAATTCGTCGTCACCGTCGTCGCCGAGTCATCGTCCACCGCCACCTTGAACGCCACGCCCGGCAGCGGCTCACCCATCAGGGACAACGCGCTAATCGTCAACGTCGCGCTCGTGGGCGCGTCGCCCGCGGGGGCCCGCGCCGCAAGGCAAAGGACGGCGGCGATCAGGGCGGCGTAGCAGTCGATCTTTCTCATGGCCCACAATCTGCCGCCGAAATGGTGCGCTGAATCAACACAAAGCAGCGCGTGCCACCACGCGCCAACCCTCCCTTGACCGTCCACTCCCCCACGCCAACGCTCTCCTCCCTGCCGGTTCATCCCTCAGCCCTCATACCTCATCCCTATCACCCCCCATGCGCGTCCGCTCCCTCCTCCTCCTCGGCTCCACCGGCTCCATCGGCACCCAGACGCTCGACGTGCTGCGGCTGTTCCGGGGTCAGATGCGGCTGGAGGGTCTCAGCGCGGCGGGCCGCAACCTGGAGCTGATGGCCGAACAGGTCCGGGAGTTTTCCCCGCGCTACGTCCACGTCGGCGATGCATCGCGCGCAGACGCCCTGCGCGCGATGCTGCCGGTCGATTGGAACGGCGTGCTACTGACGGGGAGCGACGGGCTGCTGCGCCTGGCGCGCGAGGCCGACGCGGACCTTGCCGTGGTGGCGACGGTGGGCTGGACCGGACTGGAGCCCGCGCTGGCCGCCATCGAATCGGGGAAGCACATCGCCCTCGCCAACAAGGAAGTCCTCGTCATCGGCGGCCATCTGGTGACGCGCGCCGCGCGGGAGCGCGATCTCCTGCTCCTCCCCATCGACAGCGAACACAACGCCCTCTTCCAGTGCCTCAACGCCTCACCCGGATCGCCCGTCCGGCGGCTGATCCTGACGTGCAGCGGCGGACCCTTCCGCACGGCGACGCAGGCGGAGATCGACGCCGCGCCGCGCGAGCGCACCCTGGACCATCCCACGTGGGACATGGGCGCCAAGATCACCGTGGATTCGGCGACGCTGATGAACAAGGGCTTCGAAGTCATCGAGGCCCACCACCTCTTCGGCGTTCCCTACGAGAAGATCGAGGTCGTGGTGCACCCGCAGTCCACGATTCACTCCATGGCGGAGTTCGTCGATGGATCGATCATCGCCCAGCTCGGGCAGACCGACATGCGCATCCCGATCCAGTTTGCGCTCACGTGGCCGCGGCGACTCCCCACCATCACGAAGCCGCTGAACTTCGCCCAGCTCGGCTCCCTCACCTTCGAGGCCCCCGACCACGCGCGGTTCCCCTGCCTCGGCATGGCCTACGAGGCCGGCCAGTCCGGCGGCTCCGCCCCCTGCGTCCTCAACGCCGCCAACGAGGTCGCCGTGGCAATGCACCTCGACGGACGCATCCCCTGCGGACGCATCCCCCGCATCGTCCGCGCCGTGCTATCGGCGCACACAACAGAGGCGGAACCAACGCTGGAGCGGTTGCGCCACTGGGACGCCTGGGCGCGCGAGCGCGCAGCGGAGGCAGCGCGGTAGCACGCCCCTTTCCCGCTGTTCCCGCCTTTCCCCGCCTTTCCCCGCTTTTCCCCGCTTTTCCCTGCTTTTCAGCGGTAGCACGCCCCTTTCCCGCTGTTCCCGCCTT
>JBBQYG010000187.1:0-7437 GCA_038208905.1 Candidatus Sumerlaeia bacterium | reverse complement strand
CTTGGGCGTCTCGCCCGAGCCCCGTCGCCCCCACACGCGGGCCAGATGCCCACGATACTCTTTTACGGCGTCCTCCATCGCGACAGGACTTTCGAGAACCGCTTTAGCGCGCCATTCCTTGCTCCCGGATTCCTCCGGGTGGGTGCGGAGGTTGGTTGTTGGAAGCACGCCCAAGCGCGCCTGGGCCTGTTGACTGCCTGAAACCCCCGGATAAATCCGGGGGCAATGAGAGGCCCGATGAAGCGGGCTCGGAGGGCGGAGGTCCGATCTGATTCTGCGCGGCCTCACCCGCGGGGCCCAATTGGCTATGTCCCGGATTTGAAGCCGATGTGCGCCAAGGGCGATGGCGCGATTGCCATTCCCCCTTGTCGCGCTTCGCCGCGCCGCGTTCCCTTTCTGCATGAACACCGCGCGCCCCTCGCGCGTATAACCGACCTCACTTCCGAATCAAGGACCCACCCCCGTGTTCACGCTCCTCGTTGCCGCCTCCGTGGCGTTGACCGATTCCGCTGCGCTTTTTAGCTGGGATAGCCTGATTGCATTCTTCACCCTCGCGATGCTGGAGATCGTGCTGGGCATCGACAATATCGTGGTGATCGCGATCGTGACGGGGAGGTTGCCAAAGGAGCAGCAGCCCAAGGCGCGCTTCATAGGGCTCGGGCTGGCCATGATCATGCGAATCTTACTGCTGCTCTTCATCGGCATGATCATGAAGCTGACCGGGCCTGTCTTCACCGTGTTGGGAAACGGGATATCCGGCAAGGACATGATCCTGATCGGCGGAGGTCTTTTCCTCATCTGGAAGGCCACCCACGAGATCCACGGCAAGATCGAGGGCGGCGGACAGCACGTCTCCGGCAAGAGCGCCACCACGTTCAAGTCCGCGCTGATCACGATCCTCGCGCTCGATCTGGTGTTCTCGCTCGACTCGGTCATCACCGCCGTCGGCATGGCCAAGCACGTCCCGATCATGATCGCGGCCATCGTCGTGTCGGTCATCGTGATGATGATCTTCTCGGGGCCTATCAGCAGCTTCATCGAGAAGCATCCTTCGGTCAAGATGCTCGCCCTCTCCTTCCTGCTGCTCATCGGCGTCATCCTCACGGCGGAGGGCTTCGACGTGCACATCGACAAGAAGTACATCTACTTCGCGATGGGTTTCTCGCTCATGGTGGAGATGATCAATATCAAGATATCGTCGATGTCCCGCAAGCCCTCCGAGGGCGGGCACATGGTGCGACCGCTGCCGGTGCCGGACGAGAAGGCGGCGTAGTGCGCAGGCGGGGCCGTTACACCCGCTCCGCCACCAACCATTGCGTCGGACACGGCCTCAGCAGTTCGCGCAGCCTCGCGATATCCGTCGCGGGGTTGAGCCACTCCGCCGATTCGGCCTCGGCCAAGATCACGGGCATGCGGTCGTTAAAGGGCTGGATCACTTCGTTCGCCGAGGTGGTGATCATCGTGCAGGACCAGACGGGCTGGGGTTCGATGCGGGTGTTGATGGCATAGAGCCCGGCGATGTGCATCTGGGCGCCCGACGCAAGGGTGATCGCGGCTTCACCGAGGCGCTTGCGCGTGGCCTCCGCGTAGATGTTCTCGTGAAAGCACTTCGCGCGCAGGATGCAGCGCTTGCCACCGCGAAAGGAGTCGCGGAACGAGGGCTTCTCGTGGATCGTCTCGCCGCGCGCATTGAAGGTGGACTTCATCAGCTTCGTGTCGGGGGCCCAGTGGGGGATCAGCCCCCAGCGGCAGGGCACACACGAGAGCGAGCCATCCCGCCAGATCACGACCGGCACGGTCCTGCCGGGATATGCCTGTCCGGCGATGCCGGATTCGTCGAGGATCAGCACGTCCTGGCGGAACTCCTCTGGAATGGCGGTTTGAAAGTGCGTGCACATGGCGTCTCTCCTGCCACGCGGGCTATGGCGCGGCGAGCCGAAAATCCACCACGACTGCGCGGTGGTCGCTCGCAATGGCGCCGGGAATCCATGCGCGAACGGGTTCGATTCCTCGGCTGAAGGAGTGGTCGATCTGCCACAGCGGGAGTGGATTCGGCCACGTGGCGAGCCACCGGCCATCGCCCGAAACATTCAAGGAATCGTCGAATCCCGCCATCGCGCGGCCCAGATGCCAGCTCCCGCGGGGGATATTGAAGTCGCCCATGACCACGCAGGGAAGCGTCTCGCGCTGGAGTGTCGCCCAGATTTCGTCGAACGCCAGTTGGTCATTGCGCAAGCGAGGGGTCCTCACATCGATTGTATAGACGGCGATGTCTCCGCCGGGGGCCTCGACAACGGCCCTTAGCATCTTGACATCGCGTATATACAACGCGTGGCCGTGCTCCCTGATGGGAAAGCGCGACGCCATGGAGAGCCGGTTTCCCAGCGCCCATTCGTATTTCGGGCCGAGGGCCTTCTTCACCACATCCGGCGCCCTCCCCCCGAAGGTTCCCTCGACGAGGCAGAGGATGTCGATCTCCTCCGCGAGGATCGCGTCGGTCACGCGGCTATTGCCGCCGTGGTAGGCCATTACGTTGAAGGTCATGATCCGAAAATCGGAGGGACCGCTCGCCCTTGCCCGGGAGCCGGAGAGCAGGAGCGGCTGCTCGATCCGCAGCGAGACGGCCCCCAGCAGCAACACCGCCGCCGCAAGCCCCGCGCGCCACCGGGCGTTCCCCCTCGCAATGGAGAGCGCGACCAACGCCGCAGGCACCAGGACGGGAAGTGGCGTGTAGAAGATCCAGCGTGAGAAGCCAAATCGATCCGCCAGGATGATGCGGGAGAAAAGGCACGCCAGCATCACTCCCGCGAGGGGGAGCCCAGCAGTCCGCGCGGCGCCGACTAGGCGCCGTAGGACACCACGACGCTTGCCGCCCGGCGATGGTCCGGAATCCGGAACGTCGTCATCAGTCGGCCTTGATCGAACTCCACGGAACTTGCGTTGCATGTGATGGCCGTGATCGGGCGGTCGCCCCGGTGCAGTCGCACCACCCATTCCTCCCGGGCGGAGCGATGCGGACCCTGTGGCGCGCCAATGATGAGATTCAATCCATTTGCCGACTCGCTCCCGCTAAAAACCACGCGCGATTCGATGCCGCGCTGCCACGCATTCGTCTCGCCGTCGTCCTCCACCAGGCGCCCCGTCAATGCATGGCCGGGGAACACATCCAGGAAGGTCACGCGCGGCTCGGGTTCCTTTGTGTGCTGGCGGATCGGGTGCATCGGGATCACAGCGCCCGCGCGCACGAAGAGCGGCGGCTGGCCGAAGGGTGCCTCCACCAGTACCCACCGCGCGCCATCGTGTCGCGCACCCGACCAATAGTGAACCCACTCGCCGGGCGGCAGATACAGCGCGCGGCGGTCCTTGCCCGGCTCAAGCACCGGCGCTACCAGAAGGTCGGAGCCCAACAGGAATTCGTCGCCGATTCCAAACAGAGTCGCGTCGGTCGGATACTCGAGGAAGAGTGGCCGCGCGACGGGAAGCCCAGTCTCCGCGGCTTCCACGAAAGCTGTATAGATATACGGCAGGAGCTGATAGCGAAGTTCGATCATGCGGCGGCATACCTGCTCCACCGCCGGACCAAACGCCCACGGCTCCTGATCGATGGTGCCCATGGCGGAGTGGGCGCGGCAGAAGGGCTGGAACACGCCCCACTCCATCCACCGGGCAAAGAGCTCCGGCGAGGCGTCGTTCTGAAACCCCCCAATGTCGCAACCAACGAAGGCGACGCCGCTCACGCCCATGTTCAGCATCAACTGGATGTCGATGGGCATGCACGTCCACGCAGAGCGGTTGTCGCCGGTCCACACGCTGGAGTACCGTTGCGTCCCCGCCCATCCTGAACGAGTCAGCGTGAAGGGGCGCTTCTGGGGATCGTGGAGAAGCTGGCCCTCGCAACTGGCCTGGGCCATCGTGTGGCCATAGACGTTGTGAATCTCGCCGTGCGTGCGGAAGTGGCCCTCGTCATGCTGCGCGGCTTCGGGGCGATAGAATTTCGTGTGCGTCGTCGCGCCAAAGATCGCGGGCTCGTTCATGTCGTTCCACACGCCGGCAATGCCCTTGGCAAGCAGATGCTCGCCCTGCCAGCGGGACCACCGCTCGCGCACGGCGGGATGCGTGAAATCCGGATGATGCACGTCGCCGGGCCACACGCGCTCGATGATCGGCTGGCCATCGGGACCGCGCAGGAAAAACCACGGCTCGCGGATGCCCTCGTCATAGGCGAAGTAGCCGGGCTTGATCCCGACGCCGGGATCGACGATGCACAGGGGGGAGAACCCCGCCGTTGTCAGCCGCGCCAGCACCGCCTCGTGATCGGGGAAGCGCTCGTCGCTCCACGTGAACACCAGGTAGTCCTGCATGTAGTCGATGTCCATGTAGATGACATCGCAGGGAATGCGCCGCTTGCGGAACTCGCCCGCCACTTCCTCCACGCGCGCCGCCGTGGGGTAGGACCAGCGGCACTGCTGATAGCCGAGCGCCCACATTGGCGGGCGCGCCATGCGGCCGGTCAGCTCGGTGTACTGCTCGATCAGCGCGGCGGGGGTGTCCTCGAAGAAGAGATATACATCCAGATCGCCGGTTGCCGTCTCGATGCGCATTTCTCCGCGCGCGCCGTGCCCTGCATCCACCAGCACGTCGCCGGGATTGTCCACCAGGAATGCGTGGGGACCGGTCGCGCCACTGGACATGCTGAGGCCAAACGGAATGGTGCAGTAGTATTGCTTGTGGGGCTGGTGCATCGGGTCGTCGGCGTTCCAGATACGAAAACGCCCGGGGTTGCGGTTGAGGATCTCGCCCTGACAGCCCAGGCCGTACAGGAATTCCCCCTCATCCAGCTTCCGCGACACGGTGATCGAGCGGCCCCCGATTTTCAGGCTTCCCTTCACCGCCTCGAACCGCGTGATGCCGCCGCGGTCCTCCACCACCATCTCGAACGGCTCGGCGCGGAACCGCACGCGCAGCGCGCCGGTGTCTATACGCACCGTTCCGTCGGCGCCGGTCTCCGCGCGAAGCGCCACCTCCGGCCACTTAGCGCGCACAACGGCGTAGCTCGGCACATCCTGAAACCGCGCCGCCGCCGTAACGCGGAGGCGCATTGTCTCGGGAGTGCCAAACTCAAGGCGAAGGCATCCGCCGCCGGGGAGCGCTGCCTCGGCGGCGAGGGTCATGGGCGGTGCATAGGGCATGAGTGCGATGGATGAGGCAGGAGGGATGAACGGCAGAGAATGCAGGATCAGGTATGGGGCGCGGCTATGGGAAGCGGAGGTAGTAGAGTGATCCGACGCCGTCGAGGAGGTTTTCCTCCGTCCAGACGATGTGGGTCCACTTGGGGCTCACGGCGATGACGGGTTCGCGGGCGGTGCGCGAAATTGCGAGGCGATTCTCCTCGCCGCCCCCTTGCCTCACGACGAGGCGATGCTCGCCGTCCGCGCCGGTCTCAAGCCAGGTCTTCTTGGCGCTGGCATCATCCGAAACGGCGGGCTCCGCCACGGTGCTCGTAGAAAGGCCCAGCACCCCGGGATTCGCCTCGGGGGAATAGCGCGGGTCCAAGTCGAAGTACGTCTCGCCGTCGGTGCCCTGCTCCAGCCACAGGAAGCCGAGACTCTGTTCTTCAGTGGCGCGATAAATTGTAGGGAGCCGATTCGCCGGCACATCGCTCAGCGTCCCGCGCCTGTCCGCCGAAACTCCAAGGGTATCGAGCATCACCAAGTGAGCCAGCACCTCGTCGTCCGACATCGAAAACCAGTACAGCTCGGCACCGGATGCGTTGCCAAAGATTTGGGGAAGCACATCGTAAGGCCGCGAGGCGTCGCTCAGCGCCATCGTGCTCCATGCCCCCCCCGCCGGGCGCACGGCCGCGTGCAGTCGAGAGGTGCCGCCGTCCACCTCCGTCCAGGCGGCATAGGCGTTTCCAAAGGCGTCGTAGTCGAGAACGGGAATTTCCAGAAAGCGCTGAGTTCTAAAGACGATCTCCGGCGTGACGCCGGGGCTCGCGAAGCGCACCTGCGTTTCCGAACCCGAATCGCCGATCCACAGCACCGCGGGCCGCTGCGTCGCCGGGTCCACCGCCACATCCGACTCGCCAAGGCTCGAAGCCGCCGCCACGTCCATCGTGAACATCAGGGGGGAGCCGACTGTCGGAGCTAGCGCATCGAAGAGAATCGAAACCTTGAGGGCGTCATCGCCGCCCGGCAGCGTCTCGATCCATGAAACCGCCGTGGTTCCGCCCACGGACTTAATTCGGGGCGCCCGCGCGGCCGCGCTCGCCGGGGCAAGCGCGATCGGCGCCACGTCCTGCGCCGTGGCAACGCCGCCCGCCAACAGGGGCAGGAGGATCAGCGCCACACGGCGGAGATTTGCGGATAGGCCCATCACGGAACGAAACTCCCCCTTATCAACCTCTACTGGCCACATTCTGGGTGCGGCGAGGCGGCAATGCAACGGCTAAATCCCCTTGAATCAACGCCGGGTGTACACAAACCACGGCAACTCCGCATAGTCCCAAGCATAGGGATTGTCCGGCCTCAGCATAAAGGAGTCGCGAACCACCCCCAAGGTTGGGTCGAAGACCAAAAAAAAACTATCCGGCGTGTGCTGGCTGAAAGACCTCGCGCGCGATCTCGGTGATTGTGGCCATGCCGTGGTCGCCCGGTCAAACGGCGCCAATGCCCGCCGCCCCGCGCATCCCATTGGCTACGCCAGATGCTCCAGATCGTTCAAGTCCCTGTAGCGCCCGCTCGCCCGCTTGTTTGCCTTCAAGTCATCCAGACCAATGATCGTCAAGGCCACTCCATCGAGCACGTCGTGAACGGCCCGCGACGCGCAGTCATCGAACTCCACGCCATCTATCCCCGTAAGCAACGCGACCCTGTTGGGAGGGTGCCCCATGCGTACTACCCGCATCGGATCGAGGAACATCGCGGCCTGTGCGCTCGCGCCGAACCCGAAGTCGCGCAGCGCGGCGACAAGTCGATCCGCGTTCTCCGGCGTTCGTCTGATCCACAGGTCGATATCCAATGTCGCGCGGGGATATCCCTGGAACCCCACCGCGTAGCCACCCACCAGCAGGAACTCAACCTCCCTTGAGATCAGTAACCTCAAGAACTCTTTGAATTCGGTCGTTAGCCGGATCGGTCCCGTAGAGCATGTGCCTCATGTAATCGATGGCGTGAACGCGTTCCTCGGGGGTGCGGCTGAGCCAGTAGTCCAGATCGTGGTCCTGCTCCGAGAGGCCGCAGACCGACAACTCCCTCGCCATCGGCGGTGGGTCGTCGGCCTGCGGTGCCAGTCGGTTTGCTTCGTCTATCGCGGCGGCCCTTCGGCAGCCGACTATACGTCCAGATTCTGCACTTCCGGCGCATGCCGCTGGATGAAGGCGCGGCGGGGGAGCACCTCGTCGCCCATCAGCGTCGTGAAGATCAGCTCGGCCTCGAT
>JBBQYG010000186.1:0-7466 GCA_038208905.1 Candidatus Sumerlaeia bacterium | reverse complement strand
CGCGGCGGAGCGAAACGCACTCCTCGCGCTCACTTCCGACGACGAGGCCGTGCTTGCGCGCCTTGGTTGGTACGCCAGCCTCGACGATGCGTGGCGCGGCGGATGGCTTGCGCACACCTCGCGGGCGTGGCTCGCCGATGTTGCGACGGAGTCGCGCCTCTTCAACCGCGAGATGGCATCCCGCGTGGGCCGCATCCACGGGCGCGAGGCAGCCATTCCCGGAGCCACGTCGGAACACTTCGGCCAGGCGCTCGGTCGCGAGATCGGCGATCTCTTCTCCCGCATCGACCGCGACGCGCTGAACGGAACGTCGCGCGAGACGTTTATTGGATTTCGCGTGGCTTAGGGGAACTGGCGACCCTCCTCAATCCCCAGCTCCGCCACGATCCTATCCAACTCCTCCGCCAATTCCGGCTCCTCCTCCGGCAGGCTCCGCTTCAGCACATGCCACCGCTCCGTGTGCTCGGCGGCGCCTCCGCCGGGGGAGAGGCGGGCGAGGGGGCCCAGGGTCTCAACCTCCAGCATGTCCGCATTCGTGAATATCTCGAAGCTCGATCCCATGTCTGTATAGACAGCGCCCTCCACCATCGGGGCGTGGACCACAAACAGGTATCCATCGAGCGCATGGGCGGCCCAACCGCGCCGATTGCCGACGCCGATTTTCAGGGGAGCCTTGCTGGCCGAATCCTGGCGAACCTGGATCACGCGCTCGCCCCAGGTCAGGCGGGGGTCGTTCATTCTCGTGTAGGGCCACAGCACCAGCGCCCGCGCCGGAAGCAGCGCGCCACCGTGGGATGAAAACCTCTCCTGCGGGATCAGCGCGCGCCCGCCCGGCGCCATCACGCTCAGGGCCCACGGCGCCAGTTCCACTTCCGAGGGGCCGTGGTTTTCCAGGCGGTGAACCGCCGTCACCATGTCACGATCTGGATCCACGGAGATCGTCATGCTCTTGCGAATTCCGGTGCCGGACTCGATCGGCTGCGTCAGCGTCAGGTGCGCTTCGTCCCACTCGAAGGCGATCGGGTCGTTGTCGGGCTCGTAGGTGCGGATGCGATCCTCCGGCGCGTGCCAGAGGCGGTGGCCGCCATAGACCTTCCATTTCTCTCCTCCGGCGGAGCCGAGCTGGCCGGCAAACTCCTTGAAGAGGTTCCGCTCTCCCACGAATCCGCAGCGGATGATCCTCGGGCCTACATCCGTCGTCGCAACAACCTCGATCCGACCGTTGGTCAGCGTGATGCAGTTGGGCCAGCCAGCGTAGGGGGTCACTCTCATGTGGTTGTTTCAGCCGTGGGTGGGGAATGGGCAACGCTTGCGCCCGCCATGCGCCCCGACTGCTGGCGCTGGGGCATCGGCGATCCGAAGTACTTGACAATAGAGCGCTGCAAGCGCCACCAACTCGCCTCGGATAAGTACACGGCGGGCCGCAGGGATTAGTTGCCGCGGCAAACTATCGGAGGCAAGGCGATGAAGCGAATTCGATTCAGTTTGGCGGCGTTGGCCGCGACGATTTCCTGGATGATCGGCGCCATGGGCAACGCGCAGGCACAGACCCCGCACCTGTTTGGTATTCACGACGATGTCTTCCCCGGCGTTAACACCTACCTCGGGCTACTCCCCTCAGGCACGGGTTGGATCACCGCGACGGATGCCCTTGGCGCCAATCCTTCCGACATGGGGACCAAGAACTACAATCCCCCCTCGGGAACGACCATCATCGGGCGGCTCAACTACGGCTACTTCCCCCAAGGTACCCTGCCTCCCCAGGCCCAGTATGCGAATTTCGCCCAGCGCGTGCAGAACTTCGTCGCAGGCTCGAGCGGCTGCAATATCTGGGTCATCGCCAACGAGACCAACCTGGCGGCGGAGTGGCCGCAGGTCGGCGGCACCCTCGAAACCGTCACTCCGGAGAACTACGCCGCCGCCTACAAACTCTGCCACGCCGCCATCAAGGCAGTGCGTCCAAACGATGTCGTCATTCCCCAGGCGCTCGCGCCGTGGGCAGGGCCCTACGGAACCGGGAATCTTGGCGGGTTCACGCATGCCGCCATGAACGACCCGTGGGTGGACTATTACTACAAGATGATGGTTGCCATCACCACCGGTCCCGGCGCCGTCACCCCCGATGGCCTTGCCATGCACATCAACACGCGCGGCTACTCGGCGGGGGGGTTCAACGCCAGCCCCATCAATGTCAACACGCTTACGCTGGACTTTAGCTGGGGGGTCTATCGCGACTGGCTGCAATATGGTGTGCCCCGCGAATTGTGGAACCTTCCTGTCTATGCGACGGAGTGCAACGGCCTCTACTACTGGAAGGGCGGCGGTCCCGAGTCGGTGGGCGATCCGACCTATCAGGCCGGCTGGATGCAGCGCATCTATTCCGACATCCACGCATGGAATCAGCAGGCCAGGGATATCGGCCTTCCGGTCTATCGCGCGGTAAACATGTATCGCTGGTGCTGCGACAACTGGGCCCTCGACGCGGAGGCGGGCGGCAGCACGGCGGTCTGGAGTCAGCTCAGCAGCGACGTCTCCGCCGCCGCCGCGTTCAACTATCAGTGGCCCGCCAGCGGCGGCAATCGCCTCACGCCCGGAACGCCGCCGGGAATCAAGGCCACCGGCATCGCGGCGAGCGCCAGCTCCGACGCCTCGCAGGACGCGGGCGGACCCGGCTTTGAGCCCGACAAGGCGTTCGACGGCGCCGCTTCCAGCAAGTGGAGCAGCCGCGACCTCGGCGAGGGCGCCTCCCACTGGCTTGTCGCCGATCTGGGAGTCCAGAAGCCCATCAATGGCTACATCGTCCGCCACGCCAGCAGCACCGGGCTCGATGCAACGACCCGCAACACCGTCGGCTTCCTCATTGAGACCAGCAACGTCAGCCCCACCGGGCCATGGACCTTGCAGACGATGGCCCGCAATAACACGCCGGGAGTGGATGGAGCGGCGGTCTCACAGTTCACCTACGACACACCGGTCGCGGCCCGCTATGTGCGCCTGTTCATCAATGACTCGGGTCGCCTGACAACGGGCTCCCGCGCCCGGATTGCGGAGCTTGAGATTTACACGGGCTCCGTGGCGACCGCATCGGATTGGCAGATGTTCTAGAGCGACGGGCGCACCCCTTTCGCCTTGCGGAAAGGGCAGCCGCGGCCAAACCCTTACCTTCGTCTGCAGCGGCGATGCCCGTTGGCATCGCCCGGGCGATTTATTTCCGGGTCTGGGGAACAGAATGAAGCCGAAGCGATTTGCCATATCGCAGGCGCGAGGCGCCCTTCTGCTGGCCATGCTGGGCGCCTGCGGCCCCCACGCCTTCGCGCAGTCCGCGCATTGGGAGAGCCTGCTCCACGAATCAGCTCCGCCCACAGAGGACATTGAGGAGGCCGCCCGCCGCGAGAAGGCGGGTCGCCCCGCCACGGCTTCGGAGATCAAGCGCGCCGCGCCCCACGTCGTTCCCGATTTTGTCTCCTTCGGCTACATACAGAACAACGATGTCCGCTTTCACCTGCGGTGGGAGTCGCTCACCCACCTCGGCATTCCGTTCACCGTCTTCAACTCCAACGGAGCGTTCACCAACCTGACCAGCAGTTGGAACAATCGACCCGCAGAGTACGGCGCCGGTGGCGCCGCCCAGGCCGCGGGCACCAAGATCGTCATGGTCATCAACTCCTTCGACGACGGCGCGGGCGGTGCCATCGAGCAGGTATTCCAGACTCCCGCCAAGCGCGCCACGCTCATCGCCAACGTGGGCAATGCGCTCAAGAACGACCCCCAGAACTACAACGCCGGCGTCAGCGTCGATATCGAGTTCTCCTGGAATACCACCACCCGTAACGGCATCAGCGCCTTTTTCCAGGAGATGCGCGCCGCCTTCAATGCCGACCCGGCACTGCAAGGCAAGGAGATTACTGTCTATACGCATCCCACCTACTCCGCCAACCTCTGGGATATCGCCGCGATCGCGCCTCACATCGACTACATGATCCTCTCCGGCTACGACTGGGGAACCAGCAATACGCCACGCGCCACCACTGACCAGGACGCGATGCTGGGTCAGGCGCGCAACTACCTGAATGCGGGCCTGCCACCGGAGAAGCTGGTCATCGCCTACTCCACCTATGGGCGCACGTGGACGGGAACCACCAACTATGGCGCCGCGGGGTCGCTCGTGGGCACCGGTCGCGGCTTCACCGACGGGCTTTATGACACCACGCTCAACACCACCCTCACCCCGCCGATTCCCACCGAGAATTTCAACGCCAGCGACGTCGTCAGCTGGTACACATTCAACGACGGCCTGAGCAACCTCGTCACGATCGATTCGCCCCGTTCGATGCACGAGAAAATACGCACTGCGCTCTCCTTTCCCGATACGTCGGGCGCATACTCGGGCCGCCGGATCCGCGGCGTCGCGTTCTGGTCGCTTTTCTGGACGGCGGAGCTCTCTTCGCGCGATCCTCGCACCGGCGGCGGCACCACTATCACGCGCACCCGAGTCTATCCGCATGTCTATCAGGCCATCGCAGACGCGCTGCACGCACCTGGCCAAGCCGCACTGACCATCGATGGTTTCGAGCGCGCCGACCCCCGCTGGCGCGACCCCGATTTCTCCCCCGATACCTCGGGCAGCAACACCACCGGCACGGCGGCCCCCGTCGCCGTCGCTGCACCCGCCGGCGCGGGGCGTGCAGCCTCAACCACCAACGCCATGCTGAACACCATCGTCTTCAATGGCGCGGCCACCAAGCGCGCCATGGTTGCGCACGAGGTCCTGTCCTCACCGGTTCTTGGAACCGTGCGCGATACGAATGCCTGTGTGGGCGTTGTCGCGAAGGGCACTCTTCTCTCCGCCAAAATCTATGCGGGGACAGCCCCCGTCGGTGCCACGGTGCGCCTTGTCGTCGTCGATGCGAACCGGCAGATGGAACTCGGTCCGGCCACTGCGCTTGTCCCCGGAAGCTGGCGCGACGTCACCTTCGACCTGACTGACGATTCGCAGGCCACGGGTTTCGCCACCGCTGAGCCTGGATTCGTCGCAGGGAACGGCGTCGTGAATTCCAACCTTTGGAATGTCCGCAATCAGGGCCGCGATATCGGTGTGTTCGGCTTCCTCGTCGAGAGCCTCAACACCGGCACCGTAACGCTTCACGTGGACGAGCTGACCCGCGCCTCCAAGGCGCGCACCGCCGCGAACGGTTACCGCATTAACGAGTTCACCTACCCCGGCAATGCTGGCGAGTTCGTAGAAATTCACGGCCCCGCGGGCGCCATTCCAGCGGGAGTTTCGCTCCAGTTCTTTGGCGATTCCGGTAATCTGGCCAAGACCGTCGTGCTCGATGGCCAAGTCATCCCCGCCTCGGGGCTCCTCGTGGTCGGCGATCCCGGCGTCGCCAATGTCGCGCTCACGACGGGTTTCTCCGCCGCCGCGAACGACATACCCGACACCCAGCCTGCCGCGATCATCCTTCTCGATACGGTCACGGACACGACCATCGATGCCGTGACTTACAAGGCCTTCGGTGGCCTCCGCGGGCTTACGCGGCCCGAGGCGCGCGGCGCGTCCGACGAAGGCTACCCCTGGCTTGGCGAGATTGCAGGAACCCATTATGCCATGGGCCGCTATCCCAACGGCACCGATTCCAACGTCAATGCCTGGGACTTCTCCGCCATGAAGTCCACGCCGGGCGTTGCCAATGGCACAAGTGTGCCGATCCCTTCGACATTCGATTTCAGCACCATGCCCGCCGCTGCATACCTCACATTCCCCTTCGCATCCGCGGGTTCCGTCGCGTCCGGTGTGGGCGCATCTCCGTCTGGCGGGAATGTCCTTCGCATCGCCGATGTCAGCGGGGGCCAGATGGCCTTTGTCGGCGACACCAGCCTCGGCGCGAATCTGTCAACCGGCTACAAGGTCAGCGGATACGTATACATCCCCGCCACCACGCGGCGCGGACAGGCGATTGGCATAGGATTCTGCGGGCGGCAGGGGAGCAATTTCTTCGCAAATGCTCCGGCGGCGTCTGGCTACGAGAGCGGCTACTGGCTGCTTTTCCAGAATAATGCCACCGTCGCGCTCCCCGCCACGGGACTCGTCAATCACGCGCAGACGTTCAAGTTCGTTCACGCCACGCACGACAATCAGGACGGCGCTCCGGTTCAGGAGCTCGGCAGCCTCACCGCCGCCGCCGCATCGATCACCCCGGACTCGTGGGTACCCTTCGAGTTCTCCATCGACCCCTCCGGCAACCAGCTCACCGCGCGAATAAACGGGGCGGATGTCTATACAGGCGCCATCCCCGCAGGGGGTCCGCTCACGGGAGCCATCCAGTTTGGCCACCGCGAGACCGACACGGGAAACAATACCGCCGCCGACGGAACGTGGATCGATCAGCTCGTGATCGCGCCCAACGGAAGCCCCGCATTCTGGATGCTTTACTAGGTAGGGCTAAGGTAGAAGGGATGAACGGCCAAGATGCTATTCATCCCTCGTGTTCTGTCTTCTGCCATATAAGCGATGCAGCAACCGACAAGGTTAGCACGCCGATGATTACCCCCAACGATACGAGCGGCGGAAGGTGGTAGTGGAAGTGGACTCCCACGATCATCTTACATCCCACGAAGGCCAGAATCGCCGCCAAGCCAATCTTGAGGTAGTGAAACAGCTCCATGAATCCGGACACCGCAAAGAACAATGACCGCAGGCCCAGAATCGCGAAGACGTTTGATGTATAGACAATAAAAGAGTCCTTGGTAATCGCAATCACGGCGGGAATCGAATCCACGGCAAAGACCACATCCGTGGTCTCCACCATCAGCAGCACGATAAAGAGCGGCGTTGCCATCAGGCGGCCATTCTTCCTGACGAAGAATCGCCCGCCCACATAGTCAGGTGTCACGGGCAGGACGCGGCGGAAAAGCCTGAGCATCAAGCTCTTTCCCGGGTCCATTTCGGATTCGCTATGGGTCACCATGTTTATGCCGGTCACGATCAGGAGCACCCCCAGCACGTACATCAGCCACGTGAACCGCTCGATCAGGGCAAGACCCCCAAAGATGAACGCTCCGCGCAAGGCCAAGGCCCCAAGGATTCCCCAGAAGAGAACCTTGTGTTGATATTGCGGCGCGACTCGGAAGTAGCTGAACAGCAGGAGGAAGACGAAAATGTTATCGACGCTGAGGGCTTTTTCCAACAGATATCCAGCGAGGAACTCGATGGCCTTGACCTTGCCCTGCACAAAATAGAGCCCCCCGTCGAACAGGAGCGCCATCACGATCCAGGCGAACGTCCAATAGACCGATTCTCGAAACCCAACAGAATGATTCTTGCGATGGAAGACGCCCAGATCGAGAGCGAGCATCGCAAAGATGAAAACGTGGAAGAGAATCCAGGGGAACAAGCGGTCGCGCGTCAACTTTTCGGTGGGATTTCGCCCCGCGTGATCCAACCGAATGCCGACTGGAGTCACTTA
>JBBQYG010000185.1:0-7555 GCA_038208905.1 Candidatus Sumerlaeia bacterium | reverse complement strand
CGGCTCGACCACGCGGGGCGGACGACGGGGGAGACCGTCCACAGGCGCTTCTCGCGCTTCACCGGCCCCGCGAATCCGCGCGCCACGCGGCGCCCGATGCGGGCTAGGTCCGTCCCCGAGGCAAGCCGCGGCGCGCGAGTGCCCAGCGTCTCGATATACAAGACACGGGTGCCGCGCGCCGCGAGGCGCCGCATCAGGTGGTGCTTGTTGGTTGGGAGAAGCGTGTCCCAGTCCGCCGTCGAGAAGCAGACGACGTTTCCCGAAAGCGCAGACCGGTGACTCTCGGTCACAGGTTCCGCAGCATGTGAACCGCCGCGCCAACGACCGCCTGCTCGTCGCGCATGATGGGTTCCAGGGGAAGTCCCGTGGCGGCGATGCGCTTCTCGAAACGATCGCGATAGTGGGCCACGTTCATCAGGTTGCCGCCCCAGAGGGCGATTTGCGCGGGCTCGCGATTCTCTCCGAAGAGGCGTGTAAAGACAGGTGTCACGATGGATACCAGGAGCGCCGCCTGTTCGTCGAGAATGCCGCTCGCGGCGTCGTCGCCCTTGCCGGCCTCCTCGTGAACGAGGCGCGATAGCGCGGCGATCTCGGTCTTTCCCTTGCCGCTCATGTAGGTCCACCCGATCAGGTCGGTGGGGGACTCCAACTTCAACTCGCCCAGCACGCGCGCCGTCAACGACGTGGGAGCAAGGCGGCCATCGTGGGCGTGGAGGACAGCCTTCAGCCCACCCAAGCCGATGGAATAACCCGAGCCTTCGTCGGCGAGGAGGTGGCCCCATCCGCCGCAGCGCGTGTTGATCCCCTTCCCCTCGTGATAGCCAAGGCAGATCGACCCCGTGCCGGAGATGACCAAAATTCCATGCAGCTTCTTGAGCACCGCGACCATCGCCACCACGGCGTCGTTGACGATGAGGACGGGAAAGGTCGGGCCCACGTTCTCGCGGACGATGCCCTCGATGAATCCCTTGTCGGCAGGGCGGTCACATCCCGACATGCCGAGGCAGATCCCTGCGATTTCGGTGAGCTTCTTTCCGCTCTGCACCAGCATCGTGTCGATCAGCGAATGCAGCGCGTCGCGCACGGCGGCCTCGGGGTTGGAGTGCGGGTTGGAACTGGGGAAGAAACCTTCCGCCAGTGTCTTGCCGTCCTCCGAATACAGGATGCCGTGGGTCTTGGTGCCGCCGCCATCAACTCCGATAACCAAACGCTTGCTCACGCGGGAATCTCCGAAATCTGAAATGAAATAGGAGCCCCGGGGGAGGCGGTCGCCATCCCCCCGGGGCGGGTCATGCGATCAGGACGCCTTGATCTTCTCGATGATGTGGGTGGCGAACTGGCTAGTGGAGACCTTGGTACCGCCAACCATCTGGCGCTCGAGGTCGTAGGTGACGGTCTTGGCGCCGATGGTCTTCTCCAGCGAATCGACCACGAGCTTCGCGGCCTTGTCCCAGCCGAGGTGCTCGAGCATCATCACGGCGCTCAGCATCAGCGAACCGGGATTCACCATGTCCTTGCCGGCGTACTTGGGCGCGGTGCCGTGGGTGGCCTCGAACACGGCATAGTCCTTGCCGATGTTTGCGCCCGGCGCCAGGCCAAGCCCGCCGACTTGCGCGGCACAGGCGTCGGACAGATAGTCGCCGTTCAGGTTCAGCGTCGCGATCACGTCATACTCGTCGGGGCGGAGCAGCAACTGCTGGAACATCGCGTCCGCGATGCGGTCGTTGATCAGGAGCTTGCCCGCGGGCATCTTGCCGTTGTGCTGGCTCCAGAGCTCTTCCTCCGTCACGATCTGGTCGCGGAACTCTTCGCGGGCAACCTCGTAGCCCCACTGGGCAAACGCGCCCTCGGTGAACTTCATGATGTTGCCCTTGTGAACGAGCGTGACGCTGCGCTTCCCCTTCGCGAGGGCGAACTGGATCGCCATGCGGACAAGGCGCTTGGAGCCGGTGATGGAGACCGGCTTGATGCCGATGCCGCTGTCGGCGTTGACTTCCTTGCCATAGCGCGTCTTCAGGAAGTCGATGATGTCCTTCGCGTCCTGGGTGCCTTCCTTGAACTCGATGCCCTTGTAGATGTCCTCGGTGTTCTCGCGATAGATCGTGATGTTGAGCTTCTGGGGCTCCTTCACGGGGGCGGGGACTCCCTCGAACCAGCGCACGGGGCGCACGCAGGCATACAGGTCCAGTATCTGGCGCAGGGCCACGTTGATGCTGCGGATGCCGCCGCCGATCGGCGTGGTCAGGGGGCCCTTGATGGCGACCTTGAATTCCTTGATGGCCTCGATCGTGTCCTCGGGGAGCCACACGTTCTCGCCATACTTAGCCACCGACGCCTCGCCGGCATAGACGTCGAACCAGACGATCTTCTTCTTCCCGCCGAAGGCCTTCTCCACGGCCGCGTCAATCACGCGCTCCGTGGCCGCCGTGATGTCGGGACCGATACCGTCGCCCACGATGCGCGGGATGATGGGATGATCGGGAACGGTCAGCTTGCCCTTTGCATCCACCGTAATTTTTTCGCCCGCGGGCGGAGTGAGCTTGTCGTAAGCCATGCGATTTCCTCGGTTCGGAGTTGCATGAAAAAATGGCCGTCGAGAGCCGTCGTTTCAGAGTTGATGACGGTCTAGCCCCGGTCCGAAGGTGTCAAGTCGGGAGCGGGCCGCGACCGGCGTGCGCCATGGCAAAAAGAGCGAACCACGGAGAACACGGAGTTGAAGCGATGCGGCCCGCCTTGCGCCCGGAGCGCTTCCGCCCGACCAAAAGTTATCCGTTTTTCTCCGTGCCCTCGGTGACCTCCGTGGTTCACCAGCCGTGCTTTCCTGCGATTGCGAAAAAACCGCGTCGGCGTACCAGAATCGCCTTGATCCCCCCGCCCGATCCGTCTTCACTCCCGCCCCTGTTCCGGTGGGCGGTTAGCTCAGTTGGTTAGAGCGCTGCCTTGACATGGCAGAGGTCACAGGTTCGAATCCTGTACCGCCCACCATTTTCCCTACCACCCCAACCGCCGCACCGCCGCGTGGATGCCGAGGTCACCCTCGCCGTCCGCGACCATCTGTTCGAAGATGGCCGACATGCGCTCGACGGTGGAGAAGTCCCCCTTGATTTCGGCGATGGCTTCCTTGACGAGCCTCAAATCCTTCGCCATGAGGCGGACCGAGAACCCGGGGTCGAAGTCGCCGCTCAGGATGCGCGGGCCGTAGTTGGCGAGGGTCCAGCTCCCCGCGGCGCCGGAGCCAATCACCTCCAGCACCTGGGCGACATCCAGACCGCTCTCTCGCGCGAGGATCATGGCCTCCCCCATCGAGGCGATGGTGCCACAGACGGCGGCCTGGTTGCAGAGCTTGGCGCGCTGTCCGCTGCCGACGGGGCCAAGGTGGATGTGCTTCTTGCCGACGGCCTCGAAGACGGCCTCGGCGCGGGCGATGTCGTTGGGATCGCCGCCCGCCATGATCGTCAGGGTCGCGTTGCGCGCGCCCACGTCGCCACCGGTCAGGGGCGCATCGACCCAGGCGGCCCCGCGCTCCGCCGCGCGGGCGGCGAATACCAGCGTCGCGGCGGGGGAGATCGTCGAGAAATCCACAATCAGCGTCCCGGGCCGGATGCCGGTCATGATCCCGTTGGGGCCAAAAACGACTGCCTCCACATCGGGGGTGTCGGCGACACAGATACAGATCACGTTGCATTTGCCGGCCACCTCGCCGGGACTGGCCGCGCGAATGGCGCCCTCCGCTGCCAGACTGTCAGCGCGGCCCGCCGTCCGGTTCCACACCACCACCCCGCCCAGCTTGGCGTTGATGTGCCCGGCCATCGACCGCCCCATCACGCCCAGACCGATAAACCCCACGCTCATTGGTTTCTCCTATGGGAACGCCATTCTCCCGAATGGCGCCGTTGCCCGGGGCTCCGGTGACGCCCCGGGGGGATTTCTGGTCCACGGCGCCATTCAGGAGAATGGCGTGCCCAATATGGTCCTGCACTTGCGCTAGGGACTCAAGCAAACCCGTTCACCACATAGGAATGTTTCCCATGAGCACAGAGACCGCCGAAAATGTAGCGCCAGAGACCCACGCGTTTCAGGCCGAGATCAGCCAGCTTCTGGATATCGTCATCCATTCGCTCTATACCAACAAGGAAATTTTCGTCCGCGAACTCGTCTCCAACGCGGCGGATGCGCTGGAAAAGCGCCGCCACGAGAGCCTGGTCAACGAGGCCATGCCCGACCGCGACACCGAGCCGGTGATCCGGATCAAGACCGACTCCGAAGCGAAGCGCATCGAGTTCATCGACACCGGCATCGGCATGTCGCGGGAGGATCTGGAGAAGTTCCTTGGTACCATCGCCAGCTCCGGCACGCGCCAGTTCATGGCCCAGCTCGCCGAGGGCGCCAGGGCCGACACCAAGCTGATCGGCCAGTTTGGCGTTGGGTTCTACAGCGCCTTCATGGTGGCGAAGAAGGTCACAGTGGAGACGCGCTCCTACCGCGAGGAAAATGCCCCCGGCTGGCGCTGGACCAGCGCGGGCGCCGGAACCTATGAGATCGCCCCCGCCGAGGGGCTCGTGCGCGGCACACGCATCATCCTCGAACTGAAGGAAGATGCCGTCGCTTTCGCCGAGGGTTCGGAGATCAAGAACATCGTCCGGCGCTTCTCCAACTTCGTCCCGTTCCCCGTGGAGGTTGACGGGGAGAAGGTCAACACCGTCCAGGCCATCTGGACGCGCAGCAAGTCGGAGATCACCGACGAGGAGTACAACGAGTTCTATCGCTTCATCGCCAACGCCTGGGATGTGCCGACGTACCGCCTGCACTTCACCGCCGAGGGGCAGCTCGTGGTGAAGGCGCTGATCTTCGCGCCGAAGGCCAACATGGAAAGCCTCGGCATGGGGCGCATGGAGCCCGGCGTCGATCTCTATTGCCGCAAGGTGCTCATCCAGAAGCACCCGGACAAGTTGCTGCCGGAGTGGATGCGCTTTTTCCGCGGCGTGGTGGACTGCGACGATATCCCGCTGAACATCTCGCGTGAGACAATGCAGGACAGCCAGTTGATGCGCAAGCTCTCCAACATCGTCGCCAAGCGCGTGATCAAGTTCCTCGAGGAGGAATCCGCAAAGGACGCCGAGAAGTACGACCAGTTCTTCGAGGACTTTGGCCGCTTCATCAAGGAGGGCGTCGCAACGGACCACCAGCACCGCGACGAGATCGCCAAGCTGCTGCGCTTCGAGACCTCCGCGACGGAGAAGGGGAAGACCGCCTCGCTGACCCAGTACGTCGCCCGCATGAAGGAAGGGCAGAAGGACATCTACTACATTAACGGCGCATCGCGCGAGGCCATCGAATCGGGCCCGTATGCGGAGGCGCTGCTGGCGCGCGGCTTCGAGGTGATTTACTGCTTCGATCAGGTGGACGACTTTGTGTTCGAGCACCTTGGCAGCTTCGAGGAGAAGGACATCAAGTCCGCCGACCGCGGGGATCTGGAGCTTCCCGATCTGGAGAAGAAGGAAGGCGAGGAGCTATCCGCCGAGGAGACCGAGGCGCTTTGCGGGTGGCTCAAGGGCCACTATGGCGATCGCATCGGCACCGTCCGCGCCAGCAAGCGCCTCGTCAACAACCCGGCGGTCGTCGTGACCGACGGCGGACTCTCTGCCCAGATGCAGCGCCTGATGGCCGCGATGAACAAGGGTCGCGAGACGCCCCTGAACACGATGACGCTCGAAATCAATCCCGGCCACGCGGTTGTGCGGCGGCTGAACACGCTGCGCGCGGAGAATCCCGAGTTCGCCGGCCAGATCGCGGACCAGCTCGCCGATACAGCATTATTAGCGGCGGGGTTGCTTTCAGATCCTCGCGCGATGGTTGAACGGCTGAACGCACTCCTACAAAAAGCAGCGGGAGTGTAAATCACACCCATCTGGGAAATGGCGGGGATCGCCCTGAGGGCTTCTTGCTGGGCCTAGCGATTGCCGCCCCCATCAGGCCCCGTGAACATGGAGGCCATCCGGAGGAGTCTTGCCTCCGGATGGCTCGCCGGATTCGCCGTGGGCCTTGGCGCCGCCCCTCGTGGGGCGTGTTGCCATTGTTCGGATTCGCTGGCCTCAATTGACCAGTGGGAGCGATGCGAGCCGCCCTGATCATCCGGGGCCACGCGTCAAGACCAGCTCCGCAATCCCCAAGCGCCAACGCCGCCACCCCTGCGCCGCGAAGTTCCCTTTCATAAACCCCCTTAGCTTCCAGCGTCGAAATCGAACCGAGCCTCCACTACGATCTGGACTCAGTTTTGCCTTCGCTCGATTATCGATTGGCGTTCCATTTGAGCCCCGTAGCGGGTTCTGCCGTAACACCCACCAAGGAGAGCCCTCCCTTATGAGGACACGAGTCGGATGTTTTAATGCCAAGAGGTCATTGGGAATCCTCGCAGCTGGACTGGTCGTCGCGTCGGGAAGCTTTTCCGCTGCCCAGGAAGTTAACACCGAACGCTACAAGCCCGCCATCACCCCGTTTTTCCCGGCGGAGTCCCTTGCACGCCTTCAGGTCAGCGACCAGCCGCGCTACTATCTGGACACTATCGACCAGTTGAATCGTTCGACCAGCGACCTCACCCGCTCCGCCCCCGGCCTCGCCAAGAACAACTATGTCGTGAAGGCCTTCTCTATCCAGAACGCCGAGGCGATCGAGATTCAGAGCTATCTCCTGCGCACCCTCGCCTATGAGGGCGGCGTTGCCGAGGTCATGGGCGCCGATGGAGTAGCCGGCGGCCAGGTCCTCATCGTCACGGCACCGGATTTTATGATTCCCGGTATCGTTGAACTCGTGGCGCTCTCCGACAAGACCGGTTTCAAGTACTTCGATGCCACCGGCAAGGACTTCGGTGGCGGATCTGGCGCGCGCACTTATGTCGGCAAGCACCGCACCGCCTCCGAACTGAAGTCCATCCTCGCGGGCACCGAACTCGGAAACATTGGCGTGTTCCTCTACCCGCCCTTCGCCGACGATTCGACCAACTCCTTGTACGTCGTGGACAATCCCAGCGACATCGCCGACAATTTTCTGGCACTCGAGGCCTTCGACAAGCCGCCGCTTCAGGTCGATCTGGAAGTCACCATCTACGAGATCAACGACGGCGACCGTGCCAAGCTGGGCCTCGACTGGGATGCGTGGAAGCGATTCACCGCCGGCGCATTCGAGTACTCCGGCAGCAATGACCAGACGTTCTTCGCCAGCGACACCGACAGCTTCTCCACGCTGCTGACGCTCGACGCACGCGCCCTAGCCAGCTTCCTGAACTACACCGTGCAGACCGGCACCACCAACGTGGTCACCGCGACCAAGATCACCATGGTCAACAGCGAGGACGTGCCCGGCGGGCTCTCCGGCGGAAACCGGGGCACGTCCACCGGCGTCCCCGCGGTCATCGAGTCCGTGGTCAGCTATCCGTTCACCGTTCTGCAGGAGGACGTCGGCGGCACGAACTCCACGAACGCCCGCAACGAAGTTTTCGACTCCGCTTTCGAGGGCGTCCGCGTGGAGATCCTCCCCTTCATCGGCACGGAGAGCCTGA
>JBBQYG010000184.1:0-7661 GCA_038208905.1 Candidatus Sumerlaeia bacterium | reverse complement strand
GGTGTCAGGCGCTCGAGAAAGAACGCCAGGATGCGGAGCACCACCAGTGGAGCCATCTGGCTCATGAGGCGGGCGGAGGAGGTGCTTAGGTGGAAGGCGAGGTTGAGCGGGGAGATTGTATAGACAAAGATACAGGCGGCCATCCAGGGGAGCAGGCAGGCGTCGAGGAAGAAGTCCTTCCGGCGGAGCCAGCCCGCCGCCGCGAAGGGCATCAGCGCGGCGAAGGCGACCCAGATGTAGTTCCACTTCCACACCCGCGCGGCATCGGCGCCGGTGACTTGCAGGATAACGGGGAGCCTCTCGATCCCGGCGGCGATGGTGGCGGCGTTCAATTGCCCGCCATAGTCCTCGTCATAGAAGTTGGGCAGTCGCGACTGCACCAGAAGCCAGGGGAGCGCCACCGCGATCGCAGCAACAGGAGCGGCCACGGCGCGGAGCAGCACAGCGCGGCGCGTGTACTGGCCGGGCGCAAGGATGGCCTGCGCGAAGCTCGCAAAGGCGGTGGCGGCGACGACCAAGAGGCCCTCCGACTTGGTCATGACGCAGAGTCCGCCGCAGATCGCGCCGATCCACCACTGCCAGCGGCGGCCCTCTCTCCAGTAAATCATGAAGCAGGCGACAGACAGGAACGCGAAGAATCCAAACTGCAAATCGATGGAGCCGGAGCCGAGCACCCCGCCGTCGCGCTCGCCGAAGTCGTTGCGCCATGGCAGCGAAAACAGTGGGACCGCCGCCAGCGCAGCCACCAGCGGCGCCGCGCCGAGACGCCGCCCGACCGCGAAGAACGCAACGACCAGCATCGGAAAGAATGTCGTCAGGATCACGCGCGCACCCGGTTCGTTCACGGCGCCCTGGGCGCGATACAGCCCCGCCAGCACCATCGGCACCAGGATTGGATAATTGCGGTGATAGTGGACGCGCGCGGGATCGACGAAGGTCGGCGTATAGACAGTCCCCTCGTGTGCGAGGATCGCCGCCTTGAAGCTCCAGATCGCCTGACCATCGTATCCCGTAAAGGGGAAAGTGATCGCGTTGTGATAGAGCGTTGCGAAGAAGACAATGCCGACCAGCGCGAGGAGCCGCAGCAGGTTGCGATTCGCATCGGCCGGCAGGGGAGTGAAACCATCGAGCGTCGGGAATCCGGGCCTTGCGGAGGAATACCATAGTCCGGCCACCGCGACCGTGGCGTGAAAAAGGTAGATTCCGATCCACGGAATCGCGCCGAGAATCAGCAGGCACAGCGAGCACGCGACGGCGTGGACCCCGAGGCCGAGCGCGAAGGAAAGCGGGAGCCACCACTCGGCGGGGAGGCGCTGCTCCCCGCGGCATAGCAGTCGCGCCAGTGCAATCCCCGGCAGGAACAGCAGGGCCAGATAGAGCATGGCGGGAAGGATCGTGCCCATGCGCGGCTACTCCACCGGCGCCGCGGCGTGCGTGTCTATACGGTGAATGAAGCGGCGATCCGGCCACGCGGAATCGTAGTAGATCACCCAGCCGATTTTCTTTTGGGCAATGAGCGACCGCACCTCCGCCTGCCATTCCGGGACGATTGCCGGCAGCTTTGGATCGGAGGGCAGAATCAGCGGCGACTCCTCTGGCTTCAGGGGATCAACAATTCCGGTCCACTGCCAGGAGCCGCCCATGGCGTCGATCAGCAACTGCTGCAAGCGCGGCGGCGCAAAGAGCGCGCGCGGGTAGAGTTGGTGCGCCAGGATGAACGGGCGCTGGTCGCCCAGGTACAGAATCCGGCTGTCTGTCGACGCGGGGACCTCCGCCACCACCCGCTCGACAAAGGCAGGATCGGGATAGAGCAGATGCCCATCGCCCACGTCGGCGCGGACCTCCATCGCCTCCCAGCGGCCAAATGCCATCTGGTCCAGCAGGGTGCGCTCCGTGGCGATGTTCCATCCACTGAACAGGACCGCCTGCCTCAGCATCGCAAGGCACAGAATCCCGCCGGCAGTGAGAAGCACCTTCTCCCTCCAAGACGCCTTGGCCATGCGTTGCCACGGAACCGCGAAGAGCAGGCGGGCGCAGAGCACCGCAAACAGGGCCTCGTGCTGATAGCGGAGCAGCTTGAACCCAAGCGTATAGACAGGCCAGCGGATCAGAAGCGAAAGCACCATCGCCGCGAGCAGCACGGCGATGGCCACATCGAGAGCCAACCGCGCATGGCGCGCCTTCCCGATGGGCGCCAGCTCTCGCCCGGCGACGGGCTCGGTCATGGGGCGGCCTCCGCCGGCTGGATCCAGGGGCGGTCCATGCCGGGCCAGTGGCTCCCCGGCGCGGGGCCACGGTCGATGATCGCGCGCCCCTCCGGAAAGAGCGCGCCCGCGCTCGATAGGTACTGCCCCATCGGATTCCACACGTGATTGCCCAGGCTATAGTATCCCTGCCGCTGATTCAGCAGCAGCTCCTGGCGCCCGCCGCCGCGATAAACGCGTGTGCCCACTTCCTTGTCGGGATGATTCGCGTGGATGCGGAGGAGGGCATCCAGCGACGCCGGATGGAAAGTGGAGTAGATGGCCTTCGCCATGTCCCTCGACTGCTCGGGGTGGCGCAACGCTGCTGCCTCCAGAGCTGGGATGGCGTCCCGGGCGCTGTAGTAGCGAAGCGCCTCCACGGTGTTCTCGCGAATTTTAGCATCCGCGTCCTCCAGCATCGGTGCCATGTCGGCCACCAGGGAGGTTCGCCGCAGCCGCGCCGCCCACTCCAGCGCGTCGTGGCGTGCCTCCGTTCCTCCCGAGCGGAGCGTTTCGGCCACCGTTTCCACGTCGGGGCCAACGCTGACCCCGCGCAGCGCGCCCGCGAGCAAAAGCGGAAGCACAAGAATCCAGAGCAGTGAAGTGGCGACGCCGCGCGGTTCCATGATGCGGCAAGAGGGGAACGGGGCGCGCGACTGCCTCAACCGAAAAGCCGCATGGCAGGGGTCTCGCTCGCCTTGCATCTCTCCCCGGCGGCGCGGCAACTGGGCGTGCAATGGAACCGCAATCGACAATCGCCGGTTGGCCGCGCGCCGCGCCGTGGGCGTGGGCGGTGGGGATTCCGCTCTTCGTGCTGGGCGAGATGCTCCTCTTCGGCCACCGCGTGGGCCTGCACAACCACGCGATCCAGTTGCCGTACCTGTTCTGGCTAAACGACCCGACGCTCTATCCCGGCGACCGGCTGATGGAGTCGATGCGTGACTATTTCAGCTACTTCTGGCTGGGGATGGCCTGGCTGACGCGGTGGCTCCCGCTGGAGCCAGCGTTCCTCGCGATTCACCTGCTGACGCTGGCGGGGCGATACGGGGCGCTATGGTGCATGGCGCGCGTGGTGGCGCCGGGGCGGACGGTGGCGCCATGGATCGTGTGCTGGCTTCATTTGTTTGCCGAGACCCCGATCGGGCGGGAGCAGTTGCACTGGTTCTACGTCGCCCACACCAGCGTCGCGTCGATGCTGGGGCTTTGGGTGCTCTACTTCACCTTTCGCCGGTGGTGGTGGGCTGCGTTTGCGCTGGCCGGGCTGATTTTCAACCTCCACGCGATGCAGGCCGCCTATCTGGCGATGATGCTGGCGGCGGCGTGGCTGTGGACAGAGCGCGCAAACCTGGGCAGCGCGAAAACCCTCCTGCGCGGCGCGGCGATGGGCGTCGTCTTCCTCCTCGCCGCCAGCCCGGGGCTCGCGTGGATGCTGCGGAGCGGCGCCGCCTCATCAGGCGCCACGGGTTTGGGCGAGCTCCTGCGCTCCTTCTTCCCCGGCCACTTCTTTCCCTCGGCCTTCACCATGGGCAACTGGATCGCGCTGGCGGGATACGTCGCGATGCTCGCCATCGCATGGCGAGGCCTCGCCCGCTCGAAAGAGACCGGCATCGGCGCGGCACAGGGATTAGCGCTCCTGGCCTTCTGGCTGTTGGCGGGAATCGCCATCGAGTACTGGGAGCCCGACTTCCTCCTCAAGCTCCACGTCTATCGCTCCAGCAGCTACTTCGTCGTGATCGCCCTCGTGCTGTTCGGCGGGTGGCTGGCGGGTGTCATGGAGAACCTGGCCGCGTCGCGCTCGTCGTTTCTTCTGCCTCTGCTGGCCGTGGTAGTGGCGGCCCCTCCCCTGATGACGAAGCCACTCCTCGCGACGATCCTCCCCGTCGTCGGCGTGCTCCTAGCCGGCGCGGCGGTGCGCTGGATTTCATCGAGGCTCGTGAGGCGCGGCGGATTCTGGGCGGAAGTTCCGGCGGCGTTGGTGCTGACCGCGGGACTTGTATATCTGGGTGTCGCCCAGCACCGCGAGCGCATGGCGTGGAACCGCCAGTTTGCCTGGCGCATGGGCGAGTACCAAAAGGCCGCCGAGTGGGCCCGCGACAACACGCCGCCCGATGCCCGGTTCCTCACCCCGCCCGACCTCGCCGGGTTCCGCATCGGATCGCGCCGCGCCGTTGTGTGGGAGTGGTTCGATGGCGCCGCCATGCTGTGGGACGCCGCCTACTGCGACTACTGGCGCGCCCACTATCTTCAGGCTGGGGCCAAGGTCCGCCACACCCACTCCGACTTCATCACCGACCGTCTCCGGTGGACCTGGCACGGCAAGCCCCTCCCCGAACTGGAGGCCATCGCCAGCAAGGAAAACGCGCATTACATCGTCCACCTCCGCGAGGACTGGAAGCCCCTTGCCGAGCGCCCGCTCCCGTGGCCCGATGCCGACATCGTCTATGACGATGGCGCGATTTTCTTTATCGTGAAGGTGCGACGGGAAGCGTCCCCGCGAGCAGCGGACCCAACCGCTCATCCGACAAATCCAGCCGGTACATGATCTGGTTGTAGTTGTATCGCGGCGTGGGCTGGGCGTCGCTGAAGCTGTCTGCATAGGTGCCCTCGAAATAGATCAGGCGACCGCCTTCCTCGTCCATGAATGGATGGTGGACGGGATTGTAGAACGAGTGCTTGGCGTGGGTGGCGATGCGGCGGGCGCGGTGCCACGGGCCCTCTGGCGTGGGTGCTTCGGCAAACCAGACCTCTCCAAGGAACGATGGCTTGCCGAAGCCCTCGTTGGCGATCATCACATAGGACTTTCGATGCTCGTTCCACGCCACGGAGCCGCCCCACAGGATCAGGCTCGCCGACGTCTCCACGTCCTTGGTCGCCAACCAGCGTTCCTCCTCGCCAAGGACGCCGCGCTTGACCAGTGCGGTTTCCCGGGCGCCGTCGATCGCCGCGGTGTCGGGCTTCCATCCCCACACCGCCGCACCGCCCGCGCCGCGTTCAACGGTCGCCGCGGCCTCGTCCCACGTGGAGCCCGGCATCAGGCACGTGTAGCCCTCGTACGCAGCAGGATTCTGTATAGACGCCCAATCGACCCGCACGCGGATGTTGGGATAGGGCGACGCAAAATAGAAATAGCGGAGGCCGTCCCTCTCGACCACGAACGGATGGCCGCTGGGCGCCAGCGCATTGCTTTTGGGAAAGGGACAGAGCCTTTCCCACAGCGCCGTTTCGTCATTCCATGTGACCAGCAACTGGTCGGTCATCTCGCCCAGCGACTTCATCACGGCACATCGGGCCACCAGGCGCTCAACCCCGTCGTTGTCGGAAAGGATCATCAGGGCATCCAGCCACTTCAGTCCTTCGCGCGGGGTGTCCGCCGTGGGTCGGCTGAATCCGGTGGCATCCTCGAAATAGCGATAGTCAACCCCCACGCTGGCCGACAGCCCACCACGCTCCGGCAAGTCCGACACCGCGCCCGCAGCGCCAAAGTGCCCGAGCGGATACGCCACCCTTCCCGTGTCGCCCCAGAACCACAGGACGCGATCCTTCCATACGATGGCCTGGGTGCTGTCCTGTCCAACAACCAACGCATTCAACACCGGCTGGAGAAGGGGCGTCGGCCTGCCCAGCATCACGCTGTCTCGATAGATCCCCTGCCCCGTCAGGCGATAGAGGCGCTCTGCCACGCTGATGCGCCGCAGCTTGAGCACTGCCTCGCCGCCCGGCTCGGTCCTAAGGCGCGCGCCGCGAAAGTTGAAACCGTCGGCGGGAAACTCATAGCCATCGCTCTGTATAGAAAAATAGACATCGGCATCCAAGAGCCCGGGCTCGTCATAGGCGACAAGGCCCGCGCTATCCGTCCAATAGGAGACGCTGGCGGTAGTCTTCAACTCCACCATGGGAACGCCCCTCCCCGTGGCCTCGTCCACCACGCGGATTGCAAATGGGGCTGGTCGATCCGCAACGGCCTGCGCGGCAACTAGAACCAGGCCCGTCGAAAGCGCTGCAATCCGCATGGAAGGATACCCCCTTTGGTAACAGGGCATGCAACGGTGCGGCCGAGCAAAGGGCAAGGAGATGCGTCGGGATGGTGCAGGCGCACCCGCCGCCGCGTTTCCCTTTGACCAGCAACCGGGCCCGCCGATGATGGCCCATCAGCAAGATCCCACTGGTCCATACCTCTCCGTGCCGCCTCCGATTCGCGACCCCGCCGACCCCGCCTGGCGCCCTCCGCTGGATGGGTCGCTCCGCTTTCCCCCGCGGGGAGAGGCAGACCATCCGAATCTCAAGGAACTGCTCTACGCGAATCTGCGAGAGGGCGCCGTGGTGCTGGACGTGGGATGTGGGCCGGGGCCGTTCGAGTATGCCAGCTATCGCGCGCGGTTTGTGGCGTTCGACCAGTTCGAGCCGGAGACGCGGGATGGCTTCAAGCCCGGGGACGAGTTCCGCCCGGGGCGGCTGGAGCGCTTCCCCTTCGAGGCGTCCTCCTGCGACGCCGTGATACTCGGCTTCATTCTAGAGCACGTCATCGATCCGGGCCAGTACCTGCGAGAGGCCGAGCGCGTCCTCAAGCCCGGCGGGTGGTGCTATATCGCGGTGCCGAATCACCGATCGCTGGAGGACCGGGTGTTCCGCCTTGCGACCAGCATCGCGGGCAGCACGCGCGGCCCCCACATCCAGCGGTTCACGTTCCTGAACTTCCAGGCCATCGTCCGCCAGCACACCACCTTTTCGCTTCAGGCATGGCACTTCCTGCCGGCGTCCTACCTGTACCTCAACCACCGGTGGCTTCGTCCCTTGCGGTGGCCGTTCATCGCGGCGTTGAGGCAGCTCCGGGCGTTCCATCTCTACGATGGGTTTGGGATGGCGAATTTCCAGCTACTCTTCCGCAAACGGCTACCCGAGGGCGAGACCCCCCCGGCACCGTAAAAACGCGGCGACCCGGGAGGCTGACTCCCGGGTCGCGCTTTGTGCATTTCAGTGACTCGCCTGCGGCGCCATTAGTACCAGGAATAGCTGGCGTAAACGCGGGCCGGGGGAGGGCAGTACGCGGGCTGGCTGTAGTAAACGGGGGGCGGTGCGTAATATACAGGGGCCGGTGAGTAGTAAACAGGCTGGGGAGCGTAGTACACCGGCGCCGGGGACACATAGACCGGGCGTGCCGGGGGGTAGTATCCGCCATAATTGACGAAGCCGCCGCTGAATCCCCCGTATCCACCGTGGCGGTAGGACGATCCGGTGCTAAAGCCGATGGAGACGTTGGAATCTGAATAGTAGCCTCCATAACGCTGGGCGGAGGCGGTGGTCGACGTGGCGATGAGCGCAAGGGCCGCTGCGCCGGCGAGGATGGTCTTGAGGGGGAACTTCATGGTGGGGGCTCCTATGGGTGCCAGTGAACTACGGTGAGTCGATCATAATGACCCC
>JBBQYG010000183.1:0-7707 GCA_038208905.1 Candidatus Sumerlaeia bacterium | reverse complement strand
GAAGATAAGGAAGTTCCTCCTTCAGAATGTGGGACGTGTTCTCACTAGCGATGAAATCAGTTCGACCGCCCTCAGTTCCCGGACGGGCAAAGTGTCTTCGGAGTGGGCGCGACGCCTCCGGGAGCTTCGCGACGAAGAAGGGATGCGCATCAAGACTCACAACGACAGGTCCGATCTGAGGCCCGGCGAGTATGTCTTGGAGTCCGCAGACTTGGACCCGGCCATCGCGCGGGCCATCTCCGCGCGTCTCCGGGCCGAGATATTGGAGCGCAACGGATTTACCTGCCAGATTTGCGGCGCGGGCGCCCACGATCCCGATCCCGTAGTTCCCGGGCGCAAGCTTCGCTTGGTCATCGATCACGTCACGCCGATCGAACAGGGCGGGACGAATCATCGCCAGAATCTGAGGGTGCTTTGCACACCTTGCAATCAGGGGCGCAAGAATCTGAAGCCCGCCGCTGAATCGGTTCTGGACATCTTGGCGCGGATCAGGCGCCTGCCGAAGTCCGAAAAGGAAGACCTCTTCGCGAAACTTAGGGCCTCCTTTCCGACGTTCCTGGCGGAGGATTCCTGAGCTGGGGAAGGTAGCCGGGGGCCGCCGCCCTCACAAACCCGACCCCAAACCTCGATTCGGGCTTGCTGGTCCCCCCGGGTAGGCTCCACGATCCGGTTCTTGAGGAACCGAGGACATCGGATGGCCACAGCGCCATCCGTTACGACCCCGCAGGAGCCATGATTCCGTATGCCAGCAGGCAAGCGCCCAACAAACGCCCGCGATAATCGCCTTCTCAACACCATCGAGATGCGCGAGAGGCGGAAGGTCATGACCTCCTATCCTTACTCGATCCAGCTCGAGGTCACGACGAAGTGCAATTTCGCCTGCATTATGTGCGCGCGGGACAAGTACCACGGCATCGGCGAGAACCTGACCAACGATATCCTGGACATCGTGGTTCAGGACATCTTCCCGTCCTGCCAGGATATCATCGTGTCCTCCTTCGGCGAGCCGCTCCTCTATCCGCGCATGAAGGACATCTTCCAGAAGATCGACCCAGAGTCGGGCCTGGAGCTTGGCTTCTTCACCAACTTCGTCCTGATGACGGAGGACATGGCCGAGACCATCGTGAAGTCCGGCGTCGGCTACGTGAACGCCTCCATCGACGGCGCCACCAAGCAGTCCTACGAGAAAATTCGCCGCGGCGGGAAGTGGGAGATCCTCTGCGAGAAGCTGGAGATGTTCCGCCAAGTCCGCCAGCGCCTGGGGTCCAAGACGCCGCTCCTGAACCTGTGCGTGGTCGGCTCCACGCTGAACGTGGACGAGATCCCGACCTTCGTGGAGTTCGGCCACAAGTACGGCTTCGACTCGGTGAAGTATAACCACAACATGTATGTGGACGACGAAAAGATGGACTACATGTCCCTCGTGCACCAGAAGGAGCATACCGTCCGCATGTATATGAAGGGCTTCCGGCGCGCGCTGGAACTCGGCATGAGGACGAACTTCAACAAGCTCCCCTTCCGCGTGGAGCCCGAGTTGCGCGAGCGACTCGAGCGAGAGATCGCCGCCGAGGGCTCCAGCCCCGAGGCACGCGAGGAGGAAAAGGGGAACTACTTCAAGAACAAGATGCGCCTGATGTACAACGAGCGCCTTGGCTGGCGCGTGGAGAACACGTGGAACCACGCGGGAGGATCGCCGGAAAACTTCCGCAAGCTATTCTTCACCAAGGCACGCGACTACATGCGCGACCGCGTCCCGCTGCTGAACGCGGTGACCAAGCGCCCGCCCTATCCCCATCCGATTCCCAACGACGCCCCGCCGCGCACCTGTGGCAACCCGTGGACACACGTCCATATCAAGTCCGACGGGCTTGTCTATCCGTGCTGCTTTTCCGACGAGGTCATGGGCGACCTGCGCAAGGAGAGCTTCGAGGGAATCTGGAACGGCGAGAAGTACCAGGACCTGCGCGAGTCGCTGCGCACGGGCGAGTACTGGGAGACTTGTCGCCGCTCCTCCTGCAACTGGGTCGAGGGCTCGAACTCCAATGTCTATGAGTCGGAGATCGACGTCCTCAATCCGATCACGGAACTGGACGGAAGCAAGGGCACGACGCTGAAGGTGCGCGTGCGCAACAAGGGCCTGTTCCGCTGGGAGCCGCCGAGCAAGAACGCCGTGTCGCCGGTGTCGCTCAGCTATCGCATGTTCAACAAGAAGCTGGAGTTGATCGACGAGGGCCTGCATGTGGCCGTTGATCGCGAAATGAACCCGGGCGACGTGGTGGAACTGGACCTGCCGATCAAGCCCGTCCGCTATGCCGGCGAGGTGACGATCAAGGTGGACATGGTCCACGAACGAATCACCTGGTTCGGGGAGCGCGGCAACAACGCCTACGAAATGCCCGTCCGCGTTCACAACGTCCCCTTTGCCGCTTACATCAGCACGTGGAAGTCATCCGAGTTGAAGAAGACCCTGGACGAGGCGGCGCTGATCGCGGGTTCGCGCATCAGCATTCCGATCCGCGTGACCAACGTGGGCACGGGGCCCATCGGCGGACCCGAATTCGAGGATGCGGCGTCCTACCACATCCGCGGCGAGGACAAGCTCAACTACGACGAGTGGGAGGGCATCGCCACGCCGTTTCCCAAGGTCATCGAACCCGGCGAGTCGGCGGAGCTCCAGATGAACGTGGAGATTCCACGCATCCTCGAAGTGGGCCGCTACTGGCTTGAAATCGACGTCAAGCGCGACAGCCACTGCCTAAGCCTGGAATGGCATCGCCCCCTTCTTTCCTACCCGATTCGCGTGGTGGCGGAACCCGCCGACGCGGAACGCATCCCCGCCAAGCGCCCCAACGGCAAGCCATACCTGTGGGAGCCGCGCGGCCAGTGTGTGAGCAACACCGGCAACAAGGGCATCTGGTAGTTCCCGCCACATGGGGATCGAGGAAGACCTCCCACTCCTGTATCGAACGCCGCCGGAGTGGGCGGCGGTCGCCCTTGCCTCGCCGCTCCTTCTGCTGAACGACCATGCCCATCTGGAAAAGAAGGCCGCGGGAAACGCGCTCGATATGCTGGCGCGCTGGCCGGAGCCCTCTCCGCCGGAGAATTGGGTCCACTCCATGACCTCCATCGCGTCGGACGAGATCGCGCACCTGCAACTGGTGACGAAGATCCTCTCCCGCCGTGGAGGCCGCCTGACGAAGGCGCACCAAAATCCCTATGCCGCGGAACTCCGCAGCCATGTGCGCCGGGGCGGCGGTACCGAGGAGACCCTGGATCGCTTGCTGGTGAGTGCCCTGATCGAGGCCCGCTCCTGCGAGCGGTTCCGCCTTCTTGGCGATCACTGCCCCGACGAGGAGTTGGCGAGGCTGTACGAGGGCCTCTACCGTTCCGAGGCCGGGCACTATCGGGTATTTCTTGCGCTGGCCCGCGCACTCCCGGATCGTCCGGCGGTGGATGCGCGCTGGGAGGAATTCCTTCGCCTTGAAAAAGAAATCATCCAGCGCCAGCCACCGGGGCCCACGATGCATAGCGGCCCGGCAACCACCCACTAGCGAGGACGCGCCCCCATGGCAAAGATGAATCGGCGGCAATTCGTGGCGGGGGCGGCCAGCGGCGCCGCGGCCCTTGCGCTTGCGGGATGCGCCACGCTCCCCGCGGGGCAGCCGCGCGCGGCGAGCAACGGCGGATTCCATTTCGTCCACCTCACCGACATGCACGTCAGGCGGAAGCGGAAGGGAAACCTCGGCTATCAGGCGTGTATAGACGCGGTCAACGCGCTGGAGGAACGGCCCGCCTTTGCCATGATGGGCGGCGATCTCGCCTTCGATGGCCTCTATACGGCGAAGGATGAATTCGCCGACCAGATCGAACTCTATCGCTCGATCACGGCGGGGCTCCGGATGCCCTGCTACCATGGCATCGGCAATCACGACGTGCTGGGCCTCAGCTCCCGCCGCAAAGTCCCAGTCACCGATCCCGATCTCGGCAAGAAGATGATCATGGATAGCCTCGGCATGGAAAAGAGCCACTACAGCTTCGACCACGGCGACTGGCACTTCGTGGTGCTGGATTCGATCTTCCAGATCGATACGGAGAACGGCCCCAGCTATGAGCCCCGCATCGGCGAGGAGCAGCTCGCGTGGCTCGCCAAGGACCTTGGCAGCGCGGGCGACCGGCCCAAGGTGGCGATGACCCACATCGCCGCCTTCTGCAATATCGGCCAAGTGAATGCGGACGACAAGGCGCTCGCCATGAGCCCCAATATGATCCTGCGCGATAACAAGGCCCTGCGCATAATCCTGGAGCGCCACAAGGTGAAGGCGCTCCTCCAGGGACACAGCCACATCACCGAGGACTTCTACTATGGCGGCGTCCACTACCTGACCAGCCCCTCCGTCAGCGCGGCCTGGTGGGGCGGAAACTGGAAGGGAAGCAAACCCTCCTTTTCGATCTTCAAGTGCGAAGGCGAGCAGCTTTCATGGGAGCGCCGCGAGTTCCCCTGGGAGCACCACCTGGAGCCGGAGGACACGCTGGAGCGGGACAAGATCAAGGAGTACGAGGAGTTCGAGCGGGAGCAGGCCGAATTGCTCGCTCGCGACCGCGCCTAGGCGGGCTGTCAGGTGTTCACCCGAGGCGGGCCGGGAATATCCACCGGCCCGCCCCTTCGCAAACACCGAATCGCACAGATTCGGTCCAGGATTCCTTGCGGGTTCCGCCCGGCACGAATCATCCCTCGACCGGATTCAGAAGCGTGGCCCCACGGGGGCTCCCTGTCGTGGCTCGGCACGTGGCGTGTGGCGAGCGGGAGGGCGGACCATACCTCGGGCGACACCGGGGGCCATGCCTCAATCCAGCACCCAATCAAGACGCGACCCGAGCGGCCGCGCAAATACGGAGGCATGACCCCATGAGGAAATCACTCCTCGCCCTGACCTGTCTCGTTGCAACAGCAGGAGCAACCCAAGCCCAGATCGGAACCCTGATCCCCGACGCCCGGCTACCGCTTGTGACTTCCAGTCCCCGCGTTACCGAGTGGCAGGGCGCCGGCTATTTCCAGTTCCTTGGCGGACCGATTGTCTATACGCTTCTGGTGGACGTGACCACGTTGGGGGCGATTGGCGACGGCACCACCGACTGCACGGCCGCGTTTCAGGCCGCGATCGCACAGGCCACGGCGGAATCCGCCCTTGGCGGCTTCACCGTCGTCTCGGTTCCCTCGGGCACCTACAAGGTAACCTCCACGCTGAACCTCTCCTCCGACATGGTGCTCAAGGGGAACGGTTCCGGCAACACCACGATCACCGTCGAGATCGCCACCGGCAACCACGTCGTCGCGACCAACAAGACCAACATCGGCATCGAGGACCTGCGCCTCACCTCCAACACCGCCAATGACAAGGTCGGCCACACCGGCACGTTCATCACCTACCACAACGTGCAGGATGGGTATATACGCGGCGTCTATACACACATGAGCCGCCGGAACCACATAAACATCCGCAGCGGCAGCCAGAACATCGAGGTCCGCGACTGCTACATCCACGGCGCCACCAACGTCGGGGGCGGCGGAAACGGCTACGGCATCGACTTGGATACGGGCTCCAATCTTTGCCTCTTCGAGAACAACGTCTTCCGCGGCCTGCGGCATTCGATGGTGATGCAGACCGACGTTCACCACAACGTGTTCGGGTACAATGCAAGCTTCGACGCCACGCGATCCGAGGTGCCCAACGACTACGCCTCGGAAATCACGCTCCACGGATCCTGGGACGCGAACCGCGGCGGACCCTATGCGAACCTTTTCGAGGGGAACAACGTCGGCTTCACCGCCGCCGACAACTCCCACGGCGCCAACGGCAACTACAACCTGTGGTTCCGCAACCGAGCCGACAAGATCGGGCTGGAGATCGCCTCCACCACGTCAAACCAGACGATGGTGAACAACTTCTTCGAGTGCGACACGTTCGTCTACTCGGCGATTGGCCTTCCGTGGAAGGTCGCGGGGTCGGGCCACTGGTTCAAGAACAACCAGACGCGCAAGAAGACCCTCTTTGGCTCATATTCCACGAAGTGGTACGACTCGCAGAACAACAGCTACAACGCCGACGTCTCCTACTACCTGACGGCCAAGCCCGGCTTCTTTGGCGCCGCCGCATGGCCCTACAACGCATTGTCCGCCACCAACCCCGCCCAGGTGCGCAACTCCGGCACCATCACCGCGGGATGGAGCGGCTACCAGGCCGCGCCGTAGCCACCGGAATACGTCGGTGCCGCGCGGTTCATATTCCCGCGCGGCGCCGGTCGTTCCCACCTGACTCGCTGGATTCACATACAGAACGACGAGCAATGGCCCGCGGGAGGAAGACGACCTGATCCACGGCCCTAGTCGCGCCCCCATGTCCACCAAGGCCCGCCGGTAATCTCCGATCCCCAATAGCGCCTTGACAGCCCCCACCACCCGCCCCCAAGCTCACTCCCGCGTGTTCCCGTAGCTCAGCTGGATAGAGCGCTTGCCTCCGGAGCAAGAGGTCAGAGGTTCGAATCCTCTCGGGAACGCCATCAACAAGGCGCAACACTTGGTTGACCACTAGCCCTGAGCAAGGCGATTGGATTGGTCGTAAGGGCGCTGGCCCTGAGATTGTCCCCAGAATGTCGGGCATGACAATCTAGGGTGCGGGAATCGTATCCGCTGGGGCCGCGCGGAACTCAAGAAGGCTGGATATCAGAGGACGACTTTCTAGAATTCGACGAATGGGTTTACGATGACCACAAATCCTCCCGGTGATGCGGGCAGCAGGCAGACGGATGCAGTTGAGCTCACGAAAAGCACTGAGATTGCAATCGCATCCCAGCGATCATACGTAGGCTCTGCTGTCGCCTTAGTCTTTCTTTACTGGCTCTGCTACATCCCCGGCCTCATTGCCAACATTGCGTGGCTTCGGGAGGCAAAGCGCACTGAGAGAATGATAGGTCGCCCCCCTTCCGGGATGGGGTGTTTGACCGCGATGCTAGTCATTGGGTTGCTGCATGCCGCCACGCTGCTGTTTTGCCTTATGGGCCCGGCCGCCTTGCTCGCCTCGGCCGTGATGTTACCAGCGCCCAAGGCGACCCCGGGTGCGGCACGTGTGGTCCCTCCCCCTCCTCCCATTGTCATGCCGAGGATAGGTCTAGCACTACCCTCGCCACCTCCCCGGCCAAGTCCAGTTCCTACTCCGATTCCGATGGAAATCGGCGACAAGCTCGCGATCAAGCAGCAATTGTTGGTTTGGGACCTGCCGCCCGATGTTTCCAGGCGAACCAGCGTGACTATCGGTGAGCCTTTTGTCTTCGTAATCGCCGCAGAATCCGAGTTTAGTGGAGAGAAATGGATTCGAGGTAAGGTTTCTGACAGCACAGGAGCCACAGCTACAACGGTTTGGTGCAGAGGGGATGACCTTGCGAAGGCAACCGGGCTGTCGTCCCGCAAGTAGGGGAGCCAGCCCGATTATCGGCACGATAGGCGTCTCGCCGGAGCCCGACCCGCCTTCAGGTTGCGGGCATCGGCGGGAAGCACCATGCTACTGTGCTTCCCGTCCGCGCCTACTCCGGGGCGGTGACTTCCGGTGGCGTCATCGCGTTCAGCGTGATGTGAAACGCGGTGCCCTTGCCGAGTTCGCTTTCGCAGACGATGGTGCCACCGTGGCTGCGGAGGATTTCGCGGGCGATGGC
>JBBQYG010000182.1:0-7922 GCA_038208905.1 Candidatus Sumerlaeia bacterium | reverse complement strand
AAGGCCCGGCCACCACCCATTCCGGGGCCGCCGCTGCGCATGGCCCGGCGGCCATGATGGGCTCTCCCTCGCTCTCCCCGTCCGCCGCAACCGCCCACGCGGGAGTGGTCCTCGCCGAGGGCGATGAGGCGGCCGCAGAAGATGTCCCCGAGGCCGCCCCCGCCGATGGAACCATCAAACTCGTGCCGCAGGCGGAGCAGTTAAAGAACCCGGATGCGCGCGTGATGCTTGTTGTCGAGACGATTAGGGCGCGATTGGAAGAGTTCGCGGTCGCTCTTCAAGGCGTCTCGCCAGCTGATCTGCCAAGGTTTGGAAGAGTCTTCTGGGAGTGTCTTCAGCGTCCCCCAACATGGCGCTGGTGGCAATCCTCGCTTGAATCAACTGCGCCGTACGGCGGCAGAGAGTGGTGCATCGTCTGGGACAATGGTCTCGAGGCCGCCATTGACCTTGGTATCGCATGCGTCAGGGGCGAAGAGGGTTGGGGGCGTAAGGGAGTAGTTGTCAATCAGATGTCGAGTTTGCCCGTGTCGCTCTACGAGGGGGACGTGTTCGACACGAACGCGGCGGCTGTCGTGTTGAAGAACCCCGCGCACCTCCCCGCCATCTGGTGCTTCTGCTCTTCGCCCGAGTTCGCCAAGGCCGTCCGTCGCATCGACCAGAAACTCAACGTCACGAACGCCACCCTCGTCAAAGTCCCCTTCGACCTCGCCCACTGGCAAAAGGTTGCGGCGAAGAAGTACCCCAACGGCCTCCCCGAGCCGCAGTCTGATGACCCTACGCAGTGGCTCTTTCACGGCCACCCCGCCGGCCGCGTGCCGCTGAGTGGCACCGCACTTCCGGGCGGTGGCTTCTCTGGCGAGCAAGATCAAGGCAAAGGCAAAGAGACCGGGCCGAAGCCCGGTGCCACGCTGCACATCGCCATCGCCCGCCTCATCGGGTACCGCTGGCCCGCCGAGCTTGACTCATCCCCCCACACCATGCGCCTGGCCCCCGAGGCTCGCGCGTGGGCAGCGAGGTGCAAGGAGTTGGAGGGCTTCGCGGATGATGACGGCGTGGTGCCGCTGATGAAGACCGGGGGGGGCGGGAAAGAAGCCCCGGCGGACCAGCGGATACGCGAACTGCTGGCGGCTGCGTTCGGGCGGTCGCTTTCGCCGGCGGAGCTGGCGGACCTGCTCACCGCCGCCGGGAGCGCCGGGGGAAACCTGGAATCGTGGTTACGCAACGACTTTTTCGTCCAGCACTGCGCGCTGTTCCACCAGCGGCCGTTCGTGTGGCAGATTTGGGACGGCAGGAAGGACGGGTTCTCGGTGCTCGTCCACTACCACCGCCTGTGCGAAGGCAACGGCAAGGGTAAAGACCTGCTCCAGAAGCTGACCTACGACCACCTGGGCGCGTGGATCGGGGTGCAGACGCGGGAGGCGAAAGAGGGCAAGCCGGGTGCGGACCTGCGTGTGAGGGCTGCGGAAGAGCTTCAGAAGAAGCTGGAGGCGATTCTGCTGGGCGAGCCGCCATTCGACCTGTTCGTCCGCTGGAAACCGCTGCACCGGCAGGCGATCGGCTGGCAGCCGGATATCAACGACGGGGTGCGGATGAACATCCGCCCGTTCGTGGTGGCGGGCGTGCTGCGGGGGAAGGTGAACGTCAAGTGGACCTCGGACCGCGGGAAGGAGCCGCAATCGATCCGGCCGAGGGAGATGTTTCCGTGGTTTTGGAGTTGGGACGAAAAGACGGCGGATTTCGCCGGGGGAAAGACGTTCGCCGGCGAGCGGTTTAACGATCTGCACTATACCCTCGAACACAAACGCGCCGCCCGCAAACAAGCCGAAGAGGAAAACTGGGACGGTATACTGGCGAGGCTGTCGGGTGGGGAAGGCTCAACCGCCCGGGCGGGGAGCCGAAGGGGAAAGGCATCGGCGTGAGAGGGAGGATGGTAAGAGGTAGTGGATGATCCATGGCAAGCGGGTTTGTGTGCGGTCGCGGGGCGGTTAGCGTGGCGACGAGGGGCCGCGTTGCGGGTGGTTCGTGGTGGACGGCAGTGGAGAAGTGGCTGGCAATGGGAAACAAACACTTCAAGAGCAGTGGAACGATGCTGGAGCGACTCGTCGATTCGATTCGGCAGGCGGCGCAGTATGACAGGAATGATCTCGAGCCGCCGGCGGCGGTGTTATGGACGGATGAGGCCCGGGAGTGGGAGGTGTTGGTGCCGCGTCTGCGCGAGGCGATGGCCGAGCTGCTCGCGTTGGGCGCCTACGACCCGGCCACCCGAACCGGGCCGGCGATCTGGATGAAATGTGTGCTGTACGACCCGAACCTCGCCGGCGGGTTCACCGGGGTGCCGGTGATCTATCTGCCCGGAGTGGGACGCGGGCAGCTGCGCGCCATTGAAGCGTGTTCGCCATTACTCAAACCGCTCTGCGAGCTGCAATACCGCGGTGTGATCTGGTCGGCACCCGGGGGACGGGATTGGTCGGTGAGGGGATGGATGATCGCGGCGGAGGGGGGCGTGGGACTTGATGTAGCGGCGGATGCGGCGACGGTGTCGGCGCTGAAGCAGTCGCTGGTGCAGTTGGCGTCGGAGCGGGTGGAGAGTTTGCGGGGCCGCCGGCTGGACGCCGGAGATTTTCATAATCTGCTCGCCCCCGACCCTGCGCGAAGCGTGCTGGAATGGATGAATGACGCGGCGGCGTTTAAGGGCCGGGGAACCGGGCCATGGGCTGCGTTTCGGACGGTGTGCCGGGAGCGGTTCGGGGTGGACCCTGAGAAAGTGGATGTGACCAAGGCAGGACAGCTCCTCGCCGAAGGACAGGGCGGCTGGTCGGGCGTGTGGGCGAGATATGAGGAAAGCCCCAGGTTGTTCCCGGGCGTCCGGGAGGTGCTCAAGAGAAGCAAACCGGGCGGGGCGATGGAGCTCTTCGGCAGCGAGCAAAGCCGGTATCCGCAGGACAATGAGTCGGCCGAGGCGGCCCTGCGAGGACAGTTGGTGGCGGTCGGGAAGATGAGCGAGGGTGCCGCACGGGCGAAGTTGGAGGAATTGGAACGGGCGCACGGACCACGGAGAGGGCAAGTCTGGGCGAAACTCGGCGAGTGCCCGCTGGCGGGGGCGATGGAACAACTGGCGGTGTTGGCGATCTTGTCGGCGACAGCGATCGGCGGCGTTAAGATTGACGACGCCGCGGCGCTGTACGTGGGCGATGGGTGGCGGGTGGACGTTGCGGCGATGGCGGCATTGGCGTGTGCGAAACCCGGGGCAGACCTGACGGCGGTCGGAGCTGCAGTGGCGGCGGTGTATGGGCCGTGGCTGCAACGGTCGGCGGAGCACTTTCAGGGACTCGTAGACGCCAAATCTCTGCCGCTGGCGAGAGAATCCGCGGGGGTGGCCTGCGAAGAGGGGATGTGCCTCGTTTTTGCGGACGGGTTGAGGATGGACCTTGGCCAGCGCGTGGCTGCGGAACTGGGTCGTCGCGGGGCCAAAGTCACGCTGGGCTGGCGATGGTCCACCGTGCCGACAGTGACGGCGACGGCCAAACCAGCCGCCTCGCCCATCGCCGACCTGCTCGACCGCGAAACGGTGGATGACAGTTTCACCCCTGCGATCGCCGAAAGCAAAAAGGGGTTGACCGCCGATAGGTTTCGGACGCTGCTGGCAAATCGCGGAATCCAGCCGCTGCGTGCCGGCGAGATGGGAGACCCGACCAGCCGCGCGTGGATGGAGGTGGGCACCATCGACCACCGAGGCCACAGTGAAGGGGCACGCTTGGCGGGAATGCTGGAGGATGAGGTGCGACAGGTGGCAGACCGTGTGATGGAACTGTTGTCAGCCGGCTGGGGCAAGGTGCGGGTCGTGACGGACCACGGCTGGTTGCTTCTGCCGGGCGGATTGCCGAAGGTGAGCCTCCCGAGGTATCTCGTGGAGACAGATTCGCGAAGGTGCGCGAGTGTGCGAGAGGGCTCTTCACCGGAGCGTCAGCAGCACCCCTGGCACTGGAACCCGAAGGTTTCGATCGCGGTGGCACCTGGCATTTCATGTTTCCGCGAAGGCGCCGAGTACGCCCATGGCGGTCTGAGCGTGCAGGAGTGCGTGACGCCGGTGATTGACGTGGCGGGGGCGGGCGATAAGCGGAGTGATGTTGCCGTGACCGCCGTCAGATGGACGAACCTGCTGGGGCGAGTTCAGGTGACGGGTACAAGTGCCGTCGCAGTTGCTCTCAGGAGTGAGGCGTCCGATCCGGACAGTTCAATGCTGGACGAGGGTACCCCAAGCGTGCCCTTGGATTCCTCAGGCAAAGCCAAGTTCTACGCCCGGGACGATACCAAGAGTCTTGTCGGGGAGGTAGTAGTGCTCGACCAAGCCGGCCGTGTACTGGCACGACGACCGACGACTGTAGGAATGGAGTGATCGGGTATGGAAATTGATCAACTGGATCAGATCGCGGCGAAGGCGTTTGAAGGCTACATGGTGCGTAAAGACCTCGTCAGGAAGTACAAGGGTCACTATCCCGTGCCAACGTATGTGACAGAGTTCCTGCTGGGTCGGTACTGCGCGACGATCGATGAAGCCGAAATCGTCGAAGGTCTAAAAATTGTCGAACGTCAGCTCGGAGAGCGAACGGTACGCGCCGGTGAGGAAGAGCTATTCAAGGCCAGATCGAAAGAGAAAGGATCGGTAAAGGTCATTGATCTCGTAAAGGCGAGACTGGATACGAAGACCGACCGGTACCTTGTGGAACTACCAAGCCTGCGGATCAACGACGCCAGAATTGCCGATAGCCTCGTGCACGAGCATGACCGCATGTTGACCGGCGGGTTTTACGCCGAGGTCAACCTGAACTACGACCCGATCATCGCCGAAGAAAGCAACGGGCGACCATTCGGTGTCGAGAGCCTTAAGGAGATCCAGCTATCCAAACGCGATTGTCTGGACACGCTAGCCGCAGGAAGGACGCAGTTCACAACCGAACAGTGGAAACAGCTGCTCATCCGAAGCATCGGCTTCGAGCCGGCGAGCCTGTCCCTTCGCGCGCAGGACGTGTTGTTCCTGCGAATGGTCCCCTTCGTCGAACGAAACTACAACGCCGTGGAGCTCGGCCCTCGGGGAACCGGAAAGAGCCATCTCTTCCAGCAGATCTCCCCCTATTCTCATCTCGTATCCGGCGGAAAGGCGAGCGTTGCCCGAATGTTCGTCAACAATGCAAACGGACAACGGGGTTTGGTGTGTCAGTACGATGTGGTGTGCTTCGATGAAGTCTCAGGCGTGTCCTTCGACCAGAAGGACGGCGTGAACATCATGAAGGGGTATATGGAATCGGGCGAGTTTTCCCGGGGAAAAGAGAGTATCCGCGCCGACGGTGGGATGGTCATGGTGGGGAACTTCGATGTTGACGTGGCCCACCAGCAGCGTGTGGGACACCTCTTCGGCCCCATGCCGCCGGAGATGAGAGACGACACGGCGCTGATGGATCGAATCCACTCCTACATTCCCGGTTGGGACTTCCCGAAGATTCAACCCCGACAAGAACTCACCGACCATTTCGGACTCGTGAGCGACTTTCTTTCAGAGTGCTGGCACAGGCTTCGCGACCAAAGTCGCGTGAACAAATTGCAAGGTCGCGTGATCTACGGTGGAGCATTGAGTGGCCGAGACACCAACGCGGTAAACAAGACGGTGAGCGGGTTATTGAAACTGCTTTACCCGGATCCGGCCATAGAGATCCCAGATGATGACCTTGAATGGGCTGTGAAGGTAGCAATGGAGGCTCGTCGGCGCGTCAAGGAGCAGCAAAAACGAATCGGATCAGCCGAGTTTCGAAACACGCAGTTCAGTTTCACCATTGGTGAGAACGGTGTCGAACAATTTGTCACCACGCCTGAACTCCAGAGCGAAGACTCCATCTCCACCGACCCTTTGCCACCTGGCCAAGTTTGGGGAATCGGAACCGGATCATCAGAGGAAGCGGCTGGCCTTTACAGAGTCGATGTTGCCTGCAGCGCCGGCAGCGGAGTGTGGATCTTGAACACCCCGCCCCCCGGACCGTTCCGGGAAAGCGTTCGGTACGCCGAGCAGAACCTTTACGCCCTGGCCAAACAACTCGTCGGAGACAGAGAGCCCCGCGAGCATGAATTTTCGGTTCAACTTCGAGCTTTCGACGCACCGAAATCCGGCGCCGGCCTCGGTGTGGCGGCCCTGATGGCGATGTGCGGCGCCCTCATCGAGAAAAGCCTGAAAGGCGGTCTTGTCGTGGTAGGATCCCTGAACCTCGGCGGCTCAGTCGATCCGCTCCGCAACGCCGTGGCAGTGGCCGAATTGGCAGCCGCGAAGGGCGCAAACACGTTACTCCTCCCCATTTCAGCGAGAAAACAACTGTTTGATCTCCCGGACGAGATCGCTACAAAGTTAAACATCCAGTTCTACACAGACGTTCGCGAAGCGTTACTCAAGGCGATGGTCGATTGAGTTTGTTGCGAACCTGTGCGATGAGCCATTAAGCGACTCTCTTTCCGTCTTCCTGGGACGGAGCGTCGTAACTCATGTTCACATGGATTGGCGTTGGCCCATTCGTTAAATCCCGGCGGGTCTGTCCTATCCTGACAGAGATGGACTGAGAAGGCTGACCGTAGTCAGCTAATTTAGACATCCGACCCTCTACCGGGAAAAACCGATGGCCAAATCGAAGAGATCCGCGACCCCAAACTCCACCGAAAAAAACATTGCGTCCCTCAAGGAGCTGATCCCCCGATTCACAGCGGCGGCGGACCGATTTCCGAGTCTCTTTCATTGTGTGTTGCGCGGTCTGGCTCTGGAGGTTAAACCGGGTCTTCTTGAGATGTTCGCAGAGGCAGTAGTGGAAGGGAATCCCCTCATTTCCGTGGGTTCAATTCATCCCCCTTACCGGTATTTTTTCGGCCATAATCCTGATGGCATGGACATTCTTCGGGAGCTCTCGAAACAGACACTCGACATCGCTTTGCACGGACTGGGGTTGGGGAAACTCGTGGAAGATAAGAATTCCGAGCCTTTAAAGTTGATCCCCGCAGAGAACGAGTTTGGCGTCTACCTTCCGCCCCCTTGGCACTTCACCCTTGAGAAATCAGATGTGGAGCACGACCTCATGCTCTGGGTTGCAGAGCTTGGGGCCCGCAACGAGGATCCCCGTCTTGGCCACCACCATGGCAAGCCGGAGAAGTTGGCATCGGAGTCGTCGAAGGACGAGCAGTTTTATTGCCTCCCAAACGGAAAGCCGATCGGAGGGCATCACGACGGGGCGAAGAAGCCGGAGATCTTTGAAAATCCGTGTTTTTTTCAATTGTCGGACGCGTTCAGTGAGGACCAACTCGAGGAGATCACGATCTTCGATCGAAACGTCTTTTCGATGGCCGCTGCCGCGGTTGATGTGCTCTGCAATCTGCTTGTCGAGGGAGATCACCGGCCGAAGACGACGAAGCCACTCGGGCGACCTTCTGATACCGACATGGTCTCTGATCGACGCATCGGCGAAGCATGGCGCACCGGCATGTACAAGACCTTTGCGGAGGCGGGGTCAGAGCTCGGACTCGGGTCGAATGTAGTCAAAAGGGCTGTAGACAGGGATCGAAAGCGTCTTCAACTAGAGGGCGAAACGGCTGTCAAGCCCCATTGATTTATTCCGGCGCTCGTGTCAGGTCCTGAATCGCACTGACGTTACTGGTCTTTTGGAATGGTCGCGCCGGAATAATGCGCCGGAATAATTGCCTCGAATTATTCCTTCCTGACCGCCCCTGATCTTGTTTGCTCGTGCTTGCATCGTGCGAGCACTCAGATTCCTCGCAAACAGGATCACATGATGCCCAACACCCCCACTCCCCTTGGCGAGCGTCTCGCCGCGACAGAACGAACACTGGCCGAGCTGCTCGATGATGACGCCCTCGCCAAAATGCTCAACGCTTCC
>JBBQYG010000181.1:0-7945 GCA_038208905.1 Candidatus Sumerlaeia bacterium | reverse complement strand
GTATCAAATCACGAATTCTCAGGATAACGCTTCCATGTAGTCCCGACCATGGCATCGACAAGTCGCAGCCCCTTGCCTCGACGAAGCGGCCTCCCACCTTCGGGAATGGTGGGGTTTTCCTCGACATGGCATCGGCGTTCGCCCAAGGATTGGCCTCGAATCCGGAAAGACCGGAAGTGGTTCATTTGAGGGTTTCCTTCACCAAGGAGTACGACGGCGACAGTGGGCTGGTGTATATGTTCCAGCGGTGGTATAGCGCCGAGACGGGGACGTTTATGAGCGAGGCTCCATATCCGCAGTGGCGCGAGCACAGCTATATTGCGTTCGCAAGTAATCCCATACAGGCAAGTGATCCACTGGGGCTCGAGCTCGTTCCTATCGCTCCCGGAGATGTGCCTTCGGACACCCCCGTTCCACCCGGCTACGATCCGGACACGTGGCAACCCTTCAGAAATCCAAAACTCGGTGTGCCCCCGGGGAGAAAGATACAATTCAAGGACCCGTCTGGCAATCGGTGGTGTCCGCATCCTGAAGATGGAGACCACTATCCACACTGGGATGTGAGGCGGAAGGGATCCCAGAAGTGGATAAATATTCCTTCGAGACCCGGAGACCCTATTCAGAAGCCGGATCCTGCTCCGTACTGGGGGCCGACTGGGAAGGATCTCTTGCCGCTTCTCTTGATTCCACCTCTATTGACCCCTGTGCCGGGCGATGAGGTTATCATCTATGGCGCAATCCGTTGCCTTGCATGAATATCAGGAGTCGTTTGCATTACCACCTGATTCTTGGCTGTCTCAGTGCAATCCTTGGAAGATAGGCCCCTTCTTTGAAACTAGATACTCAGTACTTCAGGGAGCAGTATTTTTACACAGGAAAGGAGAATGGGGACTCCCTTTTGCCGAAAAAATTCTTTGTTCAAGGGCAGGGCGATCAATTTGAGGAATTATTGCCTGCGGGATCAATGGTTTCTGTTTTTGCGAGAGCAGAAATCGACACTATAAAAACCATACTAACCGAGGTCGTGTTCGACAAAGTGGAATTTTCAGGTATATGTTTGGAATGCGATAGAGATGGATGGGGATATCTTGCTTTGTTTGGCATCGCTTACGAAGCTCTTTCCAAGTCCGACATTAGAAAATATGTGGGCCCCTTTGACACGATCTGGGCATGCGCTACCTCTGTAGATGTGGACCGATCGGGATGTTTGTACGCAAGAGATCAAGTGGTCAATTCCTTGACTCTCTCCAGCGAATTTGTTCTTTTTGGACGCTTTGACGAGAGGTGCAAACAGTATTTGTTCAACAGCGGGACCGAGTGAGGAGTAACATGCAGTTGGGAAGGGTAAATAGTATCCGTCCCGACCCGCCCATGTTGACTTGGGCCCCTTGGCCTGCTCGAGTGCCGCTTTTCCATCCTTTTGAGGAGAGCGGTCATGGGCACGAAGCGGGAATCCGTGTGGACGGAGCGGGGTATTATCGTTGAGCGGTGGGAGGCGAGCGGCCTCACAATGGCGGATTTTTGCCGGCGGGAGGGGATCGGGTGGTTGCGGTTCGCATCGTGAAATCCGTTGATGGCGGACAGCGCACCAGCTACTTCTTCATCGGACTCACCGAGGAGATTCGCAAGGTATCGGTTGGGACGCATGGCAGCGGAAATTTTGCCTTCGACGACGGCGAGGACGGCGTCTCGGTGAGCGAGTGGTCGGTGCCGTCGGGCGGCGTAAAGACGGCGGTGGCAAGCAGCGCGCGGCGGTCGGACGTGGCGCGGTTCCAGATCGCGTGCGGGTCACCGGGGGAGTTTGGGAAGAGCTACTCGACGACGAAGCGGGTGGTCTCCTGGTGGATGCGGCACGACGGCGCCGGAGGGTGTATCCCCTCTCTCACGTTCCCGATCTCGACGTCGGCTGGGACGCGGGATGTCTTGGCGCGGCACAACAATGGCGGCACGTCGATCTTTTACAATTCCGGGTCATCCACCTATGATCTGAATTTGTGGCTCGGTGGGACGGACTATAACTGGCACCGTCACGAGATCGATATCCAGGACCTGCTGACCCAGTTCACGCCGGGCGTGACGTTCGACAGCGTGACGGCGATCAGCACGCGGGGAAGCTACTATTCCGATCTGCTCTCAGCCCAGCCGAAGGGTCAAGAAAGTGACAGGGTTGATCAGCCTGATCCGATGAGATGAGGTAGAGTGGGTGCAATCTGCCGCCCGGCGATGATGTGGCACCCCCTCCCATCACCGAGTCACGGGTTGGCCCCCTGTTGAAGCTGGCGAGGGGCTAGCTTTCTTCGTTCCATGCTCTCGCCCAGCATGAGCGTGCCTCCTTGGCCTGCGAGGGCAGGCAGGCGCGCACCTCAGGGCTTGGGGTCCAGGCAAACATGGCGAGCCGTGAGAAGGAAGTCGAGGGTCAGTCGGGTTAGGGCTCCGCGTTGGAATCGCCGTGCCGAGGTTTCGATTCCGGGGGAGATCAGGCATGTCGGCCCGACACGTGAGAGGCGGCGAGTGAAGTCGAGGTCTTCGAAAATGGGGATGTTGGGAAAGCCTCCGAGTTGCCTAAAGACGTGGGCTCGGGCCCAGATGGCCTGATCGCCGTAGAACCAGCCAAGTCGGCGGGCCCGGGCGTTGCCGATGGCGGAGGTGATGTGCAGGAGGCGGGAGGCGGTTTGGTAGCGGCGTTGGAAACCGCCTCCGACGGCGGGTGTCTCTTGTGTTGCTTCGGCGAGTGCCTTCATGGCCCCCGGCTGGAGAGTGCTATCGGCGTGGAGGAAGATGTACAGTTCGCCCGTAGCCCGATGCGCACCCGCGTTCATCTGGCGTGCGCGCTGGGCGGGCTGGGCTTGCAGGATGATGGCGCCAGCGGCTTGGGCAATGGTTGCCGTGGCGTCAGTGCTCCCGCCGTCGGCGACGATGATCTCGTGGACCCCTTCGCGGAGGCACGACTTGATGGCGGCGCCGATGGTGGCGGCCTCATTGAGCGTTGGAATGATGGCAGTAACCAGTGCGGGCAACAACGACTCTCCGGCGGGGGTGCTGGTGGGTGGTACCGGGGGGGTCCGTCAGAGCCGTGTGAGGCATTTACCGTCCGGCGCGTGAGACGAGCCCTCGTAGTCCCTCTCTGTCCTTCAGGAACAACCAGCCCTTCTCTGACTCAACCAGGCCGCTGCTCCGACGACAAAGAGTGACGGTTCATCTTCCGGGGGAGGGGGAATGACCTTGTTCTTGGCGACCTCGTACATCTGGGCCGCGGATCCGATGGCATGCATCTCTTCGGCTGACATCGCTGAGAAGAGGGGGCATTGCTTGATGTGCCATAGCTTGTCGCCAGCCGACGTTGCCTTCATTGCGAGATGACTCCTTGTGTAAATCCTTCACGCCGACGGGGTCACCGCCTACAGATGATCAACGAGAAGATGAAGGGGGAGGCGGCACCGCCGCAATCTGATCCCTCGAAGATCCCTCTTCCCAGGTGAATTTATGGGTTCCAAATACGACTACGATCTTGTTGTGCTGGGCGCGGGTTCCGGGGGGCTGGTGTCCGCCGTGGGTGCCACGAAGCTCGGGCTCTCGGTCGTGCTGATCAACGGCGGCCATATCGGGGGCGACTGCCTCAATTTTGGTTGCGTGCCGAGCAAGGCGCTTCTTCAGGTGGCCCGAACGATCCGGTCGGCCCGCCGGGCAAGCCGTTTCGGAGTCGCCGTCGGCGAGGTCTGCGTGGACTACGAAGCAGTCAAGGCGCGGGTGTTGGCCGTGCAGGATGGGATTCGCGTCCACGAGGACGCCCCCTGGTTTCGCAAGATGGGAATGGAAGTGATCGAGGAGTACGCCGAGTTCGCAGACCCTCACACGGTCGTTGCCGGAGGACGCCGCATCACGGCGCGATTGATTCTGGTGGCGACGGGTTCACGCGCCTTCATCCCGCCGATCGCGGGATTGGCCGAATCAGGCTTCGTCACGAACGAGCAGATCTTCACCCTGCCGCGGCTGCCACGCCACCTCGCGATCATCGGCGGTGGCCCCATCGGGATCGAAATGGCTTGGGCGCATCGTCAGTTGGGCTCCGAAGTGACGGTCTTCGAAGGCGGAAAGGAGATCCTTGCCAAGGATGATCCTGACATGGCGTCGGTGGTTCGTGCGACGATGGCGAGCGATGGCGTGCGGTTCGAATTGGGGGCGAAGGTGGTCCGGGTCGAGAAGACCGACGGTGGCGAGAAGCGCATCGCCTTCGAGCGTAATGGACGCGAGTTCAGCGTCGAAGCCGACGAGTTGCTCGTCGCGGCGGGACGTGCGCCAAACGTCGACAAGCTGAAGCTCGAAAGCGCCGGCGTGGCCTATGACAAGCGCGGCATCAAGGTGGACGCCAGCCAGCGCACCAACGTCTCCCATATCTACGCCGTGGGCGACGTCACGGGGGGCCTCATGTTCACGCACTCGGCGTCACTTCAGGCGGGCACCTTCATCCGCAACGGAATCTTCCACCTGCCCGCCAAGACCAGTTTCGCCGCCTTTCCCTGGGTCACCTACACCGACCCGGAACTGGCCAGTGTGGGGCTCAACGAGACGGAGGCAAAGAAGCGCGGCATCGCCTACACGCTGGCAACAGCGGAGTTCGCGGAAAATGATCGGGCCCGCGCCGAGGGGGAGATGGAGGGGCACATCAAGGTGCTCATCGAACCCTCGCGGTTGTTCGGCCTAAAAGGGGGGCGAATCCTCGGGGCCCAGATCGTGGGACCGCACGCGGGCGAACTGATCCACGAGTTTGTGGTGATGATGCAGAACGGACTGGCCGCGTCGAAAATCACCGGGGCGGTTCATGCCTATCCGACGCTTTCGGAGGCCAGCAAGCGGGCGGTGTCGTCGATGATGGGCGCGAAGCTTTTCCAGCCCGTCACCCGAAAGTGGCTCGGGCGCCTTTTCGGATTCGCCGGGCGCCTGAATCCCGGATCGTCGGAGGAATCCCATGGCTGATGCCTCTCCTAAGACTGCTGGCCGGTTGAAGGTCGTGCTGATCGTTTTGGCTGTGGTCGGCTTGCTCGTCGCCAGCCAGTTCTTTCCCGTGGGTGAGTATCTCAAAGGATTGCTGGACTGGATTCGCGATCTCGGCCCCGTGGGATATCTCGTGTTCATCGCCGTCTATATCGTGGCGGCGGTACTGTTTATTCCTGGTTCGGTGCTGACGCTGGGCGCGGGCGCTGTCTTCGGACTCGTCGGTGGTTTCGTGGCCGTTTCCATCGGCAGCACGCTGGGGGCTGCCGCGTCGTTTCTGGTGGGGCGCTTCCTTGCCCGGGATGCCATCGCGAAGAAAATCGCGGGCAACGAACGCTTTGCCGCCATCGACCGCGCCGTCGGGCGCGAAGGCTTCAAGATCGTTTTGCTCACACGCCTCAGCCCCATCTTTCCCTTCAACCTCCTGAACTACGCTTATGGGTTGACCAAGGTGGGCTTCTGGCGGTTCGTGCTCGCCTCCTGGCTGGGGATGATGCCGGGCACCGTGCTCTACGTATATCTCGGCACGGCAGCAGGCGATCTTGCCGGAGCGGGGGCTGGGGACGCGGGCGGGGCAGGGCTCGCCCTCAAGCTCGTGGGCCTCGCCGCTACGATCGCGGTGACCGTCGTGATCACGAAGGTCGCCAAGAAGGCGCTGAACGAGGCCACGGCCGCCAGTGACGGGAAAGCTTGATGGGCGACTGGCTTCGACTTGCCTTCGCGGCTGCCGTTGTTCGCGGTGCGGACCGAGTGTCTCAACCGGTAGAGGCAGGTAGGGGTCCATGCGAAACACCCTTCCGCTCACAACGGCCCTCTCCGGCAACGTTCTGTTTGCCCTCAGTTCCAGTTTCTAGACGATCCTGTTCCCCGCAGGGACTTCCGAATGACTTGGGGGAGACGTTGCCGTCCTTTTTCCCTCCATCGGGATCGGACTGGTTGGCTTCGCGGACGAACTGCTCTTTCAAGCCACGCGGCGGCTCCCGGCCACATGGCGTTCGGTGCTGGCAAGTGCAGCGGACCCTCTTCGGGTGATCGGCTACCTCTTGCTGCGCTGCTCTCCGCTCTCTCCCATCTGATCCCGAAAGGGCTCCTCGCATGACAACAGACACCCAACTCAAGCAGAGCCCCGACCGTTTTTCGCGCTGCCTTGCGTCCTCGCCCCTGCTGCGTGGAGAGCTGGAAATCCTTCAGGTCAACGTCGGTCGCCTGTGCAATCAGACCTGCCGCCACTGCCATGTGAATGCGGGCCCACGTCGCAAGGAGCTGATGTCGCAGGAAGTTGCCGAGCTGGCCATCGCCCTTCTCGACCAGATGGCGACGATCCACACGCTCGACATCACCGGCGGCGCGCCTGAGATGGCTCCCCCCTTTCGATACCTCGCTACCGAGGGGAGGCGCCGCGGCCTGCGCGTCATCGACCGGTGCAACCTCACGATCCTCTCCGAACCCGGCCACGAAGACCTCGCCGACTTCCTCGCCGAACACGCCGTGGACGTCGTCGCCACGCTGCCGTGCTACACGGCGGGCAACGTGGACAAGCAGCGCGGCGACGGCGTGTTTGATCTCTCGATCACGGGGCTGCGGATGCTCAACCAGCGCGGCTACGGCGCCAGCGAGGGACGCGATCCCGCCGCCCACCGCCGCCTCGACCTCGTCTACAATCCCGGCGGACCGACCCTCCCACCGCCGCAGGCGGCGCTGGAGGCGGACTATCGCGTGCGCCTTCGCGAAGACTTCGGCATCGTCTTCGACCACCTCATCTGCATCACCAACATGCCCATCGGACGCTTCGCCAGCGACCTTCAACACTCTGGAAAGCTTGAGTCCTACCTCGACAAATTGGAGGCCGCGTTCAACCCCGCCACACTCCCCGGCCTCATGTGCCGCAACACGCTGTCGGTTCACTATGAAGGCTGGCTGTTTGACTGCGATTTCAACCAGATGCTCGAGCTTCCCCTGGGCGGCGAGAGACTGCACCTTCGCGACCTGAAGCCCGGGATGCTGGAGGCGCGCCGCATCGCTACAGCCACGCACTGCATGGGGTGCACCGCAGGCAGTGGATCGTCGTGCGCAGGGAGTCTGGCGTGAGCGGGTTGTGCCCCGAATCAGACCCCGAACCAGCGCAGCCGCGCGAAGATTGCCCGGTTGCCGCCACATCCATGCTGATTGTATGATCCGGTAATCAGGGCGGGGAGGTCGGCGGCTTGGGTGCCTGCCTCCGGCGCCCACCAGGCGGCCTGCCATGATCGACCCCAGCATCCTCAAGCTCCCCCTTCTCGCCGCGTCCGTCGCCGCGCTCTGGCTTGCCGAGAGCCTGGCGCCTCACTTCGTCGCCTTCACCCGAAATGTCCGGACGCGGCGTCTGCATGCCCTCCGCAACGCGGCGCTGGCGCTCATCAATGGACTGCTCGGCATCGTGCTCCTCGGCGTCCTGATCGCCGGAAGCACCGCGCTCGCCAACGCGCACCAAGTTGGCCTGCTCCGACTCGTCGAGTTTCCGGCGTGGGCAGAGACCATCGTTGCGCTCCTGCTCTTCGATTGCTGGATGTACTGGTGGCATCGCATCAACCATGTCGTGCCGTTCCTCTGGCGCTTCCATCGCGTCCACCATTCCGACCCGTGCATGGACGTCACCACCGCTTTGCGCTTTCACCCGGGAGAGATCGTTCTCTCCACGGCCGCGCGGCTCCTTGTCGTGAATCTCATCGGCATGGAACTCTGGCACCTAGTGCTCTACGAGTTGATCGCGCTTCCCATCGTCGCCTTCCACCACAGCAACATCGCCATGCCTCGCCGGGCCGACGACGCGCTCCGCTGGATCATCGTCACGCCCTGGATGCACTGGGTTCATCACTCGCGCGAAAGGGCTGAAACGAACTCGAATTACGCGAGTGTGCTTTCGATTTGGGATCGGATTTTCGGAAGCTACATACTAAGGCATGACCCGGATGAA
>JBBQYG010000180.1:0-7960 GCA_038208905.1 Candidatus Sumerlaeia bacterium | reverse complement strand
GCCACGTCTCGATCATCGTCTCCACGCGGATATCGGTCGATGACAGCGTAAGCTGGGGACTTCCCGAAAGCTGCGTCTCGATGGGCTCGAAGGACTTGATCAGGGAATGCTGCGCCGAACTGGAAAGGTTGTCGAAGTCGTCCCGGCTGGAGGCGTTCCCCGTGTTGGTGGTCCCGGTCTCGCGGTTGGCGATGTTGTCCAGAATATGGATGGGGACATAGAAGCCATGGAGGATGCCGGCCTGCTGCTGGGCCTCCGCGATGGCGCGGACTTCCGTCTGGGCGATGGCGAAGCGCGCCCGGGAAAGCTGGTTCACGTAGACCGGAACGGCGATGGTCGCGAGGAGGGAAATGATCGCGAGCACCACGAGGAGTTCCGTGAGGGTGACTGCGCGCCGAAGGGATGTTTTGATGGTCGTCATGTGGGAGTAGCCTCCAGGTGCTTCCTTTCGAGAGTGTGTCTGGCGATCAGCGTTGGGGGGAAGGGGTTCGGGCGGGCCGCGGGGGCGGTATACGTCCGGGTGTCGGGTACTATCTTCTATTATTGGCCAAACTGCCGGGTGTAGTCATCAAATTCGCCAAAAATTCCGTCCGCGCCCCCGGCATTGCCGTCTCCGGGAAGGCCGTTGGGACCCAAACTGAGGATCGTTGGGCGGTCGAAAACCTCGCAGTCGAACGATCCACCGCTAGAAAGGCCGCCACCGGACGCCGAACCCGCGCTCGTGACAACCACGCCATTGGGCTCAAGAAAGAGGCCCGCCCGCGTGAACAGGACGTAGCTGTTTCCCCACGGGTCGTCGGCCACGCCGTCGCGCCCGAGGACGTTGTTGAACAGGTTGTTGTCGCGCTGCCAGTTGATGTAGGGGCCGTTCCAGCTGATCGAGCCGTCGTATTTCGTCTCGGAAAGCCCGAGCCGGGCGATGAACTCCACCCGGTCCACGTTGGCGAAGACGCCGGTCTTGGCGTCGATGAACAGGCTGTTGCTGTCGGGGAACTGGTAGAAGGGCTGGCCAAGGCCGTAGTCCGTCAAACCATCCGCCGTGTCGCGTGGATCGCCGGCAAGGCCGCGGTTGAAGGCTACGGTGCCGTCTCCGCGCAGCACGTCGTTGAGCGCAAACAGGCGCACGTAGTAGCCGGTGTCGATGGCCACGCGCTCCATCGCCGCGGAGAGATTCTCGAGGTCCGCCTGCACGCGGGCAACGCGGGCCTGCTCCGTGCGGCTGGAGATGACCGGGATAAGCACCGTGACCAGGATGCCGATGATGATGATCGCCACCAGCAACTCGATGATCGAGAAGCCGCGGCGGGACGGACGCGCCGCGAGCCGCGAAGCCGAAGAAGGGAATGTGGTTCTGTGTGATCTCACCGTAGGACGGCCTTTCGCGGATGATCGTCTCAGAAGATGAACTCGAAATCGTCGCCGGTGCCCAGAATGCCCGTGCGGCGGTCATAGTCGGCGGCACCCGGGCTCGGATTGCCACTGCCGGGAAGGCCATCGGCGCCGAGCGAATAAAGCGTGCGGACGTTGTAGATCGTCTCCTCTGGCCCGAACAGCATGTACGGCGAGCCCCAGGGATCGATGGGGTAGCGGTCGATCGTCAGCGAGGCGCCGTCAACCCCGCCGCCGCCAAAGATCGCGATCGGCCCCTGGCTCTGGTCTGTCAACAGGGGGAACCGAGTCTGGATCGTTGCCAGGCTGGTCGCATTCTTCAGCGCGATGTAGGGCCCCTTCCAGTTGGGAACCACCGAGGCGAAGTACTCGGGATCGGCGATTTCCTGAAAGCTGCCGGGCGTCCCGCGGACCCAGCGCGCGCGCGGCGGCTCCAGATCCGTGTTGAAGTTTCCGTCGTTGGGCTTGTCGGGATACGCGCGGTTGTCCAGATCGTTGAGGCGCGGCAGGAAATTCCCCCCGGGCATGTCGGCCTCCACCAGCAGGAGCGCCTTGACCAGACTCTGCAATTCATCCGCCGCCGCCGTCTCGCGCGCCTCTTCCGCACGCTGGCGGAAGACCGGAAGGATCAGGAGCGCGAGGATCGCGATGACGGAGGCGACCATCGCGATCTCCACCGCCGTGAAGCCCAGGTTGTTGCGTCGTGTGATCCGCATGGGGGCTGACAAACTCCTTCGCTCTGCTGGGGCGGTCGGTGCAGGATTCATGGTCAGAACTCGAACACAACGTCGTCGGTGCCGGGATCGGCGATCCCGATCAGGCGCCCGCTGCCGTCGCTCGGATAGTCGGCTGTATTGGTCAGACGTTCCCCGGACTGGCCGGCGAACTGGGCCGACCAGATACTGGCCCGGTCCGCAAGCAGGGCCGGGTCGTCCACGCCGGCGATGCCGCCGAGGGGAGCCAGACGCAACTGGCGGGAGGCGGGATTGCCGTAGTACAGCCGGAATCTCCACTGGCCCGTGCCCACCGTGTTCAAGTCGCCGAGGTTTGCCCCCGCGGCCGGGCGCACTTCGTCGCCGCCGCCGGGATACTGGTTCCTGCCATAGCTGACCACCGCGTTTGTGTAGTTCCCCTTCAGAGAGGAGTCCTGAGCGTTGCGCTCCGAAACGAATCGAAGCCGTGGCACCGAGGGACCCTGCGTCAGGTCCAAGTCCAGCATGTAAATCATATAGGGATTCGTGTAGGGATCCGCCGGCCAGCGGAAGCCGCGGTTGGCGGGGGATTCCGGGTCCGAACTGAGCCCCGCAAACTCCGGAAGGACCATTTGCACCGAGCCGCCGCGGCCTTGAGAGACGCCATCGCGGGCCTGGGACATGTTGAAGTAGGGGCCGTCCCAGTTGGAGCGGTTGCGGGCTCCGATCTGAAGGGACGACGCCAAGTCAGTGCTCGCCCGCCCGTAGATGTCCAGAAAGCGGTAGGTCTGGAGGACGCTATTGTTGTTGGACGATTGGAGGCTCAGGAAGTCCAAGCCGACCACCCCCTCCGTCATGAAGCAAAGACGGGGGAACAGATTCGTGTCCAGATTGGCGAAATCGAGCGCCTGGGCCAGCTGGCGGGTCTCGCCGATGGTGGCCTTGCGGATGTTGGAGTTGAACTGCTGCTGCACGCCAAAGACCGCGAGGGCGCTGAAAACGGCGATCAGCGCGCCCACCACAAGCATCTCCACCAGCGTGAAGCCACGTTGGCGGCGGAGGCGGAGGATGGGGGACACGGTCGGCATGGCGGGGCGAGAACCTTGGGGGGCTTGGGAACCATCGCCGGATGGCCCCATAAGGCTTGTGTTCATTCGGGCCAGATCGTCAACCCCGAGACCGAATTTTCTTTGTATCAAGGCAGGAACCTCCAGAAAACGAGGTCGGGCGTTGCCTGGTCAAAGGCGTACTGCGCCTGAATCCGGGGGAACAGCGTGGTTGAAGCAGCCGTATTGGGGGGCTGGAGCGGCGTGCCCTCAAGCAGAAACGCGCTGGAAGTGGTCGTAAGCTGGGCGAACAGCGGCGCCATCGCCGCCAGGCGCTGGCACTCCTGACCCGCCCCAAAGGACGGCCAGATGTCCCGGTCCACCAGGATTTCAGACCGCAAGCGGTAAGCCACCGCGTCCGCGTTGGCGGATTCCGCCGCGGCCCGCCGCTGCATCAGGACCCCCACGGCGCTCTGCTCGAAGCCCATCGCATAGAAAACCGGTGCCGATGCCGTGTTGATGTTTATCAGCCCCCGGCGCTGGCCGATCGGCGCGCCATAGAGCTTATACCAGGCCAGCGTCTCCGAATCGCCCGCAGCGTATCCGCCCCCGTGGCCCGGCAGCGTATTGGCGGAGAACACGGGCCGCTCGATCGCCTCCACAACGAAGAGGTCCACCATCCGCGCGTCCATCGCAAACGGATCGTTTGCCAGCGTCGCGTCGGCGGGCGCCGCGCTGGTCGGCCCCACAAGCGCCGGGAAACCCCAGCGGCTTCCCCGCCTGCCCGCGTCGGTGGCGAATCCAGCGAAGACGTTGAACAACTCCAGCTCGCTCGTGAACGGCGCGTCCGCCGGATAGTAGCGCAACCGCTCCGCCGTCTCGGCGTCCGGCGGCGGAGCGGCAAGCTGGGCAAACGGCGTCGCCCGCGCCACGCTCGCCTCGCGGACCAGCGGGTTGCCGCGCTGGAACGAGGAAAGCACGCTGGTGTCCGCCGGGCGGCGATACGCAAACTCGTCCACCAGGTTCCCCTGACGGTCGAGCAGCCGGATCGCCACCAGCCCGGAATTCGGAATCTGGAGCTGGGAATTCGCCAGCATGCGGCGCGATACCCCGTTCTCGACAATCCGGAACTGGTCGAAGAACGAAAATCCGTTGCTGTCGGAGTCGTCGATATCGTCGGTTACGATCAGCGTCGCGCCCGGGCGAAGCACGCCCGTCAGCGCCGTGCGCGATTGCGCCGAGGAGGACACCTCGATGGTCCAGCCCTGGATGTTGAATTCCTCCGGCCACGGATTGTATATCTCGATATACTCGCCGTTGTCGGCGCCGGTGGTGTCCGAGGCATCGGGATACACCTCGGTGATATACGGCGTGCGCTCCAGGCCGATGATCGACGTCAGGCCGTCCTTCGAGCCGATCACCGTCGGGCGGCGGTCCTCGTCGCGCCAGTCCACGATGTTCGCGGCGAACTGGCGCAGCAGGTCCTCTTCCTTCGTGTCGCCGTACTGGTCCAGCAGCACGTCCAGAATCTCATCCACGCAGGCGCGGTTGATATCCACCAGCGAGAGGCGACTGAGGTTGTCGCTCACGGATGGGCGGGTTTCCACGGAGACGCTGAAGGTGGTGGCAAACGGCGCCAGCGCCGCCACGAAAGTCTCGGTGACGCTGGAAATGGCGAGCAGTTCCGCCAGCGTTCCCACGCGCGCGTCGTCGCCAAAGGGCGGATAGCGCACATCGGAAACATACTCGTCGGCCTCGTCGATGCCGAAGCGGAGCCGGTCGTCGGCCTGGGCGCGGGCGATGGGGGCTATTCCGCACAGGCGCGCCACGCGGTCCGAATTGTCGCTCGCCCGATCAAGCGTCGCCGTCGAGTAGGGAAGGCGCGTCAGCAGCGGCGGGCATTCGCCCGAGGCCGCGCCTGTGGAAGTCGAGGCGAGCGCATCGAGCGAGCGCCCCGCACTTGCGTTGTCGTCCGTCGCTGCCGTCCCCGCACCGCCGTCGGCGCCAAGGCGCCGCGCGATGATCGCATCCGCGAGCGCCGCGGAATCCACGAACTCGCCGATCGAGGCCGCAACCACGTCGAACAGCCGCACCATCGAATCGCGGTCCGCCGTGTTCAGGTTCAGCCGACCCGACAGATCGGAAAATACCACGTGGCTGGTGGCCGTGCGGATACCCGGTTCGCCAACGGCCGGGAGGCCCTTGATGCGCGCGGGGGCGACGGGCTTGGCGCTGACGACGAGGTTCCCCGCGGCCTTGGGCGATGGGTCGATAAACGCCAGCGTCCCGGTGCCAACGGGATCGCCGATCGGCAGGCGGTCCATCGCCTCGCGCGCGGCCTTGTCCAGGCCCGTGATCGCGGAGGTGGTCGTCTGCACCGACTGCGCGAAGTTCTCCGAGGAAATGCGCTCGAGCTTGCTCGTGTACATCAGCATGATCGCCAGCAGCATCAGCACCGACAGCAGCGCCAGCACGATCAGGATCGTGGAGCCGCGGCGGTTTGCGGGGCGCCTTGCCATGGCTAGTTCCTCACCCACGCGTCATAGAGCGGATCCTGGATCACGCTCTCCACGTTGACGATGGTGGTCATGGCGACGGTCTTGAGCGGTGTCGCGCCCAACTGCCAGCCGGGATTTTCGGAGAGGGGAAACCGCTCCGCGTTCACCGTGACGCGGATCATGAACGCCGCCGGATAGCGGAACGGCGGAACGCCCGCCGGGGCCCGCGACGGCACGATGCTTGGGAGCATGATTCCCGCCGCGTTCCACGTGGACTGCCAGTAGGGCTGGCCCGCCAGCGGAGACGCCACGGCGTTGTTGTTGGAGTTCCACGCCAGGATATCGAGACTCACGGGATCGAAGATCACCGGCTCCACCACCTCGGGAGAGCCCGATCCATCGGGCGCCGGGTTGACAACCGTCGCGCGGAGCAGGGCGCGCTCTCCGTCGAACTCGCCGATGCGATAAGTAATGCGCGTGCGCGGGCTTCCCGCCGCCATGACGCCCGCCGGCAGGATGAACGTGATCTCGTCGGCGGAATAGCCCGGGTCCTCGTCCACGTTCGCATCGCCAAGGTCCGGCACGCCCACGAAGGGGGCGCGCTCCTGAACCACGCCGCCAATCAGCGCATGGCGGTCGTCGGGCGCGGTCCACTGCGTCCCCGCCCCCGGCCCATCGTCGAGTCCATCCACTTCCTCCCGTGGGTCGGGCGAGGCCAGCGGCTGGTCCACCAGAATCAACTGTCGATAGGCTGGGTCGGAGTCGAGCTGCAAGAGGCGCAGGTCACGGGCGATGGCCTGCGTCGCGCTGCGGGCGCTGGTGTGCGCGCGGACAATGGACTCGGCCTCGTCGGATGCGCGGAGGACCGAGATGAACGCCGTGGCCACGCCGCCCACGAGGATCAGCGAAGCCGTCAGCGCGACCAGCAACTCCAGAAGCGTCAAGCCTTTGGAATAGCGCCGCATGAGGGGGATTTGTCCTGTCGCCATCGCGTTCCGCCGAGTTTCCGTCGGGGCCGCCCCCTGGGGAGCGACGCAGCCCGCCCGCGTATCCCGGGCCAAGCCGCCTTGAGTATGGGGCAGCTACCGTAAACCGTCTCGCACTATTTTCGGAATCAAGCTACCCCGAGGTCCGCGTTAGCCGTCAAACCGAAGTTCATACAGCACGCCGCGGTCGGCGCGAAAAGCCTGGTTGAATCGCACCACGATCCGGGGGACGTCGGGGGCGAACTGGGTTTCGTTGCTGGTGTTCTCTGGATCGATCGCCGAGCGGGCGGAAAACTGATAGACCAGCCGGTCGTCGTCCGCGAAGGACACCGGCGGCGTCTCGTCCGTGCCCAGCCCCGCGATCGTCGTCAGGATCGTGCGCATCGAATCGTCGTCGCGGCGCAGCTCCGCGAGCTTCTGCTGGGTCAGCAACGCGGCCCGGCCCTTCAGCGCCGCCTCCGAGGAAACACGCAGCGAGGGCGGGAACAACTGCACAATCCCCACGACCCCCACCAGCAGGATCATGACGGCGACGATCACCTCGATGAGGGAGAAGCCGCGCCTGCGATGGGCGAAGCGGCTACTTGCGCGCATGGGCCCACACCTTGGGGTCGGCGGAAGTCGGATACATCTGGATCGCGTAGTAGTTGGTATCCACGTCGTCGCCGAAGGCGCGCCGCAAATTCACCGTGATGAAGGGGTTTGTCCCCTCTGGCCGGAAGACAATCCGCCGGGTGCCGTCCTCATGGACGTCGGCGCCGATCTTGAGAGACTCGACAATCACTTCCTCCGGAAAAACCTCCGGCGGAATCGCCTTCGCAGCGCGGATTGCCAGCGCGGAATCAAGGTCGTCGATCCAGTAGGACTGATTGTCGAGATCGAAGGTCACCGCGGCGGGAAGCCCCGATGCGATCGACCGCGCGCGGGCGTTCACCAGCAGCGCGCGCACCTTCTCCGCCGACGTCCGAACGTTGGCGCCCTGGCGGTAGTTGCTGTATGCGAGGAGCGAAACGGTGGAGGCAAAGGCGATGATCACCAGCACCACGAGCATTTCCGCCATGGAGAAACCACGGCGTCGACGACTGCGTAGGGATGGCTGTTTCAGAATCATCGTTGCTTCTTTTTCGGGAGAGGCGACCGCGCGATAGACTGGCGACAAGAAACCTCCGCCGTCAACAGTCTCTTTCTCTTCTGCCCTAAAAAGTGGCTGAATTCCGGGTATTCCCGGGTGCGCATCCCCGTTGCGACTCGCCCCGGCTTGATGCCCAATCCGCCCACGATGCCCCCCGAATCCAAGCAGCCCCCCCCCATCGACCTGTCGCTTCAGAAGCGGCTCCTCCAGTCGCTGG
>JBBQYG010000179.1:0-7963 GCA_038208905.1 Candidatus Sumerlaeia bacterium | reverse complement strand
GCCGGCCTCGTTGGCCTTCTCCACGTTGTCCACCAACCCCGCCGAGACGACCTCCACGTCGCCCGCCGCGATCTTCCCTTCGGCGATCTCCAAGTAGCCCATCAGGCGTTCGCGCAGACCGGCGAATTGCGGCCAGTAGGTATCCAGTCCGATCCCGAAGAAACCAACCTTTAGCTTGGACCCCATAAGCATCTCCAGTTTGGGCATCAGCGGCCCGCGGCTTGTACCGGTCCACATTCCCGAGCCAGGTCGAGCGGGTGACCAATCCACCCGCGCGCCCCCGTAGGCATTGACCGGTCAATCAGTGATCGAACACGCCAACGGATGTCAAAGAAAATCGAAGTCGCTCAAAAACGCACACGAAGAATCTATTTCAAGCAGCCGGTGCCCTCTTGACCTGCACCCATCCGCTCGCGCTCGCGCTCGCCTCGCGCCACGCCTTCATCGGTTCCGTCGCATAGGGCCCAAGGTCCACGGGGATCTCCTTCTCGACGAGCAGTCCCGTGGCCGCAGGTACCACGCGGACAGCCCGGAACCTAACCCCCTCCTGCGCCGCATGGCGCGCCGCCGCAGCGAAGACCGGATCGTGGATATCGGAGGGCCGCATCGCTTTCGTCTCGGCGCGCTGGGCCGTAAAGATGACGGTGGCGCGGTGACCCTGGCGGACGATTTCGACGAGTTCCTCCAGATGCTTGGTCGCGCGCTCGCTGACCGAATCGGGAAAGTAGCCAAATCCGTCCGGATAGACCAGATGGCAATTTTTCACCTCGATGAAGTGCTCGCGCCGCCCCTCCTTCAGCCAGAAGTCCACGCGCGAGTTCTCGCCATACTTTTTCTCGGCGCGCATTTGCGTCCACCGCTTGAGGCCCGGCAGGGCGCGCGCCTCCAGCACCCCACGCACCAGGCGATTCGGAATCCCGGTATTGGCACCCACCAGAACGCCACCGATTTCCACGATCTCCCACGTATAGCGGAGCGTCCGTGCCGGGTTGTCGGACTCCGAAAGCCACACGCGCCCGCGCGCCGCGACCAAGCCCTCCATGCGCCCCGTGTTTACGCAATGGGCCACCACGCGCTCGCCGGAATCCAGTTCCACGTCGGCCAGAAACCGGTTGTATCGCCGGATCAGGCGACCGGTAATCAGTGGGCGTGGATAGGGGAGCCAAAAGAGGGGAGAGGAAGTCTTCTTCATCAGCCAAACGTCGGCGCGGTCCCCTTCCAGAGGCAAGTGCTCCCCGTAGTTTGACAGGGCGAAAGTCCAGACTTTTGGCGTCTTGGGGTAGGGGGCGACACCAGTTTGACGGAAAACCGGTTGCCGGTTCCGCACGGTTGTCACCAAACTATACAGGACAGCGGGTGAGTGCTATGCTCCCGCCATGTGACTTTTCGCCGCCCCCTTCGCGGGCGCAATTTCCGTTGGATGGCAAAATGACGAAGACAATTCTGGTGATCGACGACGAAGTTGACGTGCTGGACATGGTCCGCGCCGTCCTCGGCACCAAGGGGCACACTGTCCTGCTGGGGAGGGGTGGCGAGGAAGGCCTCGCCATCGCCGCAAAGGAACGCCCGGACCTTATCATCTGCGATCTGATGATGCCCCGCGTCAGTGGCCTTGAGGTCATCAAGCGCGTGAAGAAGGACGACGTTCTCAAGTCGATTCCCTTCGTCGTAATGTCGGCACTCGGCGACGACAATGATCGCCCGCCGCAATTCTGGATCAAGGGCCTCGGCATCGACGACTACGTGCGGAAGCCCTTCGATCCGCTCGACCTCCTCGGGCGAGTCGAGTACCTGCTGCGGCGCGGAACCTACCTGAGCGCCCAGCCTGCCACGGCGGAGCGGGACACGCCCCCCCCGATCACGCCGCTCGCCGCCAAGCGTCCCCCTGCATCGCACCAAGTCGCCCCCGACAACGATACGCGCGCGCCTTTCGATCTGACGGGAATGTCACCCCAGGAAGTTGTCAGGGTTTTTGTCGAGTCTTGGAACGTGCAGGATTTTGCGAGCGAGTACAACTGCATGGGCGACGAGATGAATGGGCAGATGGGCCTTCACGATTACGTTGCGCGCCGTCGCCAGACGTATCTGGAGGAGAAGGGCCTGAGCCGTGTTCAGCGCGTCGAGGCCGTCGTGGAGGAGAAGGTCAGCCTCAACGTGGCCAAAGTCGTCATTGACCGGGTGGACACCATCCAAGGCTCGCCGAGTTCCCGGCGCGAGACCTACACGCTCAAGAAGACCTACAAGGGCTGGAAGATCATCGGCTGCCGCAGCGCCAAATCGGAACCGGCGAACAAAGGCTGATTCGGCAGGGAGGCAGCTACTTCCCCGACTGAATTTCCTCGAGAAGTTCAATCCATTCGCGGGCGGTCTGAAGTCGGCGTTCCGGCGCGGGACTCAGGCTGAACATCAGCGCGTCGCACAGGCGTATGTCCAAGTCCACGCGGTGCGCGCGAATCGGGACGATCTTGCCAAGCTCCAGCGAGCCCAGCAGCTCGGACTTGCTGTAGCCGTCGTAGGGGAATCGCCCACCGCTCAGGGCCAGATACATCGTCACCGCAAAGCCCCACAGATCCGTCGCCGCGCCCAGTTCCCCGCTCTGAAGCGATTCCGGCGGCAGATACTGGAGTGTTCCCACCGTCACGTTGTTCATCGTCAGGCGGTCGCCGCCCTGGATGATCCCCGCCACGCCGAAGTCCAGCAGCTTGGGCTCGTCGGTGGCCGCCTCGATCAGGATGTTGTTGGGCTTCACGTCCCGGTGGACCACGCCTCGGCACTGCTTGCCAACGTCATCCACGAACTCGAAGCTGTGGGCCGCCTCCAGCGCGCGAACGATGGGGAGCATGTATCGAATCACGCGGTCCTGGCTCATCAGTCCCTCGCTGATGATCACTCGGTCGAAGGAGCGCCCATCGATCAGGTCCATGATGATGTACAGGTAATCGCGGAACGGATCGTCGCCCCATGAGTGCACCTTGACCGTGGCGGGGGCGCCGGACTCGGAGAGGAGGTGTTGGATGCGCGCCTCGCGGGCGAAGCGGCGCACGAGCGAGTTGCGGTCAACCGTCTGGATGTGCTCGGGATTCAGCAGCATCGGATGCAGCAACTTGATCGCCACGGGCGTACTGCCGTCCTTCGGCGTCGCCTTCCAGATCTCGCCGAATCCGCCCGCGGCCAGTTTTTCGTAGTGATGGAACCGCTCGATGAATCCCTCCGAAAAGCAGAGAGGGAAGTAGGGCGAATCCACGTGCGAGCGCAGATGGGTGCCATCGTGGCCGGTGACGCGTTCCTGGGGCCACATCACGGAAATCACCGGGCCGTCGGGGCTGATCCGGACCGCGTCGCCGCGCTCGAGCAGCTTCTTGCCAAGGATCGCCTTCCCATCGATGAAGGAGCCATGCTTGCTCCCGAGATCCTCGTAGAACAGGCCGCCAAAACGATCCAGCGCCACGCGTCCATGGTTGCGCGAAATCTGCTCGTAGATGATGGCGTCGAATCGCAGGTCGTTGGAGGAACTGCGCCCCATCGTCACCTCGCCCTTCTCGAAAACGAAGGAGGTAACTGAATTGTTGCGCTCGATCACCGTGATGCAGATGTTCATTGCCTGTGCGTCCCGCATGGCCTCCGCCGATCTATTCTAGTCGAGTCCTTCGGCCCACGGCGCCGGATGCAGAATCGTCAGGGTCGTGGGGCGGGGCGCGCGCGCGATTTCCTTCACTTCGCCTCCCTCGCACACAACCACAAGGTCGTATCCCTCGTAAAGCCCCACCAGCACGATGTACTTGTTGTCGCGGACCTTGTAGGTGTAGATCTTCTGGTCCAGCGCGAAGCCGGAAAAGGACGGCGTCCCGTATCGCTTGATCAGGTCGGCTTCCGACATCCCGATCTGCGGCTCCGTCATGAAGTGGGGCCTGTTATTGTAAACACCGACGCAACCGGCGCCAAGGGCCGCCACGATGGCAAGCGTTCCCATGAAAAGCATACTGCACGTCGCTGTCATCGGGGAGGCGCCTTTCGGCTTATCGCGCTGAGTTCCATCAGTTTGGCGTCGAAACCTCTCAGGACCCACCCTTCCCGGGCGAGGGAAACTTTGAACGTCACCGGCGCGGCACTCCGGAAAATGCGCTCCCGGTAGTCCTCCTCCCGCCTCGAATGCGGCCGCCCGGTCACCGTCAGGATCGCCCCATAGGCGACGCTTTCTGGCCAGGCCGACGTGGCATCCTCGACGCGGGCCAGCGAAACGCTCAGATTGCCATAGTCTTGCGAGAGCACCGCCAGCGCCATCCTCAGATCGCGCGCGGAGGGCGAGTCGATCGCACCGAGAGCCGTGGTCTGCGACGCGTAGTCACCCTGCGCGAGCGGCACCAAAACGGCGTCGCGAAGGTGTCGCTCCACGGTATCCAGAATTGCCCGGCGGCGGACACCGCGTGCGAGAGGCGGCTCGGAGGGAGGCGACCACTCCGCCTTGGGGGGTGAGGTGGCTGGGGCTGCCACCGATTCGGTTGGCGGCTGAAGCAGCGTTGCTTCGGGCGTGGGGGGCGGAGGCGACGCCAACGCCAGTGCCTCGGTCGCGGCGGGGTAGGGGGTAGCGGGCCTCGCCTCGGGAGATGGAGCCGGCAATGCCCTGGCCACTAAGGCGGGGGTTGGCGCTGCCTCAATGGAGTCGCCGCCGGCGGGAGTTGCGGCTGCGGAAGTTTCACCCGACATGCTCGGCTTACTCCCCGGCGCCGCAGCAAGCACGTAGGCAATCAGTCCAGCGCATCCAATGCCTGCCGCACCGATCCCCCATGCCGCAAATCGCCTGCGGGGGACTAAGTCCGGGACACTTTCCTCCGTGCGCTGTGCCGTCACGGTTTCAACCGCCTGGCGAGGCAATACGATGGGTTCCGTGGTTTCGCCGAAGAGCGACCCGTACTTGTGCTCCGCCATCGTAGAGAGCGCTGCCGCCACATGCTCCGCCAGAATCACCGCGCTGGCTGGCCGATCCTCGGGCTTCTTTGCCAGGGCCGGGCCGAGGGCCTCCTGCACCTCGCGCGGAAGCAGGGGATTGCGAACGTGGGCGGGGATCGGCGGATCGTTCACCTGCGCATAAAGAAGATTCGTGGTGTTCTTGGCGTCGTAGGCGATTCTCCGCGTCAGAACGCGGTAGATCGTCATTGCGAACGCATAGACATCGGCCGCCGCGTCAACCTCGCCGCCACGCACCTGCTCGGGCGCCATATAGGCGGGCGTTCCGATGGTCGAAGTGTCGCTGGTCGTGAAGACACCCTCCATCTCCACGCGGGCGATGCCATAGTCCATGATCTTGGGGACGCGGCGGGGCATGGTGACTATGATGTTTCCCGGTTTGATGTCCCGATGGACGATGCCCAGATGATGCGCCGCGTCGATGCCGCGGGCGATCGCGCGGAGCAAGTCCGCCACTTCGCCGATCGTGATCGATTGCTCCTCCGCGCGAAGGAACTTCTCCAAGTCCTTGCCTGCAACGAACTCCATCGCGATGTAGCTTGGCCACGCGGGATCGGGCGACATGTGGACGTCGTGGATCTGCACGATGTTCTCGTGCACGAGCTTTGCCATCGTCAGCGCCTCGCGCTCGAAGCGCGCAAGGAACTCGGGATTCGAGCAGTGCTCCGGCTTGGGAACCTTGATTGCGACGGAGCGGCGCAGGCGGAGCTGGAGGGCGCGGAAGACCGCCCCCATCGCACCCATTCCCACCAGTTCCTCGATCTGGTACCGGTCGTCGAGAACGCGCCCAATAAGTGAGTCGAGCGTGAAGGGCGGGCGGGTTGCGCCCCCTTCGCCATTGGGTTTGCGCGTGGTCACCGCCGCCTCAGGCTGGCAACTGGAAATCGGTCCGCTGGATGCGGTCCTTCACCACCACCATGAATTTGTCCGCCTCCCACCCATCGATCAGGCGATGATCGATTCCAAGCGTCAGCATTGCGCGCTGCCGTATCGCCAAGGTGTCCTCGCCGTCCTCGCCGGGGATCACGGCGGGCACCTTGCGAATGGCGCCGAAGTGCAGGATGCCGCCCTGGGGCCGGTTCACGATGGGGATACCCATCACGGCGCCAAGCTGGCCGGGACTCGTAATGGTGAACGTCGCGCCATCCATGTCGCGGGGTGACAGCTTACCCTCGCGCGCCTTGCGGGCAAGTTCCACGACGCCCTGGGCGATGCCCGCGAGGCTCATGGTCTCCACACACTTGAGCACCGGCACCACCAGCCCGCCGCGAATCGCCACAGCCAGGCCAATGTTCACATTGCGGTGCAGCACGATGCGGTCGCCGCCCCACGAGGCGTTGATGTAGGGGCACTGCAGCAGCCCGTCGGCTATGGCGCGGATGAGGAATACCAGAGGCGTGAGCCGCGCGCGGTACTGCGCCTCGAAAAGGTTCTTCTGCCGCTGGCGCATCTTCTCGAGCTGCGTGAAGTCCACCTCGTGAACGGTGAAGGCCTGCGGGATGTTCTGCACGCTCTTCACCATCTGTTCCGCGATCTGGCGGCGGATTACGGAGACGGGCTCTTCGGACGGCGGCAGGAACGCCTCGGCGCCCGGCATCCCGGCCACGGTATCGAGCCGGACAGGGCGACCCGGCGGCGGCTGGACCATGTGCGCATGGGGGCTATGGGCGGCGGGTGGCGGGGCTTCCGCCTCGGCGGCGGCCTTCGCCTCCGCAAGGTAACGATCCAGATCGTTGCGAGTCACGCGGCCGTGGATGCCCGAGCCCTTCAGGCGCGAAACGTCGATGCCCAGTTCAGATGCCATGCGACGCACCAGCGGCGAACTGCGGCGCTTCATCAGGTGCTCGCGCTCGCGCTCCGTGTCGTCGGGGGTCGTGCTTGCGGCGACATCCGCGGTCGCCTTGGGGGTTGGCTCATCGCGGGGCGTGGGCGACTTGGGCACGTGCGAAGTCGTCCCGTTGGAGACCGGCTTTTTCTCGGGTTCGGGGGAAGCCTTGCCAATGGCGTCAACCGCCGACCCCGGCGGCAGCAGGTGCGCGATCACCGTATCGATGGGGACCGTGTCGCCCTCGGCGTAGAGAATCTCCGAAAGGATGCCCGATTCCGGGGCGGGGATCTCCACCTCGACCTTGGCGGTCGAGATGTCGAGCAAGGGCGTGCCCTCCTCCACGGCGTCGCCGATCTTGCGACGCCAGACGACGATTGTCGCCTCGGATATGGCCTCGCCCATCTGGGGCATCACAACGTGGATCACGTCGATTCCCATCGTGCGGTTCTAACTCCCGTTCTGATCGGCGCTCAGTATCCGCACAGCGCCTCGAGGGCCTTCTCGATATCATCGACTTGGGGAAGCGTCGCTTCCTCCAAAACGGGGGAGTATGGCACCCAGGCGTTTTTAGACGCAACGCGTTTGATGGGCGCGTCGAGCCATTCGAAGCAATGGTCGGCGATCTGGGCAGAAATTTCAGCGCCAAACCCCGAAGTCTCAAACTCCTCGTGAACCACCAGCGCGCGACCCGTCTTTCGCACGCTGGCAAAGATTGTCGCGGAATCCAGCGGCACCAGCGTCCTCAGGTCGATCACCTCCACCTGCATCTGGGTGCGGCGATGAAGGCGGTCGGCAGCTTCCAGGCTGCGCTGCACAAGCGCGCCCCAGGTGACGATCGTCACATCGGAACCGGACCGGCGGATCGCCGCGCGGCCAAACGGGACGACGTGATCGGGGCCGGGATCGTTGGATCGCGCATAGCTCTGCAAGTAGAGGTGCTTGTGCTCCAGAAAAATCACCGGGTCGTCCATCCGCAGCGCCGCGCGCAGCAGCCCCATCGCGTCCGCCGCGTTGGACGGGTAGGCGATCTTCAGCCCCGGGCACGATGCGAAGATCGATTCGGCGGATTGCGAGTGATACAGGGAGCCCCCCCGCAGGTAGCCGCCCGTGGGAACACGCACCACAACCGGGGCTGAGAACTTCCCCCCGGAACGATACCGCATCGTTGCC